>NZ_JBSFNM010000003.1:0-327535 GCF_053587085.1 Kitasatospora sp. NPDC003701
GGCCGGGCCGGGCCGGGCCGGGCCGGGCCGGGCCGGGCCGGGCCGGGCCGGGCCGGGCCGGGCCGGGCCGGGCTGGCAACCGGCTCGGTACCGGCCGCTCAGTCGTGCGGCGGCAGCCCGCTGATCTGGTGGTCGGCGACATTGAGCGCCTCGTTGACCAGCCGGCGCAGATGCCCGTGCCGCAGGGCGTAGACCACGCGGCGCCCGTCCTTGCGGGTGGTGACCAGGCCCGCCAGCCGGAGCTTGCCCAGGTGCTGGCTGACCGACGGCCGCGCGGCGCCGCACGCCTCGGTCAGCGTCGTCACGTCCGCCTCGCCCTCTCCGAGGCGCTGCATCAGCGCGAGCCGGGTGCGGTCGGCGAGCAGTGCGAGGATGGCGGCCGCCGTCTCCAGCCGCTCGTCGTTCCCCGGCTGTCCGGTGCCACCGGGCCGCCCGTCGTCGCCGGGCCGCGACTCAGTGCCAGGCGGCTGCTCAGCACCAGGCAGCTGCTCGTCGCCCGGCCGCTGCTGGTCGCCCGGCCGCTGCTGGTCGCCCGGCCGCTGCTGGTCGCCCGGCTGCTGCGACCGATGTGCACCTGATAGCCGAAGGCTCCCGCTCATGGCCACATCGTAGAGGGCTCACCCGTACGGGCACGGCGCCGATCTCCGGTCGCGCGCCCCCGCCGCACCTCCGCACGCGTCGCGGCACCCGAATGCATCGCCGCCGGTCACCGGACCGGTTCGGGCCCGGAGCAACAATGAGTGCCCCATCACCCACCTTCCGGAGGCAACCCGTGCCCATGCTGGCGATCAAGGGAACGTACCGGCTCATCGGCAGCGAGCCCGACGGGGACACCGTGCACTTCCTTCCGCAGGATCCGGGCTTCTGGTGCGACGTGCCCGGCAAGAACCGGGTCGAACGCAACAGCCGCGGCGGCGGCAAGATCCGCATGGAGGGCATCGACGCCCTGGAGACCCACTACCCGGGTGTCAGCCCCGACCCCGTCCACCAGCCGATGGACCTGGGCGCCGCCGGCGCCCGCGACGAGCTGATCTCCTGGCTGGGCTTCAGCGACGTGGTCCGGGGCGAGGACGGGAAGGTCACCGGCTCGACCCCCGAGACCGTCCGCGGATTCGTCCTCGCCAGCGGTGCCGACACCTACGGCCGCTGTGTCGCGCTGGTCGGCCGGGGCGACCTCCCGGCGAACGTCCCGAACGGCCGGCGGATCGACGTGCCCCCGGCCCTGCTGCACCAGACCGCCAACCACCACCTGCTGGAACTCGGCCTGGTCTACCCGACCTTCTACAACAACCTCCCCGACGAGCTGCGCCTCGACATGACCGCCACCTCCCAGCAGGCGCGGGCGACGAAGGCGCCCACCAGCGTCTGGGCCCACGACGTCACCACCGACGGCGCCACCATCGACGACCTCGCCTCGATCACCGACCACCAGGTGATCCTGCCGAAGCTCTTCCGCCGCCTCGCGGACTACATCCGCCTCTTCGGGCCCTCCCTCACCTGCTTCCCCGCCTATCTGGCCGGTGCGGGCGAGGAGTTCTTCCTCCCCGAGCAGACCACCTCCGTCACCGGGCTCCAGCACGTCGTCGAGATCAACGGCAACACGATCAGGATGACCCGCAAGATCGAGGACATCGTCCTCGTCGAGAAGTGAGCGACGGCCTCCGACCGCGCCCGCGCGCCTGCGCCGCGACGCCCCCGCCGCACGCGCCCGCCCCGCTCACCGCTCCCGCAGGTCCGTCACCCGGCGGATCTTGCCCACCGAGCGCTCCAGCGTGTACGGGTCCACCACCTCGACCTCCACGGTGACGCCGACGCCGTCCTTCACGCCCCGGGCGATCGCCGACGCGGCGGCCTCCCGCTGCTCGGGCGCGGCGTCGGGGCGGGCCTCGACGCGGACCGCCATGTGGTCCAGCCGGCCCCGGCGGGTGAGGCGGAGCTGGAAGTGCGGCGCCACGGCGGGGGTGCGGAGCAGGATCTCCTCGATCTGGGTGGGGAAGACGTTCACCCCGCGCAGGATGATCATGTCGTCGCAGCGGCCGGTGACCTTCGCCATCCGCCGGAAGGCGGGCCGGGCCGTCCCGGGCAGCAGGCGGGTGAGGTCGCCGGTGCGGTACCGGATGACGGGCAGCGCCTCCTTGGTCAGCGAGGTGAACACGATCTCGCCGCTCTCGCCGTCCGGTAGCACCCGGTCCGTGAGCGGGTCCACCACCTCCGGGTAGAAGTGGTCCTCCCAGATGTGCAGCCCGTCCTTGGTCTCCACGCACTCCTGGGCCACACCCGGGCCCATCACCTCGGAGAGGCCGTAGATGTCGACGGCGTGGATGTCCATCCGCTCCTCGATCTCGCGGCGCATCGCCTCCGTCCACGGCTCGGCGCCGAAGATGCCGACCCGCAGCGAAGTACCGCGCGGATCGACGCCCTGCTTCTCGAACTCGTCGAGGAGGGTGAGCAGATAGGAGGGGGTGACCATGATGATCTCGGGCCGGAAGTCCTGGATGATCTGCACCTGCCGGGCCGTCATGCCGCCCGAGGCGGGGATCACGGTGCAGCCCGCCCGCTCGGCGCCGTAGTGCGCGCCCAGGCCGCCGGTGAACAGCCCGTACCCGTAGGCGACGTGCACCTTGTGGCCGCGCCGGCCGCCGGCCGCCCGGATGGAACGGGCCACGACATCGGCCCAGACCGAGAGGTCGTGGTCGGTGTACCCGACCACGGTGGGCCGGCCGGTGGTGCCGCTGGAGGCGTGGATCCGCCGGACCTCCTCCATCGGGACGGCGAACATCCCGAAGGGGTAGCCCTCCCGCAGGTCGGCCTTGGTGGTGAAGGGGAACCGGGCCAGGTCGGCGAGGGTCCGGCAGTCCTCGGGAGCCACCCCGGCCGCGTCGAACTTCCGCCGGTAGAGCTCGACCTGGTCGTACGCGTGGCGCAGGGTGGCCCGGAGGTGCTTCAGCTGGTGCTCCGCCAGCTCCTCGCCGGTCATCCGCTCCCCGGCGTCGAGCAGCTCGGCCGGGAGCGGCTCCCCCCGGCGCACATCCGAGCGGGCCGGTCCGGTCGCTCCAGCGCTCATCGCGTCTCCTTCGCCGTCTCCGCCCCACCTCAGGCACCGACCGATCATTCGGTCAGCGTTCGACAGGCCAAGTAATCCAGCACCCGAACCACCTGTCAAGGGACGCGGCCCTGGTCCGACCCCTGGTCCGGGGCCCGGTCCGGGGCTCTCGCAGCCTCCGGCGAACCGGCGGGCGGGGCCGGGCCGTCACCACGTCCGGGCGGCCGCCAGCAGGTGGTCACGGACCCGGGTCAGCTGCGGGCCCGCCTCCGCGCCGGGGCGCTGGACGAGGTAGCCGGTGTTGATCGGCGGGTCCTCCGGGTCCTCCAGCAGGACCAGCCCGCCGTCGGCCAGCCGGTCCGCGCAGAGGTAGCGCGGGACGACCGCGAAGCCCGCCCCGGCGGCGACGGCGGCGACGACGCCACGCAGATCGGGCACGGTGAGGGCGGCCCGGCAGCTGAGCCGGCGGCCGTACACGTGCCGCCAGTAGCGGCGGACGATCGGCAGGTCCTCGGCGTACGCGACCAGCGGCACCTCGTGCAGGGCGGCCGGGCCCTCCGCCGCGAGCCGCCCGCGCACGCGCTCGGCCCAGACCGGCGCGGCGACCAGCACGAACTCCTCGTCCCCCAGCGGCACGGCCGACAGGGTGCGCCCGCGCGGTCGGCTCGTCGCGATGACCAGGTCGTACCGGCCCGCGCGCAGCTCCTCCAGCAGCGGATCGGTCAGGCCCGCGGTCACCCGCAGCCGCACGCCCTCGGCGACCAGCGGGGCGAGCGCGGGCAGCACGAGCGTGCCGAGCAGTTCGGCGGGCCCGGCCAGGTGGACGGGTTCGGCCCCGGCCCCGGGGTGGACGCCGGTACCGGTGGCGGCCGCGAGCGCGTCGAGCGGCCCGGCGATCCGGGCGGCGAGCTCGTCCGCCACCGGAGTCGGGGCCACCCCGCGCGGCAGCCGTTCGAACAGCTCGCGCCCGCCCTGACGCTCCAGGGCGCGGATCTGGGTGGTCACCGTGGGCTGGGAGAGGCCCAGCACCTGGGCGGCGGCGGTGAACGACCCGGCCCGGTGGACGGCCAGGAAGGTGCGCAGCAGGTTGAGGTCGGCGGGCCCGGACGGCAGTGCCGGAGGAGGTGCGGGCCGCTCGGCGTCGGGGTGGTTCACCCGACCAGCCTAGTCCCCGAGACCCATTGGAATGCCTATGGCACTCATCGGATCTGCCATTGGTGACCGTCGGGGCGCCCGGCCTATCGTCGGGTCCATCGCCGAACTGACGGTCCGCACTCGGAACGTCAGTGGTTCCAGGGCGTCAGACCGTACTCCCGGGCCCGTCGGGCCCGCCCGCAGAGAAGAGCCCCCGCATGTCGAAGATCCTCTTCGTCGTCACCGGCGCCACCTACTGGACGCTCGCCGACGGCACCCGGCACCCCACCGGCTTCTGGGCCGAGGAGGCCGTCGCCCCCTACCGGGCGTTCAAGGCCGCCGGCCACGACGTCACCGTCGCCACGCCGGGCGGGGTCGTCCCGACCGTCGACCAGGGCAGCCTGGCCCCCGAGTTCAACGGCGGCCAGGAGGGCGCCGACGACATCGCGGCCGGCCTGGAGGCCTTCACCGAGCTCCGGCACCCCGTGCGACTGGAGGACGTGGACCTCGCCGAGTACGACGCCGTCTTCTACCCGGGCGGCCACGGCCCGATGGAGGACCTCGCCGTCGACCCCGTCTCCGGCCGCCTGCTGGTCGACGCCCTGGCCTCCGGCAAGCCGCTCGGGGTGGTCTGCCACGCCCCGGCCGCGCTGCTGGCCGCCGAGCTGCCGGACGGCGGCAACGCCTTCGCGGGCTACCGGCTGACCGGCTTCACCAACGCCGAGGAGATCCAGGCCGGCCTCGCCGACAAGGCGAAGTGGCTGCTCCAGGACCGCCTGGTCGCGGCCGGCGCCGACTTCCAGGAGGGCGAGCCGTGGGCCCCGAAGGTGGTCGTCGACCGCAACCTGGTCACCGGCCAGAACCCGTCCTCCTCCGCGCCGCTCGCCACCGAGCTGCTCAAGAAGCTGGCCTGACGGCCGTGGCCGCCGACCGGCTCGACGAGGTCCTCGACGCCGCCTACACCTGCCTCACCCGGTACGGCGTACGGCGCACGACGATGGACGACATCGCCGGCACCATGGGCGTGTCCCGGTCGGCGGTCTACCAGTACGTCCGCGGCAAGGACGACGCCTTCCGGCAGCTCGGCGAGCGCCTGCACCGGCAGGCGCTCGCGCGGGCCCGGCGGGCCGCCGCCGCACCGGGCGTCCCGCACGCCGAGCGCGTCCGCGGCGTCCTCGCCGCCAAGCTCGACCTCGCCCTGACCCTCGCCGGGGACTCCCCGCACACCGCCGAACTGCTGGACGGCGGGGCCCGGTTGTTCGCACCCGCGTGTGCCGCCTTCGGCAGCGAACTGCGGGAGCTGCTCACCGGGCTGTTCGCCGGCCTGTTCGGGGAGGCTGGCCCGCTCGGGGAGGCGGAGCGGGCCACCGGGGCGGGGCGGGCCGGGTGCGTCGGCCCGGGCGAGGCCGCCGAGATCGGTATCGCCCTGGTGCGCGGTCTGGAGCCGTCCCCCGGCGCCCGGGACCTCCTCGGGCCCGCCGCCGACGCACTCGTCACCGGCCTGCTGCACGCCCGCGCCGAGGCGGGCGCCCGCGCCTGAGCGGCACCGCAGCCGGCCCGCTCAGGCCCAGGCCCCGCTCAGACCCAGGCCCAGGTCCACGTCCAGCTCAGCTCAGGCGACCGCCGGGGCCCCGAACTCCCGGACGGCATCGGCCACGATGGCCTCCAGGGTGGCATGGTGCGCGCCCCGCCAGTAGGCCTGCCCGCAGTCGGTGCACTGCGCGAACGCGTCGTACGACCGCTCGGTACCGTCCTGGAGCTGGTCCTGCACCGAGGTCTTGGTGACGGTCCGGAGCGTCCCGTTGCAGGTGGTGCAGCGGCTCCACGGGGCGAGCGGGGGCGCGAACCGCGACAGGACGTCCCGCAGCTGGTCGGCGGGCCGGTGGCTGTAGACATAGGCGCCCGCCCAGATCTCGCGCCGCCGCAGCAGGCCCCGGTCGCGCGAGAGCAGCACCCGCTGCTCGGCGGCCGAGCGCGCGGCGAGCGCCGCGTCGCCGATGTCCGGGTTCTCGTAGGCGGCGTCGACGCCCAGCAGCCGCAGCCGGCGCGCGAGCGTCCCGAGGTGGACGTCGAGCAGGAACCGCGGCGGCTCGGCGAACGGTTGGGGCCTGCGCACGGCCTGCACCGAGATCAGCTCGCCGTCCACGGGAATGTGGGAGCCGGCCACCGGCCGGCCGTCCGCGAGCAGGGTGCCGACCTCGGTGAGCGGAACGCCGAGGGACTCCACCACGTGTCCGAGCGTCGAGGCCCCGTCGGTTCGCAGCGCGATCCGCTCCGACCTCCGCCCGGCGGCGAGGAAGACGTGCAGGTCGGGGGCGATGCTCAGCCAGATCTCCGGTCTCTCCACCCGGCCAGCATGCCAGCGGGAGCCTCGCCGCGGCCAGCACTTTTCCACGCCCGCGCGGGTGGCCCTCCGCGTCCTCCACGGGGGCCACCGCCGCGCGTGGCACCCCTGCTCGTCGTTCAGTCCGCCCGTACGGCGTGGATCGTGGTGAAGGCCAGCAGGGGCGCGGCGGTCCGGGGCGGATCCTCGAGGAGGGGTGAGTGTCCGAGACCGGGCAGCAACGCGACCGTCGCGCCCGGAACGGCGCGGTAGTCGGCGGGGCGACCCCGGCGACCGTGGCGGGCGAGCCGTTCCTCGCCGTCGACGACCTCGCCTGGCCCGGCCGCGGAACTCCCGGCGAGCCCCCTCGGTGGCCGGCGGCGACGCGGGCCTCGCGATCGGGTCCTGCCCGGCCGACCACGGCCTGAACGCCTCGGGTCCTGCCGGGCCGGATCGGCCGGACAGGACCCGGGGCGTGCTGGTCGTGCGCGGTCAGCGCTCGGCGAAGAACCGCTCGACCGTGCCGCGCCGCGCGGCGAAGGCGTCGAGCGGCTCGCCGACGATCCGGCCGGCCAGCTCGGTGGCGAGTTCGCCGACGTTCGCCTGGAGGGAGACCGCTGCCAGCGCCTGGTCCACGGCGAGTTGGGCGTGCGCGGTGGCGAGGAGTCCGGCCCGCTCGCGCTGGCCCTCCTCGCGGGCCGCGGCGAGCAGCGCGGCGCCCTGCTCGGCGGCCTCCTGGCGGATCCGGGCGGCCTCGTGGTGGGCGGCGGCGAGCTCCTGCTTGTACTCCAGGAAGGTGCGTTCCGCCTCGGCCCGAGCTGCCTCCGCGCGTTCGACCCCGCCCTCGATGGCGTCCCGTCGGCGGGCGAGGGTGCGTTCGAGGCGGGGCAGCAGGATCCGACCGAGAACGCCGAAGAGGAGGAAGAAGCAGATCAGGCCGACGGCCATCTCGGGATAGTCGGGCTTCAAGGGTCCCATACGCCTCATCGTACAATCCGCATGAATCCGGCCGAGATCTGGCTGTCCGTCAAGTCACTTTCCGGGCAAGGGTGATGGTCGATCCGGTCACCACCGCCGGACGACCCCGCAGTGCACCGGGAAGCGGAGCCACGGGCTCCGATCACCGGCACCCGATCGCGTCCACCGGCTCCGGCCGGGTCCGCCGCCGGCCCGGCGACGCCGGCCGTTCGCCGGCCGGCTTCACGCAGCGGCTACGGTCGTCGCCATGAGCGACTCCCCGTTCCACGAGGTCGTGGCCCGGCCCCGGACCGCCGCCGGCGTGCTCTTCTTCGACCCGGACCACCGCGTCCTCCTGGTGAAGCCGACCTACAAGCCCGGCTGGGAGATCCCCGGCGGCTACCTCCACGCCGGAGAGACCCCGAGCGAGGGCGCGGCCCGCGAGGTCGGGGAGGAGCTCGGCATCACCCCGCCGCTCGGCCGCCTGCTCGTCGCCGACTGGGCACCCCACCCCGACGAGGGCGACAAGCTCCTCCTCGTCTTCGACGGCGGCGTCCTCCCGCCCGACGAGCTGGACCGCATCGCCGTCGACCGGGTGGAGATCGGCGAGTACGCCTTCCACCCCACCGGCCGGCTCGACGAACTCCTCGTTCCGCGCCTCGCCCGACGCGTCCACGCCGCCTGCGCCGCCAGGACGCGGTCCGCGACCGTCTACCTGGAGCACGGAGCGGTCCGCCCGTAGCCGCTCCGGCCCCATCCCCGCCAGGACGGACGAAGCCCCCGGGCGGGGACCGGTCCGGCACGCCGTCGGCCTCCGTCCTCGCCGGGCGGGAGCCGGGGCGGGGGCGGAGGCCGACGGGGTGGCTCAGGAGGAGCGGCGGGGGCGGCCCTTGCGGGCGGCGCCGGCCTTGCCGCCGCCCGACTTCCCGGCGGCGGGCTTGCCGCCGCCGGACTTCCCGCCCCCGGACCTGCCGCCGGCGGCCGCCTTGCCCCCGGCGCCCGCCCTGCCCCCCGCCGCGGCCTTGCCGGAGCCGGCGCGCGGCCGGCCGGCCGCCGCGCCGGGCTTCTGCTTCGGCTGGTCGGCCGCGGGAGCCGTCTGGCCCCGTCCGCGCGAGCTGTTGACCGTCCGGCCCCGGACGATGCCGATGAACTCCTCGATCAGGTCGGTCGTCCGGTCCAGCTGCCAGGCCAGGGCGATCTGCGACTGCGGTGCGTCCGCCACCGTCCGGAAGGTGAGGTCCCGGCGGTGGTGCAGCCGGGCGAGCGACTGCGGGACGAGGAGGACGCCGACCCCCGCCGCCACCAGTTCGATCGCGTCCGCCGTGGTGGCCGGGCGCTCGATCGCCGGGCGTCCGGGCAGGCCCTGCCAGTCCAGGGTGTCGTCCAGCGGGTGGAAGACGACCTCCTCGGCGAGGTCGGTGACGGCCACCTCGTCGGCCGCCGCCAGCCAGTGGTCCTTCGGGAAGACGATCACCGTGGTCTCGGTGTAGAGCGGGATCGCGCTCAGGCTGTCCCGGTCGACCGGGAGCCGGACCAGCCCGGCGTCGGCGGCGTCCTCCAGCAGCGTCCGCGCGCCGTCCTCCACCGGTACCGCGACCAGGGTGAGCGGGACGTCGGGCAGCCGCTCCTCCCAGACGCGCACCCACTTACCGGGTGTCACGCCCGGAACGTATACCAGCCGGAACGAGGGGTTCGCCTGCATCTCTGTCACGCTGCAAGGCTACCGACCGTGATCGGGGCCGCCACTCACTCGCTTACCCTTATGACCATGACACCGCTCAAGTCGAAGACGACCCAGACCATGAAGCCGGCCACGGCCGCCAAGAAGCTGGGCATCTACCTCAACGCCGCCCCCGCCGAGTTCCAGGAGGGCGTGATCTCCCGCGAGGAGCTCAACACCCTGCAGGCCGACCCGCCCGCATGGCTCCAGGACCTGCGCCGCAACGGCCCGCACCCCCGCCCGGTCGTCGCGGCCAAGCTCGGCGTCTCCGTCTCGGGCCTGGCCCGCGGCGGCGTCACCGAGGCGCTCACCACCGAGCAGATCGAGGCCCTGAAGACGGAGAACCCCACCTGGCTGGAGCGCGAGCGCACCGTCCAGGCCGAGGTCCGCAAGGAGGCCGTGCGGATCAAGGAGAAGAACGAGCAGCAGGCCGCGACCCCGCCCGCCAAGACCGCCTGACCGGGAGAGCACGCTCCCGCTCGGCGGGGAACCCGGCCCCCGGTACCGAGGGGCGGGACACCCCCGCAGGGCAACCGGTGCGACGGGCGCAGCCGGGGAGCCGGTGGGTGACCTCGCCGTCCTCGCCGCCCTCGGGACGCCGCGGACCCCGGTGGCGTTCACACCCGACCGGAAGCGCGTCGTCACCGGCGGCCCCGGGAGGGACGGGCTCCGGCTGACGGGCCCCGTCGGACGCACGACCGCGGTGTTCGGCGGTGACAGCAGCGGTCCGGTGGTGCCGAGCCCCGCCGGGGCCACGATCGCCGTCGTCGCCTCCCCGCCCACCGACCTCGTCACCCGGACCGTGTCGCGGTCCGCGCGACCCGCGCCGCCGGCGCCACGCCGAGCCTCGCCGGGGACGGCGCGCACCGGGACCCCGCCCCGACCGCCCGGGCCCCGACCGCCCAACGCGCGGGCCGGCCCCGCCTCGGACCCGGCCCCCGGCCCGTCACGGCCCCGGCCGTCCGTGGTCGAGCAGGCGGCGCACCAGGCCGTCCAGGTCGACGTACTCGTGCTCCCGGCCGGGCGGGACGAGGCCGTCCGCGCGCCGGAGGAAGGACATGACCTCGGCGGCCCGGGCCCGCAGCACGACGCTGCCCTCGTCCCCGCCGAGCGCGACCAGGACGGTGCCGGCGTCCTCCCCGGTGCCCGGGCGGATCGACACGTCGCCGATGCCCACCTCCCGCGTCACCCCCGCCGCCAGCAGCTCCCGCGCGAACATCCAGGTGATCGGCTCGGCCCGGTCGACGTGGCTGTCCAGGTAGACCGCGTACGGCTCGGTCACGTCGTAGCGCAGGCGCGCCTTCACGCAGACGCTGAGCCCGGGGCAGACGACCGCCCGCAGGTCGAGGTCCAGGGCCGTCGCCTCCGCGCCGGAGCGCTGCGGGGGGACGTGCGGCGTCTCCCGCCCGGTCATTCCGGCTGCCCCGGGGCGACGAGGACGGGCGGGGAGAACCGGGGCGGCTGCACCAGCCGGTGCCATTCGTGGTCGACGTGGCCGGGCACCGTCCGCCCGTAGCCGATCCAGAGCGCGACAAGGTGCGTGAAGATCGGGGCCTGCTCATGAGGAATCGTTTCTTCACCCGCGATGGCGAAGGCCTGGAGGTCGTTTCTCATGCCTGGACAACGACGCGCCCCACCTGCGGTAACCCTCCACCGGCAGCGGACTCGTCCCCGCCACCGGCGCGAAGCGCCCCGAACCCGCGCCCCCGGCCCGCCCGGCCGACCCGCGTGCCCGGGGCCCGGGAGCGGCCGGATAGATTGCCGGGACCAGCCACCCCGCCGCCCCGGGAGCCCCTCGTGCTCGACACCACGGACGCCGCCCTCGTACGCGAACTCCAGCGCGACGGCCGCGTCAGCTACCAGCGGCTCGCCGAGTTGCTGGAGATCTCCCGGGAGGCCGCGCGGGCCCGGGTGCAGCGGCTGCTGACCCGGGGCGAGGTGCGGATCGTCGGCATCGTGCCGCCGGCCGTCGCCGGGATCACCACCGTCGCCCACGTCTCCCTGGACGTCGCCGGCCCGGCCTGGCCGGTGGCCGCGGCGGCGGCCGGGCGGCGGGCGGCCAGCTTCGTCTCCTGCACCGCCGGTCCGCAGGGCGTGGTGGCCGAGCTCAGGGTGGCCGACGACGCGGCGCTGGAGCGCGAGTTCGCCGCGCTGCGCGCGGTCGCGGGGGTGCGCGGCGTGGAGGTGTTCCGTTGCACCGAGCTGGTCCGGGACGCGTACGCGCAGGCCGCCCCGGCCCCGCGGACGGGCACGCTGCCCGCACTGGACGAGGCCGACCGCCGGCTGCTCGGGCTGCTCCAGGCGGACGGGCGGGCCAGCTTCGCCGCGCTGGCGGAGCGGATCGGCCTCTCCCAGCCGGCCACCCGGGCGCGGGTGCTGCGCCTGCTGGAGGTCGGCGCGGTGCACGTGACCGGCCTGGTGGAGTCGCGCGCGCTCGGCGTCCGGGAGGCCGCCGGGGTGGGGCTCGGGGTGCACGGGCCGGTGCGGGAGGTCGCGGAGGCCGCCGCCGCGCTGCCGGGCGTCAACTACGTGGCGTCCGGCTACGGCCGGTTCGACCTGGTCTGCGGGCTGGACGCCCCGGACCGCCCGGCGCTGCTGCGCGGCCTGGAGACGCTGCGCGCGCTGCCCGGTGTGACGCGCTCGGAGTCCTGGGTGCACCTCGACATCGTCAAGGAGTCCTACACCTACGATCTGCCCATCCGATAGGCATTCAGTAGGCTCCATGCAAGATCAGCAAATGATTCGCAGGCACCAGTCGATTCCTTGGGCGAAATGACAGCCCAAAGGCCTTGACGCCTTCTTTTCACCCACCCTTCAATGGTCGGACACCTTCCCCGTGAGAGAGTCCGGTCCCCCGATGGTCTCTTCCCCTCCCCCACAGCCCGCCGGCTCCCCCCGGCCCGCGGTCGAGGCGCTCCCCCGTTCACTGGGCGTCTTCGGCGGGGTCCTGCTGACCCTGTCCTGCGTCACCCCGGCCTCGTCGCTCTTCATCGTGGTGCCCCCGCTGCTGATGTCGCAGGGCAGCGGCGCCGTGATCAGCCTGCTGCTGGCCGCCGTGCTCTCGCTGGGCGTCGGCCTCTGCTACGCCGAACTCGGCACCCTGGTGCCCAGCGCCGGCGGCGAGTACTCGATCGTCGGCCAGGTGCTCGGACGGCTGGCCGGCTGGCTGGTCTTCATGATCTCGATCGTCTCGCTGCTGGTCATCCCGCCGATCATCGCGCTCGGCACCGCCGACTACCTCGGCTCGGTGCTCTCGCTGGACCCGGCGGTCGCCGGCGCCGCCGTGATGGCGCTGGCCGTCGCGGTCGGCGTCCTGGACATCAAGTCCAACGCCCTGATCACCGGCGTCTTCCTCGGGCTCGAAGTGCTCGCCGCCGGCATCGTCGCGGTGCTCGGCTTCACCCACGTCCACCAGCCGGTGTCCTCGCTGGTGCACGCCGTCGTCCCGGACGGGCAGGGCGGGACCGGGCCGTTCACCCTCGGGCTGCTGATCTCCGGGCTCGCGGTGGCGATGTTCACCTACAACGGCTTCGGCACCGCCGTCTACCTCTCCGAGGACCTGCGCGACCCGCGCCGCTCGGTCGCCCGTACGGTGCTCTGGTCGTTGCTGGCCGGGGTCGTGGTGATCACCGTCCCGGTCGTGGCGATCTGCCTCGGGGTCGACTCGCCCGACCGGCTGGCGGCCGGCGACCTGGTCGCCATCGTCGACTCCTGGGCCGGCAGCACCGTGGGCACCTTCGTCAGCCTCTGCATCGCCGCCGCCATCCTCAACGCCGTCATCGTCATGGTGATCCAGAACGGCCGGGTGCTGTACGCGTCGGCCCGTGACCGCACCTGGCCCGACCCGGTCAACCGGGCGCTCGGCACGCTGCACCCGCGCTGGGGCTCCCCGTGGGTCGCCACGCTCGCGATCGGCGCGCCCGGCGCCGTCCTGGCCCTGACCGTGCCGATCGACGCGCTGCTCGGCTTCACCGGGGTCGTCGTCGCCGTCATCTACCTGCTGCTCGGCGTCGCCGCGCTGCTCGCCCGGCGCGGCCGCCACCGGGGCGCCGCCGCCTGGCGGATGCCGCTGTGGCCCGTCGCCCCCGTGCTCACCACCGTGGTGCTCGGCTACGCGCTCACCCAGCAGGCCCCGCGGGACCTGCTGATCACCCTCGCCGTGCTGCTCGTCGGGGTCCTGTACTGGTTCCTCTACCTGCGCCCGCGCAGCGCGACCCACTGGGTGCTCAGCCTCCCGGCCGACCAGGCCGACGCCGGCCGCACCGACGCCGGCGGGCCCGACGCTCCCGCCGCGCCCGCCGACCGCACCCCCGCTCCCGCTTCCGCTTCCGCTTCCGCTTCCGCCACCGTTTCGGAGACCCCGTGAACCGCCCCGCCGACCTGATCGTCCACAACGCCCACGTTCACACCGTGGACGACCGCCGCCCGCGCGCCGAGGCGGTCGCCGTCCGCGACGGCCGGATCGTCCACGTCGGCGACGGCGAGGACTGGCGCGCCCTGGCCGGCCCGGACACCGAGGTGGTGGACGGCCGGGGGCGGCTGCTGGTGCCCGGCTTCGTCGACAGCCACAACCACGTCCGGCTCGGCTCCGACGCCGCCTGCGTCCAACTCGCCGGCGCCACCGACCTGCCCGAGATCGGCCGCCGGATCACCGAGTGGCTGGACCGCAACCCCGGCGCCGACTGGATCGAGGCCGAGGCCTTCGACTACACCGCCGTACCCGGCGGCCGGATGCCCACCGCCGCCGACCTCGACCCGTTCACCGGCGACCGCCCCGCCCTGGTCCTCAGCTACGACGTGCACACCGCCTGGCTCAACACCGCCGCGCTGCGCCGCCTCGGCATCACCGCCGACACCCGCGAACTCGCCTTCGGCACCGTCCGGAAGGACCCGGCCACCGGCGAACCCACCGGCTTCCTCACCGACTTCGCGGTGCGCGGCCTCTCCCGCGACGGGCACCGCGCGCTGCGCGCGGCCGGCGTGCCGTGGGCCGACCCGGACCGGCAGTACGGACGCCTCACCGCCAGCCTCGACCTGGCCGCCCGCTACGGCATCACCACCGTCGTCGAACCGCAGAACTCGCTCGACGACCTCGCCCTGTTCGAGCGGGCCATCGCCGAGGGCCGGCTGCGCTCGCGCCTGGTCGCCGCGCTGTTCCACCCGCGCGGCACCACCGGGGCGGAGCTCGCCGAGTTCGCCGCGGCCGCCCGCCGCCACACCGGCGACCGCTTCCGGGTCGGCCCGCTGAAGCTGTACATCGACGACGTGGTGGAGCCGCACACCGCCGCGCTGCTGGAGCCCTACGCGGGCCACCACAGCCACCGGGGCGAGACCTTCTACCCCGCCGAGGAGTTCGCCGAGCTGCTGACGGCGCTCGACGCGGCCGGCTTCCAGGCCTTCGTGCACGCGACCGGGGACCGCGGCATCCGCACCGTGCTGGACGCCGTCGAGCACGCCCGCCGGGTCAACGGCCCGCGCGACGCCCGGCACCAGGTCGTCCACGTCGAGTGCCTCGACCCGGCCGACGTGCCCCGCTTCGCCGAACTCGGCGTGGTCGCCTGCATGCAGCCCCGGCACTGCTCCCCCGACATCGCCGGCCCCGGCAAGGACTGGGCCGAGGCGGTGGGCGAGCGGCGCTGGTCCAAGGCGTGGCCGATGCGCAGCCTCCAGGAGGCCGGTGCGACGCTCGCCTTCTCCAGCGACTGGAACGTCGCCGAGATGGACCCGCTGGTCGGCCTCTACACCGCCGTCACCCGCCGGGGCCTGGCCGGCGGCGACCCGTGGATGGACGGTGAGACCGTCTCGCTGGCCACCGCCCTGCGCGGGTACACCCTCGGCAGCGCCTACGCCAACTTCCTGGACGACCGCCTCGGGTCGCTCACCCCCGGCAAGCTCGCCGACCTCGTCCTGCTCTCCGAGGACCTGTTCACCCTCGACCCGAAGGCGATCCTGGAGGCCCGGGTCGAGCTGAGCGTCGTCGACGGGGAGGTCGTGCACCGGGCGTCCTAGCCACCGGCACCGGCCCGGGTCTCGTAGCCACCGGCGCGGGCCCGGGCCTCGCGGCCGCCGGCGCGGGCCGCGCCACCGGCGGTCCGGCACGGTCAGCGGCCGACCTCCCGGGCCCGGTAGTCCTCGACGGTCTCACGGCGGATCAGCAGCCGGGCCCGGCCGTCCCGGACGGCCGCGACGGCCGGGCGCCCGACCAGGTTGTAGCCGGAGGCCATCGAGAGCTGGTAGGCCCCGGCCGCCGGGACGGCCAGCAGGTCCCCGGCCCGCAGGTCGGCCGGGAGGGCGGCGTCGCGGACCAGCACGTCGCCGGCCTCGCAGTGCCGGCCGACCACGTCCGCCCGGGCCGTCGGGGCGTCGGAGCGCCGGCCGACCAGCCGCACGGTGTACGGGGAGCCGTAGAGCGCGGGCCGCGGGTTGTCGCTCATGCCGCCGTCGACGGCGGCGAAGACCCGCCCGTCGGCGCCGTGCTTCACGGACAGCACCCGGTAGAGGGCCACCCCGGCCGGCCCGGCGACGGCCCGGCCTGGCTCGACCACCAGGCGCGGCACCGCGAGCCCGGCCCCGGCGCAGCGGTCGGCGAGCCGCTGCGGCACCCGGGCGGCGAAGTCGGCGAGGTCGAAGGCGTCGTCCCCGGGCAGGTAGCGGATGCCGTGGCCGCCACCGAGGTCCAGTTCGGGCAGCTCGACGCCGTGCCGGTCGCGCAGCTCGGTCAGGAACGCCACCACGGTGTCCACGGCGGCCAGGTAGGGCTCGGTCCCGGTGATCTGGGAGCCCAGGTGGCAGTGCAGGCCGACCAGTTCGAGCCCGGGCTGGGCCAGCACCCGGGCGATCGCGTCGGCCGCGTCCCCGCCCTCGATCGGGAAGCCGAACTTCTGGCCGCCGACGCCCGTGCGCACCGCCGCGTGGTGGCCGGCCGCGATGCCCGGGACGACCCGGACCAGCACCCGTTGCGGCGTGTCGGCGGCCACCAGGGCGGCCAGCCGGGCGATCTCCCCCGGCCCGTCGATGACGATCCGGCCGACCCGCAGCCGCCGGGCGAGCCGGAGCTCCTCCGGCGTCTTGGCGTTGCCGTGCAGCACGATCCGCTGCGCCGGGAACCCGGCCGAGGCGGCCAGCCAGAGCTCGCCGGAGGAGCAGACGTCCAGGCCGAGGCCCTCCTCGGCGACCCAGTCGGCCATCGCGCTGCAGAGGAACGCCTTGGCCGCGTAGAGCACGTCGGCGTGCGGCAGGGCCTGCCGGTAGGCGCGGGCGCGGGCCCGCACCTCGTCCTCGTCCAGGACGTACAGCGGGGTGCCGAACCGGTCGGCGGCCTCGGCGAGGCCGACCCCGCCGACCAGCAGCTCCCCGCCGGGGGCGGCGTGCGCCGAGGCCGGCCAGGGGGCGCCGAGCGGCTCGGCGGCCGCCGGCGGTGCGGCGACCGGTGCGGCGCTCGGCGCGGCGCTCGGCACGGCGGCGTGCGCCGAGGCCGGCCCGGCGCCCGGTACGGGGTCGGCCCGGCGGGCGGGGGCAACGGCGGGGGCGGGGACGGGGACGGGAAGGACGGCGAGCGGGGTGGCGGACGGCTTCGTCATGGCGTGCTGCTCCTGCGGGGAGGTCGGGGAGGGCGTCGCGCCGGCGGTGTCGCGCGCGGCGGGGGCGGCGTCAGTCGAGGTACTGCAGGGCGATCCGGCAGTGCGCGGCCCGACCGCGCGGCTGCCGGGCGGCGGCGCCGGACGGCTCGTCGTCGTCCTCGTCCCCCTCGGGCCGGACGGCGGCGACCGGCGCGAGACCGCGGCGGCGCGGCGGCAGGGCGTTGCGCTCGACGGCGGCGAGCGGCCGGGCTTCAGCGGCGCCTGCGGCGAGCGGCCGGGCTTCGGCGGCGCCTGCGGCGAAGGTGAAGAGGACCTGGGTGTCGCTCATGGCGGACGTTCCTTCCGGGTGACCGCGGGCCGCCGGTGCGGGCCCGCAGCTCCAGTGGAGCCCCGGTCCGCCGATGCCGCAGCCGGCCTTGACGCGGGGCCTACGCCCAACGGTCCCTCCTTGACGGCTTCCTGACGTCCGCCGGCGCGAACGGGTGCCTTCCCCGGGCCCTCCCGGCCGGCGCCGCCCGGGCCCGGACCGGGCCCGTGGTGGACGCCGGACCACAGCCCACTGGCGCCCGGGACCGTCCATCGGACAAGATATGTCGGCCGACTGCATATACTTTTGCTCGGCAGGTGCGATATACATACGGGGTATGCAAGCCAGGCCGGCCCGGAGGCGTCCCGCCCCGTCGGCCGAGGGCTTTCCACGCCCTATCTCTCCAAGGGGGACCCATGATCAAGAGCAGTCCGTCCAGGAACGGCACCGGCCCGGTGCTGCACCTGGACAACGTCACCCGGGTGCACGGCCGGGGCGCGGCCGAGGTGCACGCGCTGCGCGGGGTGGACCTCAAGGTGCAGGCCGGCGAGTTCGTCGCGGTGATGGGCCCGTCCGGCTCCGGCAAGTCGACCCTGCTCACGCTCGCCGGCGGCCTGGACGCACCGAGCACCGGCCAGGTCCTGGTCGAGGGCGTCGCACTGGGCGGCCTCAGCCGCAAGAAGCTCGCCGCCGCGCGGCGCCGCTCGATCGGCTACGTCTTCCAGGACTACAACCTGATACCGGCCCTCACCGCCGTCGAGAACATCTCCCTGCCGCGGGAACTCGACGGCGCCCCGGGGCGGGTGACGCGCCGCGAGGCACTGGCCGCGCTGGAGGAGCTCGGCATCCCCGAACTGGCCTCCCGCTTCCCCGACGACATGTCCGGCGGCCAGCAGCAGCGCGTCGCGATCGCCCGCGCCCTGATCGGCGACCGCCGCCTCGTCCTCGCCGACGAGCCCACCGGCGCCCTCGACTCCACCACCGGCGAGGCCGTCCTCGGCGTCCTGCGCGCCCGCTGCGACGCCGGCGCCGCCGCGATGATGGTCACCCACGAACCCCGGCACGCCGCCTGGGCCGACCGCGTGGTCTTCCTCCGCGACGGGCTGATCGTCGACGAGGGCTTCGGCCGCAGCGCCGAGAGCCTGCACACGATGGCCGCCCGCCACGGGAACCGGATCGAGGCCACCGGATGAAGCTCGGACCCCTGAAGGTCGCGCTGCGGATCGCCCGCCGCGACGCCCTGCGCGCCAAGGGCCGCAGCGCCCTCGTCATCGCCATGATCTCGCTGCCCGTCCTCGGCGTGGCCGGCGCCGACATCGTCTACCGCAGCGGCCAACTCGCCCCGGTGGAGCGGGTCGAGCGGCTGCTCGGCGGGGCCGACGCACTCGTCACCGCCTACCAGCCCGGCAGCACGGTCGAGCAGCTCCCCTTCGCCGAGGACGGCGCACTGGCCCTCGGCGTCAAGCCCGGCCAGGCACCGACTCCGGAGCAGGCCCGCAGCGCCGGCGCCGACCCGGCCGCCCTGCTGCGGGAGCTGCTGCCCGGCGCCACCCTGCTGCCGGCCGCCGCCGGCCTCAACGCGAGCGCCGCCTCGCCCACCGGCCTGCTGCGGACGGAGACCTCCGAGGCCGACCTCACCGACCCGGTCTGGAAGGGCCGGCTCGACCTGGTCGAGGGCCGCACCCCGACCGCCGCCCACGAAGCGGCCGTCACCCGGGAGTTCCTCGCCGAGTCCGGTCTGCGTCTCGGCGACACCACCACCCTCAAGGGGCTGGAGAAGACGCCGTTCACCGTGACCGGTGTCGTCGAGAACCCCGGTGATCTCGCCAAGGTCGAGTTCGTCGGCCGCCCCGGCGAGGTCGTCGCCCAGCTCGCCGCGGCCGCGCCGGCCGCCGCCAAGCCCCCGACCGGGGCCGGCGAGCGCTCGACCCCGGGCAAGCCGGCCTGGCTGATCCGGCTGCCTGGCGGGGCGTCCCTCGACTGGGAGGGCGTCAAGAAGCTCAACACGTACGGCTTCAGCGCGACCTCGCGCGCGGTGGCCCTCGACCCGCCACCCGCGTCCCAGGTGTCGTACAAGCGGCTGGACTTCGGCTCCACCAGCACGCTGCGCTCCGACAGCGCCGTCGTGGTGGCCACCGTCGCGGGCATGGCCCTGCTGGAGGTCGCCCTGCTCGCCGGGCCCGCCTTCGCCGTCGGCGCCCGCCGCTCCCGCCGCCAGCTCGCGCTGGTCGGTGCGAGCGGTGGCGACCGCGGCCACATCGCGGCCGTGGTGCTCGGCTCGGGCCTGGTGCTCGGCGCGGTCGGCGCGATCGCCGGCGTGACGCTCGGGACCGGCCTGGTCGCCCTGATCCGCCCGTGGATCGAGGAGACCGCCGGCAGCCGCTTCGGCCACTTCGGCCTCGAAGCGCCCGACCTGATCGCGATCGCCCTCGTCGGCGTCGTCACCGCCCTGCTCGCGGCGGCGCTGCCCGCCCTGCAGGCCGCCCGGCAGAGCGTCACCGCGGGCCTCACCGGCCGCGACACCGTCAAGCCGCCGAGCCGCTGGACCACCGCCGCCGGCGCGGTGCTCTTCGTCGCCGGTGCGGCCGCCGCGCTGCTCGCGGTGGGCACCAACGACGGTACCGGCCGCGGCATTCCGGTCTTCGCCGGCCTGGACGCGCAGACCCTGATGGTGCTCGCGGGCTCCGCCACCGCCGAACTGGGCCTGCTCGCGCTGACCCCGCTGCTGATCGCCCTCTGCGGCCGGCTCGCCCGCTTCCTGCCGCTCGGCGGCCGGCTCGCCCTGCGCGACTCGGCCCGGCACCGCGGCCGCACCGCCCCGGCCATCGCGGCCGTGATGGCCGCCGTCGCCGGCTCCGTGGCCGTCGGCCTCTACACCGCCAGCACCGAGGCCCGGGACGCCGCCTCCTACCGGCCGCACAGCCCGGTCAACTCCGTCTCGCTCGGCGTCCTCCCCGACGCCCCGCAGCTCCCCCAGCTGCGCGCGGCGATCGAGCAGGACCTCCCCGACCTCGGGGAGCGCGCCGACCTCTTCACCGCGGTCTACTCCTGGTGCCCCGAGTGCTCCAGCAACGTCAGCCTCAAGGACAACCTCGGACGCGGCGCGCGCACCCTCGTCGTCGGCGACGCCGCCGTGCTGCACAACGCCTTCGCCGTCCGCGACCAGGCCGCCGACCAGGCCCTCGCCGCGGGCAAGGCCGTCGTCTTCGACCGCGCCCAGCTCAGCGGCGACAACAAGGTCGTGCTCCAGCTGACCGGTGGCTTCGTCACCCCGCCGCAGCCGGGCGCCAACCCGACGCAGGACGTCCGGGAGATCGCCGTCGACGCCGTCCTGGTCGAGAACCCGGACGCCGCCCGGTACGGGACCGGCGTCATCGGCGCCAAGACGATCACCGGTCTGGGCCTGAGCACCAAGGCCAGCGGCTCCGTGTGGCTGCCGCCCACCGCACCGGACCGCAAGGCCGCGCAGCGGGCCGCGGCCACCGCCGACCGCATCCTGGGGAGCGCCACGCTCGACGTGGAACGCGGGTTCCAGCCGAAGGGCGACCTGCCGACCCTCGCCCTCACCGGCTTCGCCGCGCTGGTCGTGCTCGGCGCCGCGTGCATCGCCACCGGCCTCGCCGCCGCCGACTCCCGGCGCGACCAGGCGACGCTGGCCGCCGTCGGGGCGCCGCCGGGGATCCGCCGGAGCCTGTCCGGCATCCAGTGCGCGCTGATCGCCGTCCTGGGCGCCGCGCTCGGCACCGTCAACGGGTTCGTCCCGGCGATCGCCCTGCTCAAGGCCCGCGCCCTCGACTACCCCGGGGCCGTCGACCCGATCGTCGTGCCCTGGGCGGACGTCGCGCTCACGACCCTCGCCGTCCCGCTGCTCGCCGGGCTGCTGGCCGTCGTGTTCACCCGCTCCGACGCCCCGCTCACCCGCCGGCTCGGCTGAGTCCGCACCGGCCCCCCGGGCGCCGTCCCCCCGCACCGCGCGGGGGGACGGCGCCCGTCCGCGTGCCCCTGTCCCGCCCGGCGCCCCGGCACCGTCGTACGCTGACGATCACCCTCTCCCGGCCTTCCGAAGGTGGCGCAGTGAACCGACCGACCCCACCCGTGACCGCCCGCACGGCGACGTCCGCCGACGTCGACGCGATCGTCGCCACCCTGACGACCGCCTTCTTCGACGACCCGCTCTGGGGGCCGGCGTTCCCCGACCGCGAGCGGCGGGCGGCCCAGGCCTCCGCGATGTGGCGCCTGTTCGCCACCTCGGCGCTGCGCTACCCCTGGACGCTGGTGACGCCGAACGTCGAGTCCGCCGCGCTGTGGATCCCGCCCGGCGGCACCGACCTCAGCCCCGAGGAGCAGGAGACCTTCGAGGAGTTCATGCTGGGCGTCACCGACCGGGCCACCACCGACGGCCTGCTCGACATCCTCGGGCTCCTCGAAGAGGCCCACCCGAAGGGCGAACCGCACTTCTTCCTCAGCCTGCTCGCCACCCACGGCGACCACCGCGGCCACGGCCTCGGCATGGGCCTGCTCGCCGAGAACCTCGCCCGGATCGACGCCCTCGGCGGCGCCGCCTACCTGGAGTCCTGCAACCCCGCCAACAACGAGCGCTACGAACGGGCGGGCTTCAGCGAGCTCGACCGGGTCACCGTCCCCTCCGGCCACGTCGTCTCGACCATGTGGCGCCCGGCCCGCCGCTGAGCGGCCCCCGGCCGGGGGCCGTCCACCGGCCCCCGGCACCGCCCGCGGGCCCGGGTCTGTGGCCCCGCCGGCCGGGTGGTGGCAGAGTGGCGCCCATGTGCGGCCGCTTCGTCTCCACCACCACGCCCCAGGACCTGCTCGGCCTGCTCGGGGTGACCGGCTGGACGCCCGCCGAGACCCTCGCGCCGAGCTGGAACGTGGCCCCCACGGACCCGGTGTGGACGGTCCTGGAGCGGGTCGACCGCGAGACGGGCGAACTCGCCCGCCGGCTCCGCCCGGTGCGGTGGGGGCTCGTCCCCTCCTGGTCGAAGGACCCGGCCACCGGCGCCAAGCTGATCAACGCCCGGGCCGAGACGGTGCACGAGAAGCCCGCCTTCCGCTCCGCCTTCGCCAAGCGCCGCTGCGTCCTCCCCGCCGACGGCTACTACGAGTGGGTACCGGTGCCGGCAGCCGAGGGCCGCAAGGCCTACAAGCAGCCGTACTACCTCCACCCCCGCGCCGGCGGACCGCTGGTGATGGCCGGACTGTACGAGTTCTGGCGCGACCGCTCGCTGCCCGAGGAGGACCCGGCGGCCTGGCTCACCACCGCGACGATCATCACCACCGACGCCACCGACGCGGCCGGCCGGGTCCACGACCGGATGCCGCTCACCATCGGCCCGGACGACCTCGACGCCTGGCTCGACCCGGACCACACCGACCCGGCCGGCCTGCGGCGGCTCCTCCACACCCCGGCCGGCGACGAACTCGCGGTCCGGCCGGTCTCCACCGCCGTCAACAGCGTCCGCAACAACGGCGCCGACCTGCTGGAGGCCGTACCGGACCCGGTGGGCCGCGGCGACGGGCCCGGCTGACCGGCCGGCCCACCGACAACCCCCGGCCCGGGACCAGCGGCCCGGCCCCGGGTACGGGGCCCGGGACCGGCCCGGGCGGGGCCGGACGACGGCCGGGCGAAGAGACGGCCCGTGCCCCACGCGGCCGGGACAGCGGGTGGCGGAGCTTGGGTGACAAGCCCGGTACGCCGGGCGACGTCCTCCGACTTCGCCACCCGATGGGGATCCCACCATGTCCGCACAGTCCGTGCAGCTCACCGTCCACGACACCCGCCGCGCCCGCTGCCTGCCCGACCTGCTCGACCGGCAGGTGGCCGCCCGGCCGGACGCCGTCGCCGTGACCGGCGGCGGCGCACACCTCAGTTACCGGGAACTCGGCGCCGCCGCCACCGAGCTGGGCGCCCGCCTGCACCACCTCGGGGTGGGGGAGGACGACTGCGTCGGCCTCTACGTCGACCCCTCGGCGGAGCTGATGGTGGGGGCCTGGGGAATCCTCTACGCCGGGGCCGCCTACCTGCCGCTCTCCCCGGAGTACCCCGAGGACCGGATCCGCTACATGATCGAGGACAGCCGGACCGGGGTGATCGTCACCCAGGAGCACCTCCGGAGCCGGCTGGCCGCCCTCGCCCCGCCGGGCGTCCGGATCGTCACCCCCGCCGACCCGGACGGCGTCCACGACGTCCGGGGGGCCGACGGCGCCCACCCGTTCCCGCACCAGAGCCAGGGCCCGGGCGACCCGCCGCCGAGCCCCCGGCCGGAGTCGCTCGCGTACGTCATCTACACCTCGGGCAGCACCGGCCGGCCCAAGGGCGTGATGATCGAGCACCGCAGCATCGTGTCCCAGCTGCGCTGGCTGATCGCCTGCGGGCACCTCGGGACGGACGCCACCGTGCTGCAGAAGACGCCGATGAGCTTCGACGCGGCGCAGTGGGAGATCCTGGCGCCCGCCGGCGGCGCGCACGTGGTCATGGGCGCGCCGGGCGTCTACCGGGACCCGGAGGCCCTGATCGACACCGTCCGGGAGCACGGGGTGACCACGCTGCAGTGCGTGCCCACCCTGCTCCAGGCGCTGCTGGACACCGAGCGCCTCGGCGGCTGCGACACGCTCCGGCGGCTCTACTCGGGCGGCGAGGCGCTCTCCCGCCGGCTCGCCCGCGCGCTGGCCGCCGAGCTGCCGCGGACCACCCTGGTCAACCTCTATGGGCCGACCGAGTGCACGATCAACGCGACCGCCCAGCTCGTCGACGCCGCCGCCGTGGGCGGGGACGCCGGGTCGGTGCCGATCGGGGTGCCGGTCGACCGCACCCACTGCTTCGTCCTCGACGGGGACCTGGCGCCCGTCGGCCCCGGCGCGACCGGCGAGCTCTACATCGGCGGCGTCCAGCTCGCCCGGGGCTACCTGAACCGGCCCGATCTGACGGCGGAGCGCTTCGTCGCCTCGCCCCACCTCCCGGGCGAACGCCTGTACCGCACCGGGGACCTCGCCCACTGGAACCCGGACGGCACGCTCCACTGCGCCGGCCGGGTGGACAACCAGGTCAAGCTGCGGGGCTACCGGGTCGAGCTGGACGAGATCGCGCTCGCCATCGAGGAGCACACCTGGGTCAGCCGGGCGGCCGCGATCGTCACCGACGCCCCGCGGACGGGCCACCGGAACCTGGTGGCGTGCGTGGAGCTGAATCCCCGGGAGGCCGCCCTGATGGACCAGGGGAACCACGGCGGCCACCACCAGTCCAAGGCGAGCCGGCTCCAGGTCCGGGCGCAGCTGTCCGACCCCGGTGTGCGGGACGCCGACGAGCTGGCCGGCCGGCCGGTGGTGGCGCTGCCCGGGAGGCGGGAGAGCGCGCGGCAGCGGCGGGAGACCTTCGCCCGCAAGACCTACCGCTTCTACGAGGGCGGACCGGTCACCCGGGACGACCTGCTGGCGCTGCTCGCCCCGGGCCCCGTCCCGGGGCCCGCCGGACCGGGCTCCGCCGGACCGGGCCTCGCCGAACTGGGCCGGATCCTGAGGTGGTTCGGGCAGTTCCGCAGCGCCGAGCGGCTGCTGCCGAAGTACGCCTACGCCTCCCCCGGCGCGCTGTACGCCACCCAGCTGTACCTGGAGACCGGCGGCGGCCACGGGCTGGACGCCGGCGTGTACTACTACCACCCGGTCGAGCACACCCTGGTGCGGGTCGGCGACGGCCGCGGGGGCCCGGGCCCGACCGTCCACTTCCTCGGCAAGCGGCGTGCGATAGCGCCGGTGTACCGGAACAACATCCAGGAGGTGCTGGAGTTCGAGGCTGGCCACATGGTGGGCGTGTTCGAGGAGGTGCTGCCCGCCCACGGGCTGGCCATCCGCCCGCTCGGCCTCCTCCCCTCCGCCCGGTCCGGGCTGGACGTGGCCGAGGAGGACCACTACCTCGGCTCCTTCGGGATCGGCCCCGCCGACGGCCGGCCGCGGCCGGACCGCACCGAGTTCTACCTCCAGGCCCACCCCGGGGGCGTCGAGGGGCTGGCCGCCGGCCAGTACCGCTACGCGGACGGCGCGTTGGTGCGGATCTCGGACGAGCTGGTGCAGTCCAGGCACGTGATCGCGATCAACCAGCAGGTGTACGAGCGGGCCGGCTTCGGCATCACCGCCGTCGGCCGGGCCGACGAGCCGTGGCTGGAGTACATCGGCCTGGGGACGGCCCTGCACCGCTTGCAGCGCCGGGGCCTGGGCCTCGGCCTCGGGCTGATGTCCTCCGGCTACAGCTCGAAGTCCGGGCACCCGCTGCCGGCCGCGCGGCGGATCGACGCCGTCCTGGCCTCCTGCGGGATCGAGCCCGGTCCGTCGTACTTCTTCCTCGGCGGGAAGGTGAGCGAGGAGCAGATCCGCAGCGAGGGCATGATCGAGGACGCCGTCCACATGAAGGGGCCGGCCGAGATCGTCCGGGACGAACTGGCCGCCGTCCTGCCCGACTACATGCTCCCCAACAAGGTCCTCGTCCTGGACCGGCTGCCGCTGACCGCCAACGGCAAGGTCGACGCGAAGGCGCTCGCCGCCGATGCGGCGGTCCGCGGCGCCGACGCGGGCGGCCCGGACGTCCCGCCGTCGACGCCGACCGAGCACCGGCTGGCCGCGGCCTGGGGCGGGGCGCTGCGGTACGAGGACGTCTCGGTGGAGGACGACTTCTTCGCCGCCGGCGGCAACTCGCTGATCGCCGTGGCGCTGATCAACCGGCTCAACCGGGAGTTCGGCACCCGGCTGCCGCTGCAGGTCCTCTTCGAGAGTCCGAAACTGGCCGACCTGGCCGCCCGGATCGACGACGACGCGGGCGGGCCCGGCTCGCGGCTGGTGCCGCTGCACCGCGGGGGCACCGGCGGCCCGGTGTTCTGTTGGCCCGGGCTCGGCGGCTACCCGATGAACCTGCGCCTGCTCGGGAGTTCGGTGGGCCGGCCGTTCTACGGGATCCAGGCGCACGGCATCAACGCCGGGGAGACGCCGTACCCGACGATCCGGGAGACGGCCGCGGCCGACCTCGCCGAGATCCGCCGGGTTCGGCCCGAGGGGCCCTACACCCTGTGGGGCTACTCCTTCGGGGCCCGGGTCGCCTTCGAGACGGCCTGGCAGCTGGAGCAGGCCGGCGAGCGGGTGGCGGACCTGCTGCTGATCTGCCCCGGCAACCCGGAGCTGCGCCGGCTCGACGGCGGGCGCCACGGGCGCGAGGCCTCGTACCGCAACCCGGCCTACGTGGCCATCCTCTACTCGGTCTTCGCCGGCTCGGTCACCGGGCCCGACCTGGACGCGTGCCTGGCCGAGGCGCACGACGAGGACGGCTTCACGGCCTTCGTCCACCGCCTCCTGCCGGAGCTGGACGAGGAGTTGATCCGCCGGATCGCCCGGATCGTCGGGGAGACCTACGAGTTCGACTACAGCTTCGGCGAACTCGCGCGGCGGCGGCTGGACGCCCCGGTGACCATCGTCAAGGCCGCCGGCGACGACTACTCGTTCATCGAGGGGAGTTCGGGCTACTCGGCCGCGCCGCCGACCGTGCTCGAACTGGCCGGCGACCACTACGGCGTGCTGCGGGAGCGGGGCGTCGCGGAGCTGGTCGCCGCGATCCTGGCCCGGCCGGCCGGCTGAGCGGGCGTCGCTCCCGCGCGGCGGCGCGGCACCGCCCGGCGGTGCCGCGCCGCCGGGCGCTGCCCCCTTCACTGATTGACGATGACATGCCATGGTCGGGGCGACCGCCCGGACCGCCCGTCCGGGCCGAGGAGAGGGAGACCCTTGGCCGTCCACCCGCTGATCCGCCGCAGGCCCGCACCCGGCCGACCCGGCCGGCCCGCCCGCCGGAGCCCCGCCCGCCGGGCCGCCCGCCTGCTCGGCGCCGTCGTCCTCGCCCTCACCGGCGCGCTGACGGCCGCCGGCCCCGCGCACGCCGACTTCGGCACCGACTACCACGACCCGCTCACCGCGGCGAAGCCGCTCACCCGGCCGGACACCCGCAGCTGCACCGTCGAGGCGATGCACGACCGGCCGTTCCGCGACGGCTACGGCAACCCGCCGGACACCCCGTACACCGCCACCGTCACACCGCCCGCCGCGTGCGCCGGACCCTGGTCGGCGGTCGTGCTGACCCTGCACGGACAGGTCGCCGGGCGGCAGTTCGACCGCCTGTTCACCGTCCGGATCGGCGGCGTGCAGGTGCTGCTCTCCTCCACCCCCGAGCCGTCCGCGGACGGCATCGAGTGGACGGTCGAACGGGACGTCACCCGCTACGCACCGCTGTTCGCGGACGGCCCGCAGCCGTTCGCCTTCGACCTCGCCAACGTCACCGACGCCACCTACACCGGCGTCTTCCGGATCACCGCCGAGCTCACCTTCCACACCACCTCCGCCCGGTGGCCCGCCGCCCGCACCGCCGACCGGCTGCTCACCACCGGGCCGTTCGGTCTCACCCGGGACGCGCCGACCGCCAGCCGCGACCTCGCCTTCCCGCCGAACCTGGAACGCCTGACCGCCGAGGTGTACGCCCGCGGCGGCGGCGCCTGCGAGGAGTTCGCGTACGCCTCCGCACCGGACGAGTTCGTCCGCGCCAACCCCGGCCTCGGCGCCTGCGGCAAGGGCCCGTTCCGCGAGCTGCGGCTGACCGTGGACGGGCGGGTGGCCGGCGCGGTCTGGCCGTACCCCGTGATCTACACCGGCGGCTGGGACCCGTTGCTCTGGCGGCCCACCCCCGGCATCTTCGCCTTCGACCTGCCCGCCTACCGGCTCGACCTCACCCCGTACGTCGGCCTGCTGCTGGACGGGCGCCCGCACGCCGTCGGCATCACCGTCAACGCCGCCGAGGCGCAGAGCAACGACCTCTGGTCGGGCCAGGTCAACCTGTTCGCCGAGCTCGACCACGGCGCCGCCCGCACCACCGGGGCGCTCACCGAGTACCTGGTCGCCCCGGAGGCGGCCGTCTCCACCGCCCTGGCCGACCACGGCGGCGGCAGCGGCGACTGGGCCGTCACCGCGGGCCGGCACGACCGGGCCCGCGGCTGGGTGCAGACCTCGCACGGCCGGATCACCACCGAGGTCCGCGACACCCTCGCCTTCGGCTCGACCCAGCAGTTCCGGGACGGCGGCAACGACCTGACGCTGCACGACCGCACCGACCTGACCCGCACCAGCACCAGCTGGGGCGGCGGCCCGCAGCGGACCACCACCGTCCGCGAGGGCGCGCCGCTGGACGTCGAGTACCGCGTCACCCACGACGCGGCCGGCGCGAGCGACCAGCGCACCACCATGGACCTCGGCTACCACCGCGACGCCACCAGCAGTGTCGGCGGCCGGACCACCGAGCGCTCCACGGTGGACCACACCCTGCGCCCGACCGCCCACCGGCACGACGGCGACACCACCGTCCGCACCGGAGGATCCGTCGAGGACTACCGCAGCACCGGCCCCGAGGGCCCGTACCACCGCGCCATCACCACGGTGGACGGCTGGCCGACGAGCCGGTAGCGCCCTCGCGGACCGCACCGCTCAGCGCGCGCCGGCGGCGTCGATCTTCGCCTGCAGGGCCTCCAGCAGGCCCTGCAGGAGCCCGATGGTGGTCTCGTCGGTGAGATCGCCCGCGGCGTCGAAGCGCTCGTGCGAGCGGAAGACGACGACCTCGGGCTTGACCACGACGTCGGTGTCGGTCCAGACGAACACCTGGCGCAGCGCCAGCTGGGCGCGGACACTGCCGAAGTTGGTCGGGGCGGCGCCGAGGATCGCCGTGGGCTTGCGGTGCAGCGGCAGGCCCTCCGCCTTGGTCCAGTCGGTGCTCAGCCAGTCGAGGGCGTTCTTGAGCACGCCGGGGATCGAGTAGTTGAACTCGGGCGTGGCGATGAGCAGGCCGTCGGCGGCCAGCACGCGGCGGCGCAGGTCGTTCACGACGGCCGGCCGCAGCTCGGGGGTGTCGAGGTCCTGGTCGTACGCGGGGATGTCGCGCAGACCGTCGTAGATCTCGATCTCCTGACCGACGGGGCCGAACTTCCGGGCGGCGTGCAGCAGCCGGGTGTTGTGCGAGTCGGCGCGCAGCGAGCCGGAGATGGCGAGGATCGTGGCGGTGGCCATGGTGGCGCTCCTTCAGTCGTGCGGTACGGGAGGGGAGTTGTCGGCCGCTCCGGGAGCCGGGCGACCTCGACACCGAGGAAACTAAACCGATCAGTTCATCGTGTCAACCGAACGGTTCAGTCTTGACAGTGAACTGAATCGTGTAGTTCATTCGACCCATGACCACCACCACCGCCACGCGGTCCACCGTCCGGGTCGTCCGCCCCGTCCACACCTACGAGGGGGCGGGCTTCCCGGTCCGCCGGCCCTTCCCCACCGCCGACCTGCCCTTCCTCGACCCGTTCCTGATGGTCGACCAGGTCGGCCCGGTGGAGCTCGCGCCGGGCGAGGCCAAGGGCGCCCCGCCGCACCCGCACCGGGGCTTCGAGACCATCCAGTACGTCATCGCCGGCGACATCGCGAACGCCGACTCGCGGGGCCACCGCGCCGTCGTCCGCGCCGGCGGCGTGCAGTGGCTCACCGCCGGCTCCGGGATCGTCCACGAGGCGCTGCCCACCGAGGAGTTCCTCGCCACGGGCGGGCTGCAGCACCTGCTGCAGATCTGGGTCAACCTGCCGGCCCGCCTCAAGACCGTCCCGCCGCGCAGCCAGAACGCCGGGGCCGGCGACCTCCCGGTGGTGACCACGGACGGCGGCGCCGAACTCACCGTCCTCGCCGGCAGCACCCACGGCGTCACCGGGCCGTTCGCGACCCACACCCCGGTGCTCGTCGTGCACACCCGCCTGGCGGCCGGCGGTCGGGCCGAGTTCACCGCCCCCGTCGGGCACAACGCGATGCTGTACGTCCTGTCCGGCGAGGCCGCCACCCCCGACGCACAGCTCCCGGACGGCCATCTCGCGGTGCTCGCGCAGGACGGCGAGCGCTTCACCGTCGAGGCGCCGGGCGGGGCGGCCGAGGTCCTGGTGCTGGCCGGCGAGCCGATCGGCGAGCCGGTCGCCCGCAGCGGGCCCTTCGTGATGAACACCGTCGCCGAGCTGCACCAGGCCCAGCGGGACTTCGACCGCGGCCTGATGGGGCGGCTCCCGCGGTGAACCCACCCGGGCCCCGGTGAACCCCGCCCCGGCCCCGGTGAACCCCGCCCCAGCCCCCGGGCGGACCGGCGCCGCCGCCTTTGCGAACCAAACCGTTCAGTTCATACACTGGGGCACCCCGCATCCAGGACCAGACCCCAGAGGACACCGCCATGGGCGCCGACACAGCGGACGCGACGGACGAGTACGGCATCCCGATCATCCCGGACCCCACCGACGCCGCCCAGCGCAAGCGCCGCGCGATCATCGACTCGGCCCTCACCGAATTCCTGGCCGAGGGCTACTCGGCCGCGTCCATGGACGTGATCACCGGCCGCTCCGGCGTCTCCAAGGCGACCATCTACAAGCACTTCGGCAGCAAGGAGCGCCTGTTCCTGGCCGTCATCGGCGGCGTGCTGCCCAAGACCTACGCCGGGCTCGAGTCCTGCACCTCCACCCTCGTCCGGGCCCCCGACCTGCGGGAGGCCCTGATCGACCTCACCACCGCCTGGGCCCGCGTCCTGCTGCGCCCCGACATCATGTCGCTGCGCCGACTGGTCATCGGCGAGACGGAGCGCTTCCCGCAGCTGGGCCGGCTCTGGTACCGGCTCAGCTACGACATGATCAACGGGCCGCTGACCGAGGCGTTCACCGAGCTGGACCGACTCGGGAGGCTGACCGCCCCCGAACCGGAGCTCGCCGTCCAGCAGTTGGTGGCCGTCACGCTCGGCGTCCCCCAGCTGATGACGACCTTCGACTCCGACACCGTGCTCGACGACGCCCACCTGGCCACCCTGATCGGCTCCGGCGTCGACCTCCTGCTCGCCCGGTACGCGGGCCGCGCCGACGGCTGAACGGACCGCCGGGCGGCCCGGGGCCTACGCCCCGACCGAGGCCAGGTAGGCCGCGGTCGACTCCGGGGTGGCGAGCCAGGCGGCGTAGTCCTCCGGCTCCGCGTAGGTGTTGGCGAGCCGGCGGGCGACCGCCGGGTGCTCCGCGGCGGCGGCGAAGACACCCTGGAGGTGCTCCGGCGCCGCCAGCATCGCGGTGGTGAAGTCGACGGTGTGGCGGGCGTGCCGCCGCCAGAACTCCTCGAAGGTGTCGTGCATCCACGCGGCCGTGAACGGCGCCCCGCCGCGCTCGGTGATCGCCCGCAGATAGGCGTCCGCGGCCCGGGCGGCGCTGTTCGCGCCCTGGCCGGTGATCGGGTCGTTCAGCACCACCGCGTCACCGAGGCCGAGCACATGGACCTCCCCGGCGCCGCCGTCCAGCCGCGCCACCGGCCGGCGGACCGTCGGCGTGAGCGCCCCGTACAGGCCGGCCCCCGCGTCGGTCGGCTCGGCGGCGCCCCACAACCGCGCCTCCCACGGCAGGTACGCGCCCAGGACCTCGCGGATCCGGGCCAACTGCGCGGCGGGGCCCGGGCGGTCGGGGAAGCAGTCCAGCGGCCCGCCGGGCACCGCCTCCCAGAGCAGGATCGCGCACGGCCCCGAGAGGGTCAGCGCCGGCTGCAGGTACAACTCCCCCAGGCCGGGCAGCGCGTGCATCCGGGCGCTCGGTTCCGTCGCCGGGTCCGGCGAGCCGACGCCGTGCGCGTAGAGGCAGGACAGCACCCGCTGCGGCGCGTCGTGCGGCGAGCGCCGGGCGTCCCGCTCGAAGATCCCGGCGAGTTCGCCCCGGCCGGCGGCCACCACCGTCAGCTCGTGCCGCTCGGCGAGCTCCCGCAGGCCCGCGCGGTCCAGGGTGCGGTACTCCACCCAGCCGCCGCGCTCGGCGACCAGCTCCAGCCAGCGGGCCGTCTTCAGCCGCTGGTCCACCGACTGGGCCGGCTCGTCGAGCGTCATGGTGAACTCCAGCGCCCGGACCCCGGGCGGCGCCGCGAGCACCGAGCGGACCGAGGAGACCGCGGGCGTCCGGTCGGCCCACAGGTCCAGCCCCGCCGCCCGCTCGATCCGCAGCGCCGGACCGAACATCGCCTGGGTGGAGAGCACCGGACCGCCGCGCACCTGCGCCGGCGTCCGCGCCGCCACGACCGTCACCTCGTACCCGCCCGCGAGCAGTCCGAGCGCCAGCTGCAGGCCCGCCTGACCCGCTCCGACGACGGCGATCCGACGCATGAACACCTCCCGGGGACGAAGGTTCTGATGGTAGGTCAGACCGGCGTCCGACGGGGAGCCGAGGCGGGAGCGCTCCGGGTCGGGGCGCCCGATCCCGCTGGCGCGATCACCCGCACCACTGATAGCAATGTGACATGCTACATAACACCAGAGTCGCCCTCCGCGCCAGACACGACGCCGACGTCCCCGTCCTGCAGGCCGAGCTGTACGACGACGTCGCCACCCGCTCCCGGGCCGACTCCCGCCCCTGGCAGCCGATGTCACCGGGGGCGGCCGAGTCCCCGTACGCGGTCGCCGCGCCCTCGGAGGAGGCGGCCTGCTTCTCCGTCACCGCCCTCCCCTCGGGCGAGCTGGCCGGCGAGGCCCTGCTGTGGGGCATCGACACCCACAACCGCGGCGCCCACCTGGGCATCTCGCTGCGCCCGGCGTTCCGCGGCCGGGGACTGGCCCGCGAGGTGGTCACCCTCCTGTGCCACTACGGCTTCACCGTCCGGGGGCTGCACCGCCTCCAGGTCGACACCCTCGCCGAGAACCTGCCGATGATCGCCGCCGCGACCCGCGTCGGCTTCACCCTCGAAGGCACCCTGCGCCGCTCCGCCTGGGCGTACGGCGCCCACCGCGACGAGGTCGTGCTCGGCCTCCTCGCCGAGGACTGGACCGCCCCGGGCGACCTGGCCTGATGCCGCTCCGCCCCCACCGGGGCGGCGGGGGCGGGTGCCCGGATGCGGCCCGGGGGCTTTGCTGCGAGGGTTCCAGCGTGGGCCCCGTCCGAGCGGGCGGGTGGGGGCCGGGCAGCGGGCTGGAGGAGTCGGTGATGGACCTGCACCTGTCGGGCAAGGCCGCCGTGGTCACCGGGGCGGGCAAGGGCATCGGCCTCGCCGTCACCCGGGCGCTCGCCGCCGAGGGCGTCAGCGTGCTGGCCGCCTCCCGCACCGTGACCGAGGACCTCGCCGGCCTCAGCCGCAGTGCCGACGTCCTGCCCCTGCAGGTGGACCTCACCGCACCGGACGGCCCGGCCCGGGCGGTCGACGAGGCGGTCTCCCACTTCGGCGGGCTCGACCTGCTGGTCAACAACGTCGGCGCGGTCCGCCCGCGCCCGGACGGCTTCCTGTCCGTCACCGACGTCGACTGGGAGCAGGCCCTGGCGATCAACTTCCTGACCGCCGTCCGCACCACCCGGGCCGCGCTGCCCCACCTCCTCGAACGGGGCAGCGCCGCCGTCGTGACCATCAGCTCGGTCAACGCCGCGCTGCCCGACCCGGCGGTCATCGACTACAGCGCGGCGAAGGCGGCACTCGCCAACTTCTGCAAGTCCCTCTCCAAGGAGGTCGGCCCCCTGGGCGTCCGGGTGAACACCATCAGCCCCGGACCGGTCGAGACCGCCCTGTGGCTCGGCACCGAGGGCGTCGCCGCGACCGTCGCGAAGTCCGCCGGCGGCACCCCCGAGGAGGTCGTCCGGCAGGCCGCCGCCCAGTCGGCCACCGGGCGCTTCACCCGTCCGGAGGAGGTCGCCGACCTGGTCCTGCTGCTCGCCGGGGACCGCACCGGCAATGTGACCGGTGCCGACTTCCGCATCGACGGCGGGCTGATCACCACCCTCTGACGGCCCGGCCGCGGGGGCGAGGTCAGACCCGGCCCCCGGCGGCGGCACCGGGCAGGTCGTGAGCGGCGGATCCGGTGGCCGGCCCGGGTTCCACGGGCCGTTCGGGCGTTCCCCCCGTCGCACCGGAGCCCTCCGTCGCAGCGGAACCGTCCGTCGCAGCGGAGCCCTCCGTCGCAGCGGAGCCGTCCGGGCTCTCGAAGCGCACCACCGGCTCGAAGTTGGCACGGCGCGCCGCACGGCGGAAGACGGTGAGCACCGCGGGGCCGACGACGAGCACGGCGACGCCGGTGGTGACGGCGCGCCCGGTGTCCCAGCCGAGCGAGGTCGCCAGGTCGAAGAGCAGGTAGCGGTGCCACTGCTCGGTGAAGGGCAGCCCGGGCAGATAGGCGATCGAGCTGTTCGGGTCGGTCGAGAACGGCCAGAACGAGAGGTTCAGCAGGAAGCCGAAGAGGTAGCCCGAGCCCGCGCCGTAGACCGCCAGCACCGGCACCTCCCAGCGGCGCCGGAGCCCGGGCAGCAGCCCGGCGAGCATGCCGACGAAGGCGCAGCCGAACATCTGGTACGGCATCCAGGGGCCGACACCGCCGGTGAGGAGGGCGGAGGCGAACAGCGAGGTGCAGCCCAGGGTGAAGCCGAAGCCCGGTCCGAAGACCCGGCCGGCGAGGACGAGGACGAAGAAGACCGTCTCCACCCCGGCCGTCCCGGCGCCGAGCGGGCGCAGGCCCGCGTTGACGGCCGACAGGACGCCGAGCATGGCGAGGGCCTTGGCGTCGATGCCGCCGGCCGAGATCTCGGCGACGACGACGCCGAGCACCAGGATCAGCAGCGCGCCGAAGATCAGCGGCGGGGCGTAGGAGGAGCCGAACTTCCCGGGGGCCACGACGAACGGCCAGGTGAAGGCGACCAGGCCGATGAAGGCGGCCAGCGCCACGACGATGCGGGCCCGGCCGGGGATCCGGACGGCGACGCGGGTGGCGGTCGTCACCGGACGGCCTCCGCCGGTGCGAGGGCCGCGGCGACCTGGCGGGTGGTCAGGTAGGGCAGCGGGGCGAGGATCTTGGCGGTCTGCGGGGCGAAGGTGGGCGAGGCGACGATGACGTCGGCGGTCGGGCCGTCCGCGACGACCTCGCCCTCGGCCATCACCACCACCCGGTCGGCGGCGGAGGCGACGAACTCGACGTCGTGGGTGGAGACCACCACGGTGCGGCCCTCGGCGGCGAGTGCGTCGACGATGCCGGTCAGCGACTCCTTCGCGTGGTAGTCCAGGCCGCGGGTGGGCTCGTCCAGCAGGACCACCCGGGGGGCGGCGGCCAGCTGGATCGCCAGGACCAGGGCCAGCTTCTGGCCCTCGGAGAGGTCCCGGGGGTGGACCTCGTCGGGGATTCCCGGAGCCAGCCGGTCCAGGATCCGCCGGGCGGCCGGCCCGGTGCCGAGGTCGGCCTCCCGGTCGCTCTGGGCGAGTTCCTGGGCCACCGACTCCAGGTACAGCAGGTCGGTCGGGGTCTGCGGGACGAGGCCGACCAGGCGGCGGGCCTCGGCGGCCGAGGTCCGCTTCGGGTCCCGGGCCGGTTCGCCGGCGGTCCGGGCGACCCTGACGGTGCCCCCCTGGCGGGGGCCGGAGCCCTGCAGGGCCCAGAGCAGGGAGGACTTGCCGGAGCCGTTGCGGCCCATCAGCGCGGTGACCTGGCCGGCCCGCAGCTCCAGGGAGACCTCCCGGACGGCGGCCACCTGGCCGTAGCGGACGACGATCCGTTCGGCGGTCAGCACGGCCTCCCCCGCGACCGGTGCGCGACGCGGCGCCGGGGCGGGGAGGGCGGCCAGCCGCTCCCGGAGCGGGCCGGCCGCGCGGCGGGCGTCCCGGACGGACAGCGGCAGCGGGCGCCAGTCGGCCAGCCGGCCGAGGTCGACGACGGGCGGCGCGATCGTGGTGTCCCGGAAGACCTCGGCGGGCGGCCCGTGCACCACGGTGCCGTCGCCGGGCAGGTAGGCGACCTTGTCGGCGTACTGGACGACCCGCTCCAGGCGGTGCTCGGCGAGCAGCACGGTGACGCCGAGGTCGTGGACCAGACGGGTGATCGCGGCGAGCACCTCCTCCGCGGCGGTCGGGTCGAGCGCGGAGGTCGGCTCGTCCAGGACCAGGACGCGGGGGTGGGCGGTCAGGACGGAGCCGATGGCGACGCGCTGCTGCTGGCCGCCGGAGAGCTCGTGCAGCGCGCGGTGGCGCAGGTCGGCGAGGCCGAGCAGATCCAGGGTCTCCTCGACGCGCTTGCGCATGACGTCCGGCGGGACGGCCAACTGCTCCATCGCGTAGGCGAGTTCCTCCTCCACCGTGTCGGTGACGAAGCCGGCCGACGGGTCCTGCCCCACCACGCCGACCACGTCGGCCAGTTCGCGCGGCGGGTGGTGCGCGGTGTCCCGGCCGTCCACGCTCACCCGGCCGCGCAGGGTGCCGCCGGTGAAGTGCGGCACATGGCCGTTGACGGCGCCCAGCAGCGTCGACTTGCCGACGCCGGTGCGGCCCACCACCAGGCAGAGTTCGCCCTCCGGGATGTGCAGGTCGACGTCGCGCAGCACGGGGGTGGTCCGGCCGTCGTACACCACGCCGACCTGGTCGAATCGGATCACTTGGTCACCTCGGTGTGCGGGCGGTCGGTGCCGGTGCCGCGGGTCTCCCGGGCGGGACCGGCCGGGCGCTGCCCGGGGAGCACGGCGGGTTCGGGCGTGCGGCCGGGCGGTGGCGCGATGGCCCCGGCGGCGCCGGCCAGCAGCAGCGCGAGCACCGGGACGATCGGCAGGCTCGGCCAACTCAGCGGATAGAGGGAGGGGTTGAGGTCGGTCGCGGCATAGCCGACGGTGCCGAACAGCAGGACGGCGGCGGCCACGCCGCAGCCGGCGACGCCCCACTCGGCGGCCCGCCAGCGGTCCGGCCGGTACGTGGTGCGCCGCACCCGACGGCCGCCGAGGGCGAGGCCCGCCGCGCACAGCAGGGCGCCCGCGAGCAGCGCGGGCAGGCCCAGGGCGGCGGGGGCGGTGCCGTCCAGGAGCCCGTACACCCCGGCGCACAGGCCGCACATGCCGAGCAGCATCAGGGCGCCGGTGGTCCGCCGGGAGCGGCGGGTGGCGGTGCCCGAACGGCCGTAGCCGCGCGAGTCCATCGCGGCGGCCAGGTGCAGCGAACGCTCCAGCGCGTCCTCCAGCACCGGGACGACGATGCTGCGCAGGGCGCGGATGCCCTTGCTCTGCCCGGCGCGCAACCTCCGTGCCCGGGCGACGCGTTGGACGCTCTGCACCAGCTGCGGGGCGACGCTGAGCGACACCGTCACGGCGACGCCGAGCTCGTACAGGGCGCCGGGCAGGATGCGCAGGGCCCGCTTGGGGTTGGCCAGGGTGTTGGCGGCGCCGATGCAGCAGATCAGGCAGGCCAGGCGCAGCCCGTCGAAGGCCGCGGAGAGGGTGGCCTCCAGGGAGACCGGTCCGCCGAGCTGGATGCCCGCGTACCAGTCGGGCGTGGGGATGTGCGGCAGCGAGAAGAGCAGGTGGTCGTGCGGGGTGATGCCGGTGGCGAAGACGCACCGGAAGACCACCCGGATCGCCACCACGGTCAGGGCCAGCCACAGGTAGTAGGTGAACCCGCGCGCCCACGGGGCCTCCGTCCGGCGGGCGGTGACCACGTAGCCGAGCACGGCGAGGACGACGAGGAGGAGCAGCGGGTTGGTGGTCCGGCTGGCCGCGGTCGCCAGCGCGAGCGCCCAGGTCCACCAGGCCAGCGGGTGGAGGTTGCGCGGGCTCCGCCGGCCCCCCGCGGTCCGCCCGGGGGCGGCCGCCGGGGAGCCGGCGGAGCGCTTGTCGAGCACGGTCACCGGATCACTCGGCCTGTCGGCGGCGCCGGCGCGCGGCGACCACGGTGGCCACGCCGAGCGCCACCACCAGTGCGGTCCCGACCAGGGCGGGGACCATCGATCCGGCGTCGTGCGGGGCGTCGGCGGCCGGGGCCGCGTCCATCACCACCGGGCCGCCGGCGACCACGGGGGCGGCGGGGCTCTCGGTGACCGTGGGCGCCGCACCGGCGGTCTCGGTGGCCGGCGGGGCCTCCGAGGGCTGGGCGGCGGGCGTCTCGTCGGGCGTGGTGGGTGTCGTGGGGGCCTCGGGCTCGGGGGTGGTCGGCGCGGGGGCCCCGGCCGGCGGGCTGGCGGGTGCGGGGCGGCCGCCGGTGCTGCCGGTGCTGCCGGACGAGCCGCCCGTACCGGCGGCCGACGGCGGGCGCCTGGTGGCACCGGTTGCCGCGCCCGAGCTGCCGGTGCTGGTGCCACTGCTGCTGCCGCCGGTGCTCGTGCCGCCGGTGCTGCCGCTCGCGGAGCCCGAGCCGGTGCTGCCGCCACCGCCCGTGCTGCCGGAGCCGCCGTTCGTGCCACCGGCACCGCCCGTGGACCCCGACCCGCTGCCGCCCGCCGTCCCGCCGTCGGCCGGCGGCGGGGTGACGGCCGGCCCGCCGCCCGGCGTGATGTTGTGCGCCCGCACGGTGTCGGGCGAGAAGGTCGGCCGCCCTTCGGTGCCCTCGATGTTGGTACCGCCGAAGATCCACAGGTCGACGCTGCCGGGCTTCGGCTGGTAGCTCATCGCGCCGAGCTGGCTGTAGGACCAGCTGTTCTCCCCGGGGTCGGCGTGCCAGTACGACCAGTAGGCCGTGGCCGGGGGCGTGAGGACGCACTTCTCCTGGTCCGGGGTGGGGTACTGCTTGCCGCCCTGGAAGCCGCTGTAGCCGATGCGGCAGATGAAGGCCGGGCCGTCGTGCCCCGTCCCGGCGGTCTTCCAGCCGCCCTGGTTGAGCAGGGTGTAGCCGGTCGTCGGGGTGGTTCCGCAGGAGCGCAGCAGCGGGCCGCCCCACTTGCTGAAGTCCACCGCGAGCACCACGCCGGAGGTGGTGGTGCACTGTTCGAGCGGCAGCGACGTCGCGGCCGCCGGGGTGGCGCCCGCCCCGACCCCGCCGAGGGTCAGGGCGAACGTCACGGCGGCGGCGCCGAGCAGCCGGCCGGTCCGCCGGATCACCGGTGCCGCCCCGGGGCGGCGGCCGCGCGGCGGCGGGCGGCGAGGACGGCTGCGGCGCCGGCGGCGGTCAGCAGTCCGGCGGCCAGGGTCAGGCCCAGGGCGTCGGTGCCGGTGCGGGCGAGGCTGTCGCCGTCCGCCCGGACGGCGGGGGCGACGACGCCGGCCCCTGCGCCCCGCACGGGCGCGCCGTTGTCGGCGGGGGTCTGGGCGCCGGGCACCTGGGCGCCGGGGTTGCCCCCCGTCACCTTGCCGGTGGGCGCCGGGACGAGCGTGGAGGTGCCGGTGGGTACGGGGGTGCCGGTGCCGGTGCCGGTGCCGGTCGCGGACGCGGTCGGTGAGGGCGAGCCGGTGGCGGTCGGCGAACCGGTGGGCGTACCCGTCGCGGTGGCGGTCGCCGTCGCGGTCGCCGTGGCGGTGGGCGTGGCGGTGGGCGTGGCGGTGGGCGTCAGCGTAGCCGTCGCGGTGGCAGTGGGCGTGGGCGTCGCGGTGGCAGTGGGCGTCGCCGTGGCCGTCGGCGTCGGCGTCGGGGTGCTGCCGAGGTCCCGGCGCAGCGTGCCGAAGGAGGTCCCGGTGGCGCCGCCGAGTGCCTGGGTGGAGGCGCGCACGTCCGAGCCCTGCTGCCCGGCGGAGGCGACGTTGAAGCCGCCGTCGCCGTTCTGCTGCCCCGCCAGGAAGTCCCGCGCCTTGGCGATCTGCCCGCTGTAGGCGGACTGCCGCAGGGTCATGCCCTGGACGGCGAGGGCCGCCGAGTTGGTCGAGTCACCGGCCGCACCGGGGAAGCCGCCGTCGGCCAGCTGCCGGCCGGCCAGCCAGGCCAGCCCCTTGTCGACCGCCTGCGCCGCGTCGTCCCCGGGGACGAGCGCGAGCGCCATCACGGCCATCGCGGTGCTGTCCACGTCGGAGTCGCCGGTGGCGGGGATCAGGCTCGGCCAGGAGCCGTCGGCGTGCTGGAGGCTCTTCAGGTAGGCGATCGGAGCGGCCGAGTCCGCGGTCGCGCCGGCGCGCAACTGGGCCATGATGCCGAGCGACTGGGAGAACACCGAGGTCGCCCAGGTGTAGTTGCCGGGTGCCACGCAGCCGGTGTCCGGGTCGGTCGCCCGGCAGACCGCCGCGGTGAGGGCGGCGATCAGGTCGTGGCCGCCGAAGGCGCGCGGGTTGCGGCCGACGACCTCGGCCAGCAGTGCCTCCTTGCCGATCGAACCGCCACCGGCGTACTCGGTGCCGATACCGGTCCAGTCGTTGACGGTACGGACGTTGGGGTCCTTGCCCTGTTGGTCCAGGAAGTCGACGATCCTGCGCAGGGCGGCGTCGTCGGTGCCGGTGGCGGCGAGGGCGTAGGCGCCGTCGATGGTGAGGCCGAAGTCGGCGAAGGTCGGGAAGGCCTCGTAGTAGTGGCCGTCGATCAGGTGCGCCGGGTCGGTCAGGTAGGCACTGCCCCTGGCCAGGTCGGGGGACTTGCCGGCGGGCCGGGTCGGCGTGGTGGTGGCGCCGTCCGGGTTGTGCCGCACGGCGGTCAGGTCGGTGCCGGTCAGGGCCAGCACGGCCTGCTCGGTGGCGGCCGTGTCCGCGTCGGTGGTCGACTCGTCGGGACCGAAGCCGCCGTCCTTGCCCTGGCGGGCGGCCAGCCAGGCCTTGGCGGCGGCCTGCCGGGTGTCCTGGCCGACGGCCCGGAGCGTCTGGGCCGCACCGGCGGTGCTGAGGGTGTCGCCGGGGGCGCCGGCGTAGGGGACGTAGGAGCCGTCGGCCTGCTGGCTCGCGGCGAGCTGCTCCGCGGCCCGCTTCGCCGTCGGCTCGTAGCCGGCGGCCTTGCGCAGGGCCAGGACGGCGAGGGCGGTGATGGTGGGGTCGGACTCGCAGTAGCCGCCCGCCACGATCATCGACCCGGCGATCCCGCCGTCGGCGCACTGGAGCACCGTGAAGCGGGCGAGCGTCGCGGCGGGCGGCGTGACACCGGCGCGCTGCAGGGCGATGACGCCCAGCGACTGGACCCAGGGCGAGGCCGCGCCGTAGAAGTCCCCGGCGGCCGTGCAGTTGCCGTTCTCGCCGGCCGCCGTGCACACGTGGTCGGTGAGCGCGGCGATCAGGTCCCGGCCGCCGAAGGCCCGGGGGTTGCCGTCGGTGCTCTCGGCGACCAGGGCCAGCAGCGCGGCGGCCCGGGTGTCGGGCTTGCCGGCCGGCCCGTCCGGGAGGAGGAAGGCGTCGGTGTGGGCGGTGAGGAAGGCGACCACCTTGCGCAGGGCCGGGTCCTGGGTGCCGGCGGCGGCGAGCGCGATCGCGGTGAGGGACGTCCGGGGGTAGTCGGGCCCCTCGAAGGCCCAGTTCTCCATGTGGTCGCCGTCGACGAGCCGGCCGGCCAGCCAGGCGGCCGCGGCGGCGGGGTCGCCGGCGGGCGGCGGACCGGTCGGGCTCGGGGAGGGCGAGGGGGACGCGGACGGCGAGGCGGACGGCGAGGGGCCGCCGTTCCTGGCGCGGACCGAGTCCGGGGTGAAGGTCGGTGCCCCGCTCGTGCCGCCGATGTCGGTGCCGCCGTACACCCAGGCCTCGACCTCGCCGGGCTTGGGCTTCTGCGTCCCGGCCCCGTACTGGCTGTAGGACCAGGACTGCTGGCCGGCCTCGGCGATCCAGTACGACCAGTACGCGGTGGCCTGCGGGGTGTTGACGCAGGGTTCCTCGGCGGCGGTCGGGTACTGGGTGCCGCTGTCGAAGGTGCCGTTGCCGAGCCGGCAGATGAAGGCCGGGCCGTCGTGCTCGGTGCCGGTGGTGGTGAAGCCCGCGTTGCGCAGCAGGTTCATCCCGGTGGTGGGGTGGGCGTCGCAGCCGCGGACGACCCCGCCGCCCCAGTGGCCGAAGTCGACGGCGACGATCGCACCGCTCGTGGCGGTGCACTCCTCGATCGGGTCGGCCGCGGCGCTCCCGGGGTGCCCGAGCAGGACGGTGCCGCCCGCAGCGATCGCGACGGTTCCGGTGACCAGCAGGGATGCGAGGTCCCGGCCTCTGTGACGTGTGCGACTGCTGCTGACCCTCACCGGCGACTCCCTGGTCGGTCGACGCGGGAACCACGGCGCAGCCGGCAGACCCCGCCGAGGGGGGCTGCCCGGACCGCGTCGTAGTCCGCGACGACGCATGTGTTGCTGACGAACTCCACGGCGCAGGTATTCCGGCTCATCCACCCCGGAGGGGCGGATCTACGGTTGCGGGTCAGCGCCGGAGTCGGACCGGCTTCCCCTGACCGCCGAGGATGAAAAACGGTTCATCAGACCATGCAGGCTGAAGCAGCGTCAACGAGTCGTCATGTCGCCTTCGCCACCTCGTGGGCCCGACGCCGGTGCGGTAGCGTCCGCGATGGCCGCGTGGGGGAACCCGGTGCGAATCCGGGGCTGACGCGCAGCGGTGTGGGGCGGCGGTGGCGCCGCCCCGAGCCCGAATGCCCGCCCGGCCGCGCAGCACCAGCGAAAGCCAGCCCACGCGATCCGGGCGGCGCCCGCTCCGGCCGTCACGCTCCCGAACGAGTGCCGGGCCCGGGGAGGTTCGGCGCCCGTCACCCCAAGGAGCCCGCCCCGTGTCCGTCCTGCCCTCCTCCCGAGTCCCGTCCGCCGCCGTCGTCGCGCTGGCCGCCGGCGCCCTCCTGCTGTCGGCCGTCCCCGCCGCCCACGCGACCGCCACCCCGACCCAGACGGCCACCTCGAAGAGCACCGGCGTCACCTATCTGAAGTCCCTCCAGGCCGCCGACGGCAGCTACGTCACCGGTGGCGGGCTCTCCAACGAGTGGGCGTTCAGCGCGCTGGCGGCCGCGGGCACCGCCGCTGCGGACGTCACCCCGGGCGGCGACACCACCAAGAACGCCCGGCTCGTCTACCGCAACCAGCTCGCCGCCACCACCTGGCCGAGCGGCACCCCCGTCGCCACCGACTACCAGCGCGGCACCCTCAACGCCTACGCGGCGGGCATCGACCCGGCCCGCGTCGGCCCGGGCCGCAACCTGATCGCCGACACCGTCGCCTACTGGCAGACCGCCGAACCCGGCTACTACGGCCCGTCCGCCAACTTCAACGGCACCGTCTTCGGTCTGCTCGCCCTCGCGGGCGCCAGGACGCAGACCGGCACCCAGCGCGTCCCCGCGGCACTGGTCGACGCCTCCGTCACGGCGGTGCGCGCCAACCAGCACAACGACGGCGGCTGGAACTACAGCAAGGCGGCCGGCAACCCGACCGCGCTCGCCCAGGGCAGCGACATCGACATGACCGGCGCCGCGATGGCCGCGCTGTGCAGCGGTGGCGTCCCCAGCACCGACACCGCGATCGTCGCCGCCAAGAACTTCCTCAAGGGCAAGCTGATCGCCTCCGGCGCCTTCACCTCCATGTTCGGCGCCAACACCGACTCCAACGGCTGGGCCGTCTCCGGGCTGAACGCCTGCGGGATCAACCCGCAGGGCGCCGACTTCACCAGCGGCTCCGGCAAGACCCCGATCGACTTCCTGATCGCCCAGCAGTTCAAGCCCGGCGGCGGCTTCAAGTACCTGTCCACCGACACCGTGCCCTCCCCCTACGCCTCCGTCGACGGCCTGCGCGCCGTCGCCGGCGCCGGCTTCACCGCCACCCCGCCCGCCCCGACCGCCGCCGGCGAGCCGGCCTGGGCCGCCAGCACCTCCTTCACCCCCGGCACCGCCGCGCGGCTGGCCCTGGTCGTCGACAACGGCGCCGCCCCGCTGAAGGTCTGCGCGGTCACCCTGACCCCGACCGGCGCCACCACCACGCTGGGCGACGTCCTCGACGCCGCCGCCACCGCCACCCCGAGCGGCTGCGTCACCGCCGTCACGCCGTCCACCGGCGGCGGCACGATCACCGCGGTCAACGGCACCGCCAACGGCGGTGGGTCCACCTGGAAGGTCGCCCTGGACGGCGCCACCGCCACCGCGGCCACCCGCGCCACCGTGGTCCACGTCGGCGACACCGTCTCGCTGCGCTACGGCAGCTGACCGCCCGGCAGGACCAGGCGCCGGTGGCGGCCGCGCGTGTCCGGGCCCGGGGCCCGGGGCCGAACGCGCGCGGACCGGCCCGCTCCGCTCCGCCGAGCGGCCTCCGGTCAGCCCGCCGCCGCGCGCAGGGCCGCCTCGACCCGGACGGCGTCGGCGGTGGCCGGGACGTCGTGCACCCGCACGGCCCAGGCCCCCTGGGACGCCGCCAGCGCGGACACGGCGGCTGTGGCGGCGTCCCGGGCGCGGGCGGACCGGGGTTCACCCGTCGCCGGATCCGTCAGCAGCGTCCCGAGGAAGCGCTTGCGGGAGGCCGCGACCAGCACCGGGCGGCCGAGCCCGCTCCACGCACCGAGCCGCGCGAGCAGGGCCCAGTCGTCCTCGCGGCCCTTGGCGAAGCCGAGTCCGGGGTCCACGATCAGCTGGTCGGGGTCGAGCCCGGCCGCGACGACCGCCTCCACCTGGCGCTCGACCTCCTCGATGACCTCGGGCACGACGTCCCCGTACTCCGCGAAGTCCTCCATCGAGGCGGAGTGCCCGCGCCAGTGCATCACCACGAAGGGCACCCCCGTCGCGGCCGCCACCGGCACCATCCGGGCGTCCGCGCGACCGCCGCTGACGTCGTTGATGATCCGCGCACCGCACGCCACGGCGGCCTCCGCGACGGCCGCCCGCATGGTGTCCACGCTGACGGTCACGCCCTCCGCCGCGAGCCCGCGCACCACCGGGAGCACTCTCCTCAGCTCCTCCTCCGGCGGCACCCGGACGGCTCCCGGACGGGTGGACTCGCCGCCGACGTCCACGATGTCGGCGCCCTGCGCCACCAGCCGGAGCCCGTGGGCGACCGCCCGGCCCGGGTCCAGCCACAAGCCGCCGTCGGAGAACGAGTCGGGGGTGACGTTGACGATTCCCATCACCGCGCAGCGACCCCGGTCGGAGAGTCCGGGAAGCTGAAATCTGGGTACATTCATGGGCCCATTGTTGCGCGTTCCGGAGCCGCCGGGAGACGGCCCGCGAACCGGCTCCGCGTATCAGAAAGCGGACACGGCTGACAAAATCCCGTCGGCGGCCCGACAATGGGCCCATGGCTCTCGGAACCCCAAGCACCAGGACCGATCGGGCACTCTCCATTCGCGAACTCCTGGCGACCGGGAAGCGTTCGCACTCCTTCGAATTCATGCCGCCCCGCAGCGCGCAGGCGGAAGCGGGCCTGTGGGACGCGATCCGCAGGCTGGAGGCCCTGTCCCCCACCTTCGTCTCGGTGACGTACGGCGCGGGCGGGTCGACCCGCGGCCGGACGGTCGCCGTCACCGGCCGGATCGCGCAGGAGACCACCCTGACCCCGGTCGCCCATCTGACGGCGGTCGACCACAGCGTCGCGGAGCTGCGGAACATCCTCGGCCACTACGCGGACCAGGGGGTTCGCAATGTCCTGGCACTGCGCGGCGACCCGCCGGGCGACCCGCTCGGCCCGTGGGTGCGCCACCCGGACGGCGTCGGGTACGCGGAGGAGCTCGTCCGGCTCGTCAAGGAGTCGGGCGACTTCTGCGTCGGCGTGGCCGCGTTCCCGGAGATGCACCCCCGCTCGCCGGACCGGGCGAGCGACCTCCGCCGCTTCGTGGCGAAGTGCCGGGCCGGCGCGGACTACGCCATTACCCAGATGTTCTTCGACGTGGACGACTACCTTCGCTTCCGGGACGACGCGGTGAAAGCGGGCTGCGAAATCCCGATCATTCCCGAAATCATGCCGGTGACCACCATCCGGTCGCTCAACCGCATTCCGAGCCTCAGCACCGCGGCCATTCCGAAGGATTTCTCCGAGCGGATGAACGCCGCCCGGGACCGGCCGGCGGACGTCCGCGCCATCGGAATCGACCACGCGACCCGGATGTGCCGGCGGCTGATCTCCGAGGGAACTCCCGGCCTGCATTTCATGACCATGAACTTCTCCACCGTCACGCTGGAGATCCACCAGAACCTCGGGCTGAACGACCAGGCCTGAGCCGGGCCGCCCGCGGGAGACCGCGGGCGGCCCTCACCCCGGCGCGGCGGTCAGCCCCCCAGCTCGGCGCGGACCAGGCGGGCGGCCTCGACGAGGTGCTCCAGCGAGGCGCGGGTCTCCGTCCAACCGCGGGTCTTCAGGCCGCAGTCGGGGTTGACCCAGAGCCGCTCCGCCGGGATCGCGGCCAGCCCGGCGCGGAGCAGGGAGGCCGCCTCCTCGGTGCTCGGCACCCGGGGCGAGTGGATGTCGTAGACACCCGGACCGACCTCGCGCGGGTAGCCGGCCCCGGCCAGCTCGTGGGCGACCTCCATGTGCGAGCGGGCCGCCTCCAGGGAGATCACGTCGGCGTCGAGCTCGTCGATGGCGGTCATGATCGCGCCGAACTCGGCGTAGCACATGTGGGTGTGGATCTGGGTGTCGGCGCGGACACCGGAGGTGGAGAGCCGGAACGACTCGGTGGCCCACGCCAGGTACCCGGGGCGGTCGGCCGCCCGCAGCGGCAGGGTCTCGCGCAGCGCCGGCTCGTCGACCTGGATGACGGACGCGCCGGCCGCCTCCAGGTCGGTCACCTCGTCGCGCAGGGCGAGGGCGACCTGCCGGGCGGTGTCGCCGACCGGCTGGTCGTCCCGGACGAAGGACCAGGCGAGCATGGTGACCGGACCGGTGAGCATGCCCTTGACCGGGCGGTCCGTCAGGTCCGCCGCGTAGCGGTACCAGTCGACGGTCATCGGGTGCGGGCGGGAGATGTCGCCGGCCAGCACCGGCGGGCGGACGTAGCGGGTGCCGTAGGACTGCACCCAGCCGTGCTGGGTGGCCAGGTAGCCGGTCAGCTGCTCGGCGAAGTACTGGACCATGTCGTTGCGCTCGGGCTCGCCGTGGACCAGGACGTCGATGCCGGCCTTCTCCTGGTAGGCGATCACCTCGCGGACCTCGGCCCGCATCCGGTCCTGGTAGGTGCCGTCGTCGATGCGGCCGGCCCGCAGGTCGGCACGGGCCGTGCGCAGCTCGGTGGTCTGCGGGAAGGAGCCGATGGTGGTGGTCGGCAGCAGCGGCAGGTTCAGGCGGGCCCGCTGCGCCTCGGAGCGCTCGGGGTAGGCCTGGGCGCGGCGGGCGTCCTCGGGGGTGGTGGCGGCCACCCGGGCCCGGACGGCCGGGTCGTGGGTCAGCGCGGAGGCGGCCCGGGAGGCCAGGTCGGCCCGGTTGGCGGACAGTTGGGCCGCGATGGTGTCGGTGCCGTGCGCCAGGCCGCGCGCGAGGGTGGCGATCTCGGTGGTCTTCTGCCGGGCGAAGGCGAGCCAGCGGGCGACCTGCGGGTCGAGGTCGCGCTCGGCGTCGGCGTCGAGCGGGACGTGCAGGAGCGAGCAGGACGGCGCGACGTCGACCCGGTCGGCCAGGCCGAGCAGCGTGCCGAGGGTGGCGAGCGACTTCTCCAGGTTGTTGATCCAGATGTTGCGGCCGTCCACCACGCCCGCGACCAGGCGCTTGCCGGGCACGCCGCCGACGGCGGCGAGGTCGTCGAGGTTGGCGGCGCCCGGGCCGGTGAAGTCCAGGCCGATGCCCTCGACCGGGGCCTTGGCCAGCACCGGGAGGGCCTCGCCGAGGCGGTCGAAGTAGCTGGCGACCAGCAGCAGGGGGCGGTCGGTGAGCGCGCCCAGCTCGCGGTAGACGCGGGCGGCGGCGTTCAGCTCGGCCGGGGTGCGGTCCTGGACCAGGGCCGGCTCGTCGAGCTGGACCCATTCGGCGCCCGCGGCGCGCAGGTCGGAGAGGAGCTCGGCGTAGACCGGCAGCAGCCGGTCCAGCAGGGTGATCGGCCGGAAGTCGGCGGCCACGCCGGGGGCGGGCTTGGCGAGCAGCAGGTAGGTCAGCGGGCCGACCAGCACCGGCCGGGCGCGGTGGCCGAGACCGAGGGCCTCCCGTAGTTCGGAGACCGGCTTGGCGGAGTTCGCGGCGAAGACCGTGTCCGGGCCCAACTCGGGCACCAGGTAGTGGTAGTTGGTGTCGAACCACTTGGTCATCTCCAGCGGCGCGACCTCCTGGGTGCCGCGGGCCATGGCGAAGTAGCCGTCCAGCGGGTCGGCCTCGACGGCGGCGCGGTGGCGGGCCGGGATCGCGCCGACCGCGACGGTGGTGTCCAGCACGTGGTCGTAGAGCGAGAAGTCGCCGGTGGGGACTTCGGTGACGCCGGCGTCGGCCAGCCGGCGCCAGTTGTCACGGCGCAGTCCGGCGGCGGTGGCGTGCAGGGCGGCGGCGTCGACCCGACCGGCCCAGTACCCCTCGACGGCCTTCTTCAGCTCCCGGTTGGCACCCTGCCTCGGGTAGCCGTACACGGTGGCCTGCGGGGTGGTGGAACTCGATGACACGGAACTCTCCTTCGCGAGTCGCGCTGCGATCCCGGGAGAGCGCGACGGCGTGGAGGTACGACAGTGGGGGCACGGCACCAGGATGGGCCCGCCCGCTCCGCCGACCCGCCCTCGAGGTCACCGAGATCACCGCGTGCGGGGTGCACGCGGGCAGTGGCAGGTCTTCGGACTCGCGGGCACGTCCACCTGTGGAACCAGGGCGGACACCTACTGGCCGTCGCTTCCCGGGCCCCCGCTGGGGCCCAGTGCATGTGACGGCGGTCGTTCCCACTCACCGCTGCGGGGCAGTCCCGGATTCCCACCGGGTTCCCTCTTGCGACGCCATGGCTGGAGGTCATGGCGAACCGACTGCACCGCCCAGCCTAGGCCCATCGACGGCGTCGCGTCAGCGATTGTCCGGATCGCGGATGGTGGCGTGGACGGACGGTCCGGTCGCGGACCGGATGCCCCGGCCCCGCTCCTCCCCCTCCGCTCACCGCCCCCCGGGGGGTGGCCCGCGCCCGTGAGGGGGAGGACGATGGCCGCACGGGGGGCGCGTGCCGCCCGCAGGCGCGGAGCAGGGGGACGGGGTTCTGATGGGTGTTTCCGGGTGGGTGTCCGGATGGGTGTCCGGGCGGGGTTCCGGGTGGGCGGCGGGCTGCTACGTCGCCCTGGTCGGCGCACTGGCGGCCCTGGGCGGGCTGACCGGGAACGGGCGGTTCCACCTGGCGGCGATCGTGTTGACCCTGCCGCTCGGGCTCGTCGCGCTGGTGGCCGTGTACGTCGTGCGGGGGGCGCTGACGGGCATCGGCGGGCTGTTCACCGCGACGAGGCTGCCCGACGGCGGCGACCCGGCGTGGCTGTCCACCGCGGGGACGGTGCTCGACACCGCGCTGTTCACGGCCGCGGCGGTCGCCACGGTGCTGCTGGCCGAGCGGGTCGCCCGGCGCCGGCGGGCGCCCCGCGCCGCCTGAGCGGCCTTCCGGGCGGCCCCGGCTCCGCCGCCCGGGCCGCCGCTACCCGAACTGCCGCCGCCCGGGCCGCCGTTACCCGGACCGCCGCCGCCCGGCCCCGCCGTCGGTGGCCGGCCCGCCCGACCGCGCGCCGTGGGCGGCGCCGCCGCCCGCAGCCGCGAAGTCGCCCACCCGCGGCGCCGGTTCGACCCGGACGGGGTAGGGGACGAAGGTGCTGGTGTGCTCGTCGACCGCCAGCGGGAGGCCGACCGCGGGTGCGGCCCGCTGCGGGCAGGCGGGGCGCTCGCACACCTTGCAGCCGAGGCCGATCGGGGTCGCCGCCGCCTCGTCCCCGAGGTCGAGCCCGGCGGAGTACACCAGCCGCCCGGCGTGCCGCAGTTCGCAGCCGAGGCCGATGGCGAAGGTCTTGCCCGGCCGCCCCCAGCCGCCCGGTGAGCGGGACACCGCCCGGGCGGTCCAGAGGTAGCGCCGACCGTCGGGCATCGCGGCGACCTGGACGTGCACCCGGCCGGGGGCGGCGAAGGCCTCGTAGACGTTCCAGAGCGGGCAGGTGCCGCCGGTGCGGGAGAAGTGGAAGTCGGTCGCGGACTGGCGCTTGGAGACGTTGCCGGCCCGGTCGACCCGGACGAAGGAGAACGGCACCCCGCGCAGCCGGGGCCGCTGGAGCGTGCTGAGCCGGTGGCAGACGGTCTCGTAGCCGAGCCCGAAGTGGTCGGCGAGGTGCTCGATGTCGTAGCGCGCCGCCTCCGCCTCGGCGTGGAAGACCGGGTAGGGCAGCACCAGGGCGGCGGCGAAGTAGTTGGCCAGCCCGATCCGGGTCAGGGACCACGCCGTCGTGCCCGGCTCGCTGTCCTCGGCGGCGAGTTCGCCGAGCAGCGCGTCGTGTTCCAGGTAGGCCAGCTGGGTCGCCATCCGGAACGCCTGCTGGCCCGGGCGCAGCCGGTCGGACAGCCGCAGCACCCGGCTGCCCGGGTCGTAGGCGTGCAGGCTCTCTCCCCCGCCGGCCAGCCGGACGTGGTGCCGGGCCGCCAGCCGCTCGGCGAGGACCGCCCTGACCTCGCCCCGCCTCATGCCGATGGTGGCGGCCAACTCCTCGGCGGCGAGGTCGAGTTCATGGACATAGTTGCGGCGGCGGTAGAAGAACTCGCGGACCAGCTCGTGCGGCGTGCGGGCCGTGTCGGCGGCCGGGCCGCGGTCCCCGGTGAGGACGGCGAGTTGCTCGGCGACCGCCCGGCGGCCGCGGCCCAGGTCCATCAGCACCCGGGCGACGGCGGGCAGCCGGACGGCGAGGTCGTCCAGGTCGCCCGCGGTGAGGCGGCCGGCGGCGAGCTCCTCGCCGAGCGCGTCGCGCAGCTCCGCGGTGAGCCGGGCGGTGTCCGGCGGGGCGAAGTAGCCGGCGTCGACGCCGAAGGCCTCGGTGAGGCGCAGCAGCACCGGGACGGTGAGCGGACGGGCGTCGTGCTCCAGCTGGTTGAGGTAGCTGGGGGACAGTTCGAGCAGCCGGGCGAGCGCGGCCTGGCTGAGCCCGCGGTCCTCGCGCAGCCGGCGCAGCCGCGCGCCCGCGAAGGTCTTTCCCATCCGGCCGTCTCCCCTCGCCGTCGACCTGTCCGGTGCCCGGCAGCATAGCCGGACGCCCGGCGCCGGAGCCTTCGCAGGCTTCGCGGATTCGCAGGATCGGCTTCGCAGAACTTGGCCGCCGTCCAGCGGTGACGGCGGCGGGCGGGGGTGCCAGAGTCGGTGCTGCGGCCGGAAGGCGCACCACGAACCCCCCTCTCCACCGGGCTTTTTGAGGCCCGGTGGCGGGGGCCCTGGGGGCAACCACGTCCCGGCGGCCCAGGCCGCCTGCCCGGCGCCCCGGCCGCACTCCACCCGCGAGGTGAAAACCCTCACACCCTTCGCAACGAGCATTCCCGGGAGCGGATCATGACGCAGTCGGTTCGGCAGCAGCAGGAGCAGCAGGCGGCGGAGCTGGCCGCCCGGTGGGCCGCCGACCCCCGCTGGGCGGGTGTCGAGCGCAGCTACACGGCGGCCGACGTGGTCCGGCTCTCCGGGACGGTGCGCGAGGAGCACACGCTGGCCCGGCGCGGCGCCGAGCGGCTCTGGAAGCAGCTGCACGAGCAGGACTACATCCACGCGCTCGGCGCGCTCACCGGCGGCCAGGCCGTGCAGATGGTGAAGGCCGGCCTCCAGGCGATCTACCTGTCCGGCTGGCAGGTCGCCGCCGACGCCAACCAGGCCGGCCAGACCTACCCGGACCAGAGCCTCTACCCGGCCAACTCGGTGCCCCAGGTGGTGCGTCGGATCAACAACGCGCTGCTGCGGGCCGACGGGATCGACGCCGCCGAGGGCAACGACGGCCCGGACTGGCTGGTGCCGATCGTCGCCGACGCGGAGGCCGGCTTCGGCGGTCCTCTGAACGCCTTCGAGCTCACCAAGGGCATGATCGCGGCCGGCGCCGCCGGTATCCACTACGAGGACCAGCTCGCCTCCGAGAAGAAGTGCGGCCACCTCGGCGGCAAGGTGCTCGTCCCCACCTCCCAGCACGTCCGCACCCTCAACGCGGCCCGGCTGGCGGCCGACCTCGCGGACGTGCCGACCGTGATCGTGGCCCGCACCGACGCGCTCGCCGCCAATCTGCTGACCACCGACGTGGACGAGCGCGACGCCCGCTTCTGCACCGGCGAGCGCACCGCCGAGGGCTTCTACCGGGTCGAGCCGGGCATGACGCCGGTGATCTCGCGCGGCCTGGCCTTCGCCCCGTACGCGGACCTGCTCTGGGTGGAGACCGGCACCCCGGACCTCGCCCAGGCCCGCGAGTTCGCCGAGGCCGTCAAGGCGCAGTACCCGGACCAGCTGCTCGCCTACAACTGCTCGCCGTCGTTCAACTGGAAGGCGGCCCTGGACGACGACCAGATCGCCAAGTTCCAGGGCGAGTTGGGCGCGATGGGCTACCGCTTCCAGTTCATCACGCTGGCCGGCTTCCACGCGCTGAACCACTCGATGTTCCAGCTCGCCAAGGGCTACGCGGAGCACGGCATGACCGCCTACGTCGACCTCCAGGAGGCCGAGTTCGCCGCCGTCCCGGACGGCTACACGGCGGTGAAGCACCAGCGCGAGGTCGGCACCGGCTACTTCGACGCGATCAGCACCGCGCTCAACCCGAACGCCGAGACGCTCGCCCTGACCGGCTCCACCGAGGCCGAGCAGTTCCACTGAGCCGACCCGGCCGGCCGGCTCCCCCCACGGCCGGCCGCCCGTGTGACCCCCGCCCGGGGCCCCGTTGAGGGACGGGACCGGGTGGCCGCCACCGCCCGGGGCCGCGTCGGGGAGACGCGGCCCCGGGCCCACCTTCCTGGAGAGCCGGATGACCCTGACCAGCCGTATCGAGATCCTCGGCGAGCACGAGGAGCGGTTCGAGGAGATCCTCACCCCCGAGGCCCTGCAGTTCCTGGTCCGCCTGCACGACGCCTTCGCCGGGCGCCGCGCGGAGCTCCTCGCGGAGCGCGGCCGCCGGGCCGCCGAACTCGCCGCCACCGGCACCCTCGACTTCCTGCCGCAGACCCGCGCCGTCCGCGAGGACCTCGGCTGGCGGGTCGCGCCGACCGCGCCCGGCCTGGCCGACCGCCGGGTGGAGATCACCGGCCCGCCCGAGCGCCGGATGACCGTCAACGCGTTGAACTCCGGGGCGAAGGTGTGGCTGGCGGACTTCGAGGACGCCACCTCCCCCACCTGGCACAACCTCGTCTCCGGGCAGCTCAACCTGCTCGACGCGATCGAGCGCCGGATCGACGACACCACCCCGGAGGGGAAGCGCTACCGGATCGGCGACACGCCCGCCACCATCGTGGTCCGCCCGCGCGGCTGGCACCTCGACGAGGCCCACCTGCTGGTCGACGGCCACCCGGTCGCCGGCGCCCTGGTCGACTTCGGCCTCTACCTCTTCCACTGCGGCAGGCGGCAGATCGAGCGCGGCAGCGGCCCGTACTTCTACCTCCCCAAGCTGGAGAACCACCTGGAGGCCCGCCTCTGGAACGACGTCTTCACCTTCGCCCAGGCCGAGTTGGGCATCCCGCACGGCACCGTCCGGGCCACCGTGCTGATCGAGACGATCACCGCCGCCTTCGAGATGGACGAGATCCTGTACGAGCTGCGCGAGCACGCCGCCGGTCTCAACGCCGGCCGCTGGGACTACCTGTTCAGCCTGATCAAGAACTTCGCCGACCAGGGCCCCCGCTTCGTGCTGCCCGACCGCGCCCAGGTCACCATGACGCAGCCCTTCATGCGCGCCTACACCGATCTGCTGGTCCGCACCTGCCACCGCCGCGGCGCCCACGCGATCGGCGGCATGGCCGCCGCCGTCCCCAGCAAGGACCCGGCCGCCAACGAGGCCGCGCTCACCAGGGTCCGGCTCGACAAGGAGCGCGAGGCCGGCGACGGCTTCGACGGCTCCTGGGTCGCCCACCCCGGCCTGGTCGCCACCTGCCGGGCCGTCTTCGACGCCGTGCTGGGCGAGCGGCCGCACCAGCTCGACCGCGGCCGCGAGGACGTCGAGGTCACCGCCGTCGACCTGCTCGCCGTCCAGCGGCTGTCCGTCGGCCTGCCCACCGAACAGGGCGTGCGCTCCAACGTGGCGGTGGCCCTGCGCTACCTGACCGCCTGGCTCGGCGGCACGGGCGCCGTCGCCGTCTTCGGCCTGATGGAGGACGTGGCCACCGCCGAGATCGCCCGCTGCCAGCTGTGGCAGTGGCAGCACCACTGCTCCCGGCTCACCGGCGGCTCGCTCGCCACGCCGGACATGGTGCGGCGGCTGATCGACGGCGAGCGGGCCGCGCTGCTCGCCGAGGGCGCCGACCCCGCCCTGGTCGACGACGCGGTGCGGATCCTGGAGGAGACCGCCCTCGGCGCTGACCTCCCCGCCTTCCTCACCACCGAGGCCTACGCCCGCCACCTGGTCCGCGTCCGCACCGCGGCCTGAGCCGCCCCAGCAAGGAGACAGCGCCATGAACGAGATCCGACGGGTGGCCGTGGTCGGTGCCGGGCAGATGGGCTCCGGCATCGCCGAGGTCTTCGCCCGCGCCGGCCTGGACACCGTGGTCTGCGAGCGGGGGTCGGACGCACTGCGCGCGGCCCGCGCCCGGATCGACCGCTCCCTGCACCGCGCGGTCGACCGCGGCCGGCTCAGCCAGGGCGGGCGCGAGGACGCCTGGGCCCACCTGCTGTTCGCCGACGACCTGGAGGCCCTGGCCGACCGTCAGCTGGTCGTCGAGGCCGTGGTGGAGGACGAGGCGGTGAAGACGCGGGTGCTGGAGACCCTGGACAAGGTGCTCGCCGACGAGCAGGCCGTGCTCGCCACCAACACCTCCGCCATCCCCGTCACCCGGCTCGGCATCGCCACCGGCCGCGCCTCGCACGTCCTCGGCCTGCACTTCTTCAACCCCGCGCCGGTCATGCCGCTGGTCGAGGTGGTCGCCTCGCTGCACACCGACCCGACCGTGCTCAACCGGGTGGAGGGCTTCGCCGCGGACGTCCTCGGCAAGCACGTGGTGCGCTCCCGGGACCGGGCCGGCTTCGTGGTCAACGCCCTGCTCGTGCCGTACCTGCTGTCCGCGATCCGGATGGCCGAGGCCGGCCACGCCACCGCGCAGGACATCGACGCCGGCATGGTCCACGGCTGCGCCCACCCGATGGGCCCGCTCGAACTCGCCGACCTGATCGGGCTGGACACCGTCCAGGCCATCGCGCAGTCGCTGTACGACGAGTACAAGGAGCCGCTGTACGCGCCGCCGCCGCTGCTGGCCCGGATGGTCGAGGCCGGGCTGCTCGGCCGCAAGGCCGGCCGCGGCTTCTACCCGCACCGGGCGGCCTGAGCGCGCCGGTGCCCCGGTCTCCGTCGCGGAGGACCGGGGCACCGGCGTGCTCGGGGGCGGTCAGGGCGTGGTCAGGCGCGGTCAGGGCGCGGTGATGCCCGGCTGGGCGCCCGCGCCGAAGGACCAGCCCTCGACCTCGCCCGGCGCCGGGTCGTAGCTGCCCGCACCCAGGTTGCTGTACGACCACGGGCCGCCGTGCTGGGCGTGCCAGTACGACCAGTAGGCGCTGCCGGTCGGGTTGGTGCAGGTCGCCGGCAGGGCGTTGATCTTGCAGACGAAGCCGGGGAACCGCGGGTGGAAGGCGTACGAGAATCCGGCGCCGGTCAGCGCGGCGAGCCCGCTGGCCGGGTCGCCGGGGGCGCAGCCGGTCTGGATGCCGCCGCCGACGGCGGTGAAGTCGACCACGACGGTGACGCCGGTGGTGCCGGTGCAGGCGGCCGCCTGCGCCTGCGGGGCCTGCACGGCGGAGGCGCCGAGCAGGCCGGCGGTGAGGGCCGCGGCGGCGGCGATCGAGCCGAGGGTGCGGCGGGCCGGCCGCGCCGGGGCGAGGGTGTCGGTCATCGGGGTGCTCCTGGGGGTGTCGGTGCGTTCGGCGTTCAGTGCGCGGCCGGGCAGGCCGCGGTGGGCGCGGCCGGACGCGCGCCGGCGGCGGAGAGGGTGGCCAGCGGAGTGCCGGCCAGGCCGAGGACGGCCTGCGCGGTGGCCCGGGCGCCGTTGGCCGGGTTGAAGCCGGACGCGTCGTAGGCGACCGCCCCGCGCACGGCCGGAGCGGCCGCGCAGCCCTGCTGGAGCTTGACCAGGCTGCTCCAGCCCTTGAGGCCGGCGACGAGGCGGCCGCCGGAGAACAGCGCCTGGGTGGCGAGGCCGGTGGTGTTGGCGTTGGAGGCCGTCGCCCCGGCGGCCGCGAAGCCGCCGTCGGCGTTCTGGTGGGCGGTCAGCCAGCCGAGCCCGGCGTTCGCCTTGGCGGTGCGGCCGGTCGCGGCCAGGGCCTGGGCGGCGAGCGCGGTGGCGTCGGGGTCGCTGGTGCAGGTGGCCTGGCCGAAGGAGACCGGGAAGCCGCCGTCCGCGCACTGGCTGCCGGCGAGGAAGTCGACGGCGGCGGCCGGGGCGCCGCCGGGGGCGCGGTGGAGCGCGATCAGGGCCAGCGACTGCCCGAACGCGTTGCTGTAGTCCCCCCACTGCGACCGGTCGGAGAACCGGCCGCTCGGGCTCTGCAGCGAGCGGAGCCGGGCCGGCAGGTCGACGCCGCCGAAGGCGGCCGGGTCGCCGCCGCGGACCTCGACGGCGAGCAGCAGCTTGGCCGTCGCCCCGGCGTACGCCTCGGTCGAGCCGTCACCGAGGTAGCCGCCGATGACCTCGGGCCTCGCCAGCCAGGCGGTGGCCCGGGCGGCGGCCTGGTCGGAGCTGCGGGAGGCGGCGAAGGCCAGCACGGCGTCGATGGTCAGCCCCTGGTCGGGGTAGGCGGTGCCGTCGAAGACCGACTCGAAGTGGTCCCCGTCGACGAGCTGGCGGGCCAGCCAGCCGGCCGCGGCGGCGTCCGGGCGGTGGGTGCCGGCGTCCTGTGCCGGGGCGGCGGTGGCCGGGGCCGGCGCGGCCTGGGCGGCGGCCGCCGGGAGCACGGTGGCGAGGGCGAGCGCGGGTATCGCGAGCAGGCCGAGGGAGCGGCGGAGCACGGGCACGGGAGGCCTTTCCGGGCCTGGACGCAGGGGCCCGGAGAGCCTCGGCACCGCGCCGGCCGACCCTCGGAGCTCCGGCCCGCAGACCACGACGGGAGGAGTGGACACCTCTCCGCCGCCGGGTACTCGGGCTCGCCGCCGACAGCCGTCGGCGGCCTACCGTTGCGGGTCAGCGCCGGATTCGAACCGGACTTCCCCCGACGGCGGAGTCAGAACATGACGGCTCATCATGGCGACGGCGAAAAGGCCGGGTCAAGGGTCCGTGCGTGACATCACAGCGCTCGCGGACCGGTCGTCGGCGACCGACCCGTCGCCCGCCCGGCAGGGCCGTGCCGGGTCCCGTCCGGGCGGCTCGTGCGCCCGGACGGACCGGCCGCCTGAGCACGGTCACCGCGGGCGGGCGGCACAATCACTGGCATGCAGCACATCTTCCTCATCGGCATCGGCGCGGGCGATCCCGACCACCTCACCCTGCAGGCGGCCAAGGCCATCGCCCGCACCGACGTCTTCTTCATCCTCGACAAGAACGAGGAACGGCAGGACCTGATCCGGCTGCGCCGGCAGATGCTGACCGAGCACGGCCGGCCCGGCCACCGCGTGGTCGAGGTCCCGGACGCGGAGCGGGACCGCACCACCCCGGCGTACAGCGCGGCCGTGGACGACTGGCGCAGCCGGCGGGCCGACCTGGTCGAGCGGCTGGTCACCGAACACCTCGGCCCGGAGGAGACCGGCGCGTTCCTGGTCTGGGGCGACCCGAGCCTCTACGACAGCGTCATCGCCGTCGTCGACGAGGCGCTGGCCCGCGGCCGCGTCGCGTTCGGGTACGAGGTGGTCCCGGGCATCAGCAGCGTCTCGGCGCTCGCCGCCCGGCACCGCACCACCCTGACCCGGGTCGGCCGCCCGGTGCAGATCACCACCGGCCGCCGCCTCGCCGAGGGCTTCCCCGAGGACGTGGACGACGTGGTGGTGATGCTGGACGGCCGGGCCGCGTTCACCGGGATCGACCCCGAGGGCCTGGAGATCTTCTACGGCGCCTACCTCGGCACCCCGGACGAGATCCTCGCCGCCGGCCCGCTCGCGGAGACCGCCCCCCGGATCCGCGAACTGCGCGAGGAGGCCCGCGCACGCAAGGGCTGGATCATGGACACCTACCTGCTCCGCCGCTCGGAGGGCTGACGGCCCCCGGTGCGCCCCGGCCCGGGGGCGCACCGGCCTCGCTGCCCGCCCGGCGCGGCACGGGTGTTCAGGCGGTGGCGGCCTCCGGGCGGCGGGACAGGGCGTCGGCGGCCTTGGCCGTGGCGTAGAAGGAGACGGCCAGCGCGATGACCAGGGCCGCGCCGGCGGCGAAGACGCTGCCGGAGGAGACGGCCTTGGCGCTGCCGGCCTCGGTGCGCGCGGAGCCGGCGATGAAGGGCACGACCACCAGGACGGCGAGACCGAGGGCGACCTCGCCCCAGACCACCTTGGGGAAGTGCCGCAGGGTGAGGTGGAGGAGCGAGGAGGTGTCGTCGGCCCGGCGGGCCCGGGCGATGCGGGGCATCAGCCAGAACTGGTTGAAGGCGCCCGCGGTGACGAGACCGGCGACCAGGAGGATCTTGACGAGCAGGGCGATGCCGTAGCCGGTGGTCCACAGCTGGGAGATCGCACCGACGTGCTTCCAGCTGAGCCAGAGGCCCGAGACGGTGACCGCGCCGACGCAGATCATGGCGACCAGGCCGAAGCGGCGCCAGATCCCGGCCCAGAGCAGACCGGCCCCCTCGCCGAGGCGGCCGCGGCTGCCGGCGAGGGCGACCAGGAGCGCGAGGCCGCCGAGCCAGACGGTGCCCGCGACGATGTGGGTCTGGTCGAAGGCGAGGTCCAGCCACTTGTCCAGGTCGGCGGGCTTGGTGGCGGGGACGGCCGCGATCAGGGTGACGGCGAGGGCGAGCGGCAGCGCGGTGAGGGCGACGGCGTCCGTGTGCCGGCGGACGGCCGGCACGAACAGGGCGACCAGGACGGCGGCCGTCACGGCCAGGACGGCGTTCTGGACCAGGTAGACGGTGCCCTGGGCGATCCAGGCGCCCTTGGCCGCCGGGGCCTGGAGGTAGTCCCAGAGGCGTCCGGGGGCGAGGGCGTCGCCGAACGGCATGCCCTTGCCGGCGCGGGCGAGGCGGGCGGCGAGCTGGAAGTAACCGGCGATCAGCAGCACCACCCCCGTCCAGGCGAGGTAGGTCGCCGATCTTCTTCGCAGCACCTCGGCGTCCTGGCCGCCGGTTTCCGCGGCGCGCAGCGCGGGGCGGACGCTGGTCGCGTAGGTGACGGTGGCGCCGATGGCGCCGCTGAGGCCGAGGAAGTAGCCGGTCTTGGTGAGGATCCGCCAGGCCTGGGGCATGGTGTATCCGGCCGTGGTCGCGGCCAGCAGGGCGTGATTCATGAGGTTAGGCTAACCTCATTTCGGCGGCCGCCGGCCCCCTGGAGGGCGCCGGTTGTTCAATCGTCATCTTCTTGTGAGCTACCGGCCGGTCAGCACGGCGCCGCCGTTTCACCTGGTGAGACGGCTGCGGGCGGCCGCGCTCCGCCGCTGCCCGCCGTTGCCGCTGCCCGCCGTTGCCGCCGCCCCGGCTACGGGGCGGCCGGGGCCCCGCCGTCGCCCCCGCCGTCGCCCTTGCCGTCGTCGTCGGCGGCATCCCCACGCTCGACGACCCAGTCCCGGTGGCGCTCGCGGTTCAGGACCCAGTCGGAGGCCCGAGGGGGCGCCGGGCGCACCGCGTCACCGCGGGACGCGGTCGCGCACACCCGCCGCAGCAGGGAGTTCAGCTGGGTGCGCTCCCCCCGCGTCAGGGAGGCCAGCAGGCCCTCCTGCACCGCCGACGCGTCACCGTGCAGGATCTCCAGCGCGACCTGCCCGGCCGAGGTGAGCGTCAGCACCTCGTGCCGGCCGCCGACCTGGACGAACAGGGACTGCACCAGACCCGCCGCCAGGAGCTCGTCGAGCGTCCGCGCGGTCTCCGCGGCGGCGCCCTGGACGTGGGCGAGCAGATCGGGGCGGGCATGCGGCCCCAGCCGGGCCAGCATGGAGAGGACGGACAGGTGGGCCGGGCTCATCCCGCGGAACTCCAGGCGCTCCGCGAGCAGGGAGTCGGCCGCCCGGCCGGCCTCCGACAGAAGGTGAACGGTCTGCTCGAAGGGGCTCGACGATCCCTTTCTCCTGTCGTACACGTCGCATCCAATCGCTGGGGAGGGCCGCACCACCTCCGGCGGGGGTCACGGGAACCACCGACGCCATGCCACGCTGCCGAACGCCGGCCACAGGAGGACCGCAGGACCCGCTCGCGCGCCGCGCCGGGCACGGCACCGCGCTGCGAGGTGAACCGAGGCTAACCATAGCCGCGCCCGGGGCCATCGGTCTACATCGATGTCGTCCGTCGCGCTCCGGTTGTGCCCCCCGCCCCCACGAACGTTCGTCAGCGCCCCCGCACGGCCTCCGCGGCGTACTCCACGTACTCGTGCAGCCCGTACGCCAGCCCCAGGCTCAGCAGCGCGACCGCCGTCACCGCCGCCAGGCACACCACGCCCGCCCGCAGCGCGCGCCCGCGCGGCCGGCGCGGCACCGACCCGAGCAGCGCCTCGACCCGCTGCGGAACCGGCCCGGCGCCCACCGACAGCAGCGGGTTCCGGCTCCCGCCGGCCCGGCCGACGGCGGACCCGGCCAGCGCCGCCCGCGCGATCGCCGTCGCCGCCAGCCGACGGTCCCCCACCGCCCCGGCCGCGGCCTCGTCCGCCCACCGCTCCAGGTGGAAGCCCAACGCCTCCCGCAGGCCCCGCAGCGCCGGGTGCACCGCGGCGGCGAGGTCCGTGACGGCGGACAGCAGGTGGTGGCGGCCCGCCAGATGGGCGCGCTCGTGCGCCAGCAGCACCTGCCGCTCCGCCGGCCCGAGCGCCCGCACCATGCCCGCGGTCACCACGACCCGCCCGGGGCGGCCGCGAAAGGCCGGCAGGGCGAACGCCTCCGCGTCGGCACCCGGCACCACCAGCACATCGCCGTCGGCCACCCCGTCACCGGTCGACCCCCAGGCCCGCGCCAGCAGCGCGCGGTGTTCGCGCCACCGGCCCACCAGCAGCACGGCCTGCACCGCCAGTACGACCCCGGCGACCCCCGAGACCGGCACGACGGCCGGCCACTCGACCAGCACGCGCGACAGGGGGAGCCGCTCCAGGGAGGCGAGGAACGGCACGTGGAACAGCGCGACCAGCGCCGCCGCGGTGCCCCCCGCCAGCAGCACGGCCGCGCCCGCCAGCGCCAGGCACGCCTCGCGGGGCGGCAGGAGCGCGGCCAGCCGGCGGGCCGCCGCCACCGCACCCCACGGGCCAGCCAACGCCAGCGTGACCAGGGCCAGGAAGACCGTCATCCGCGATCCTCGGATTCCAGGAGAAGGCGCCGCAGCACCTCCTCGTCCCCCTCGGACAACGACGACACGAACCGCTTCAGCACCAGCTCCCGACGGGGGTCGCTCTCCAGCTCCCGGCGCATCCGCCCGGCCACCAGCCCGGCGGCGTCGGCGACCGGCGCGTAGCCGAAGCCCCGCCCCGCACGGCTCCGCGCCAGCGTCCCGTTCTCGTGGAGCCGGCCCAGCACGGTCGCCACCGTCGTCCTGGCCAACCCCTTGCCGAGCGCCTCGTTGACCTCCTGCGCCGTCAACGGCCGGCCGGCCGCCCACAGCACGTCCAGCACGTCCGCGACCAGCTCGCCGTGCGGGCGCCTGGCGTCCCGACTGTCCTCCACCATCTCTCCGCCCTCTGCCGCACCGCCGGACAGGCGTGCAGCGGACCCGGCGATGCGCGAACCCCCGCCACCGCCGACTACATGGACGTAGACGATCCGGTCGGATATTTGTAAGGTATGCCTCATCTAACTGTACGGGCACCCTCACGACCCCCCTCCGCGCACCCGCGGGGACCGGTCAGTGGCAGGCCTCGTGCCGCCGCCCGGCCAGGACGGTCGCGGCCGGCTCCGCGAGGGCGCGCTCGACGGCCCCCTACCCCTCGGCCGCCCCCTGCCCCTCGGCCGCCCCGGGCCGGATGCTCGGGTCCGGGGTGACACCGCCGTGGCGGCCGGCGAGCGAGTGCCGGGGCAACAACCGCTGGTCGAGGCGCCCCGACGCGACCCCGACGCGCCCGGGTCGGAACGCTCTGCCGTCGTCCGGCCCGAGTACCGTCGAAGCGCCGTTCCGTCAGTTGTGGAGGAGTCCTCGTGGAACACCGCGCACTGGGCGACCAGGGCCTGACCGTCAGCGTCCAGGGCCTCGGCTGCATGGGCATGAGCGCCTTCTACGGTGCCACCGACGAGACCGAGTCGCTGGCCACCATCGACCGCGCGCTGGAGCTCGGCGTCACCCTGCTGGACACCGCCGAGAGCTACGGCCCCTTCGTCAACGAGCAGCTTCTCGCCAAGGCGCTGGCAGGCCGCCGCGACCGCGCCGCGGTCGCCACCAAGACCGGCGTCGAGATCACCGACGAGGGCAGGGTGATGGGCCTCAACGGCCGGCCCGAGTACGTCCGCCGGGCCCTCGAACGCTCGCTCCGGCACCTGGGCACCGACCACGTCGACCTCTACTACCTGCACCGCATCGACCCCGGGGTGCCGATCGAGGAGACCGTCGGCGGCCTGGCCGAGCTGGTCGCCGAGGGGAAGGTCCGTCACATCGGCGTGTGCGAGGCCTCCGAGCGGACCATCCGACGAGCGCACGCCGTCCACCCGCTCACCGCCGTCCAGACCGAGTACTCCCTCTTCGAGCGCGGCATCGAACAGGACGGGGTGCGCGACGCGCTGCGGGAGCTGGGCATCGGCCTGGTCGCCTACTCCCCCCTGGGGCGCGGCTTCCTGTCCGGTGCGATCACCAGCCCCGACGACTTCGCCGAGGACGACTGGCGCCGGACCGACCCCCGGTTCCAGGGCGAGAACTTCGACCGCAACCTGCACGTCGTCCGCGAGGTCCGCCGCATCGCGTCCGACAAGGGCGTCACCCCCTCCCAGCTCGCGCTCGCCTGGGTCCTGCACCAGGGCGCCGTCGCCATCCCCGGGACCAAGCGCCGCCGCTACCTCGAGGAGAACGTCGCGGCGACCGAGGTGACCCTGACCGCCGAGGACATCGCCGCGATCGAGGCGGTCGCACCGCAGGGCGCCGTCAGCGGCGACCGCTACCCGCCCGAGTACATGGGGACGCTCAACGGCTGACGGCGACCGCACGGTGGACGGTCCGGGCCCGGGCCGTCCACCGCGGTGGTTCCGGTCGGTCGGTGACCGGCCCCGGCGCGACAGGGTGCGCCGGGGCACGGGAGATCAGCGGGACGTCAACGGCCCTGGAGGGACTTGACGTTGTCGCCGAAGGTCCAGCCCTTCGAGCCGTCCCAGTTGATCGACCACGTCATGAGCCCCTTCAGCGAACCGCTGAAGGCGTTCCACGACTGGCTGACCAGGCTGGGCGCCATGTAGCCACCGCCCGCGCCGGGTTGGGCCGGCAGGCCGGGCACCTGCTTGTCGTAGGGCACCTTGATCGTGGTGCCCTGGATGACCAGGCCGTTGTTCAGGCACGTGGTCTGCGCGGTGAAGCCCTGGACGGTGCCGGCCTGGTAGGAGTCGCCGGAGCAGCCGTACATGCTGCCGTTGTAGTACTGCATGTTGAGCCACCACAGGCGCCCGTTGTCGACGTACTTCTTGATGATCGGCAGGTAGGAGCCCCAGATCGACCCGTAGGTGACGCTGCCGCCGGTGACGTAGGCGGTCTCGGGGGCCATCGTCAGGCCGAAGCCCGCGGGCATCTGGGCCAGCACGCCGTCGATGATGCGGATCAGGTTGGACTGGGAGGCGGACAGCGTGTTGATGCTGCCGCTCCCGGACAGGCCGGTCTCGATGTCGATGTCGATGCCGTCGAAGTTGTACTTCTTGAGGATCGGGACGACGGTCGCCACGAACTTGTCGGCGACGGTGCTGGAGCTGAGGTCGATGCCGGCGGCGGCGCCGCCGATCGACATCAGGAGCGTCGCCCCGGCCGCCTTGGCCTGGCACATCTCGGCGGGGGTCGAGACCTTGACGCCGGCGTCCATGCCGTCCTGCCACAGGACGGTGCCGTCCGAGAGGATCACCGGGAAGGCGGCGTTGATGACGTTGTAGCCGTGCGCGGCGATCCGGCTGTCCGTGATGGGCACCCAACCCATCCCGGGGTGGACGCCGTTCGCGGCGCCGTCCCAGTTCTCCCAGTAGCCCTGAAGGACCTTGCCCGACGGCTTGGGCTTCGTGGCGCAGGTGTCGCCCGGCGGGGTGGTCGTCGGCGGGGTGGTCGTCGGCGGGGTCGTGGTGGGCGGCGTGGTCGTCGGCGGGGTGGTGGTCGGCGGAGCGGTCGTGGGCGGAGCGGTGGTCGGCGGCGCGGTGGTCGGGGTGACGGTCGGCGTGGGGCTGCTGCCGCCGGGGCCGCTGAGCGACACGTCGTCCGCGTAGTACGCGGGCTGCCCGTACCAGCCGTGCAGGTAGACGGTCACCGAGGTGGTGGTCGGCCCGGTGGTGAAGGCGACGCTGAGCTGGCTGTACGACGCGCTGTTCGGCGTCCAGGTGGACGGGGTACCGGTGATGCCGGTCCCGGTGGCGCCCAGGTAGACGTAGCTGCCCTGGACGTAGGCGCTCAGCGTGTACTGGGAGTTGGGCTGCACGCTGACGGTCTGGGCGCACTGGGCGGTGTCCTGGCCGGTCGGCGTGGCCTTGAGCGCGGAGGCGCCGGAGTGGACCGGGCTGCCGACGGCCGCGCCGGATCCGCCGGAACAGGTCCAGTCGGAGAGCCCGTTCTCGAAACCGGAGTTGGCCACCAGGTTGGGGGTGGCGGCCCCGGCCGTGACGGAGCCGGCCACGGCGACGCCGGCCGCGATGACGGCGGCGGCGCTCACCCCGGCGAGGGAGCGCCGCAGGACGGGTGCTCCGTGCTTGGCGCGGCCGGCCGGGCTCGGCCTCGATGCGCGTTCCACGGTCGCCCGCTGCGGGCGGGGTGCTCGGACCGGCTCGCTCCCGGCCCGCTCGCCGTCGAGGCGGCCGGGATCCGGAGAGGGGCGGAAACCGCCCGACGGACGTGGAGTACGTGACCTTCGACGGAACATGCTGTGCTCCCTTTCCCGCCGAGCGCCATGGACATGACCGACGCGTGGGGGCGTGACGCCCGGCTCTGGGTGAGGTGGGGACATGTGGGGCTGTGCCGGACCGGATCGTAGGTGGGGCGGCAAGGCCCGTCAATAGGTCTGGACCAATTGCGCGGATGCGGCCCGGTCGGGCCCACGGCGCCGCGGAGCAGCGCGGGGGCCGGATCGTCACGCCGGAGCCTGCGTCGGGCCACCCCGCGCCAAGTGTTCCGGCGGGAGCGCGAGGTGACGACGACTCGCCCGTGCCGAAAGCCGTCGAGAAGGGTCCCGATGACCCGCCGGCGCGTGGTCGGCAAAGCGCGCCGCGCCGGGGGGGACGGTGCACGAAAAGGGCAGACCTCCCGGCCTTGTCCTATGGATGCCGCAAGGAGTCGCGAGACGGCGGATTTCGGGATCCAGTGTCCGTCTTCTTCGAGAAGTGCGAGAAGACAGTGCTTTCGCCATGAAATCCCTGTCCCGCCTGAAACGCGCGCTGGCCTGCGGGGTCGCCGCGGTCGCCGTTGTCTCCGGCCCGACCGCGCAGGCCCAGGCCGCGCCGGCCCTCCCCGTGGACAGGACCTGCGGAACCCCGGCCGTGCCGGGCGGTGGCAACTGCACGAGCTCGCTGATCAGTTCCACCTTCGACATGATCAAGCTGATGCACAACGCCGCCAACCTCAACAAGCCGGACAACGCCGAGTTCACCCGGAACACCGCGGCAGAGTCGAGCGAGAAGTTTCCGGGATTCGACGTCATGGTGTTCAAGACGGTGGGCACCGACCGCTAGGACACCGAGTTGTTCACGAACGAGCACAAGGCCGACATGAAGGGGGTGTTGCTCGACACCACCTACAAGCTCAACCATTTCCCGGACAAGGAGACGAGGGAACCCTCCGGCTACGACACGTTCCGGATCCGGGGTCTTCCAGAGCGACTCGACGTTGCGCGACCGGGGCGACGGCGGCTACCTGAACTGGGCGTTCGTCGGCAACGACGGCGACTCCGTCACGAAGGAGCCGTGGACCTGCCGGGCCGGCACCGCGCGGCCCTGCTGCGAGGGCGGCCGGAAGCAGGAGTGGTCCTTCCAGCTCCTCCGATCTCCGCCCCTCGGCCGCACCTGCCCGCCCGCCCCGTGCGCCGCGGCGGCCGCCGCCCTCCCGGGTGGCGGCCGCCGCGCGTGCGGACAGCGCCGAAGCCCGCCCGGCCGTTCCGACGGGCAGCTGCGGACGTCTGCTGCCGCTCCGTCAGGAGAAGACGACGGAGCGGATCTTGGTGTCTTCGCCGAGCTCCTTGCCGGGATCCATCGCGACGTAGGTGTCACCGTCACAGTCGGTTTCGAGGAACACCGTGGCGGTGGAGGTGGTGAAGTTCCGGGGCGAGTGCGCGGGGTCCTGCTCGGTGGCACCGTCCAGGTTGATGCAGCGACCGCTCGCCGCGTCGGGCAGGCCGGCCTCCTGACCCGTGGCGGTCTTGTAGAGGAAGTCGCCGGTGGTGGCGTGGACGGGGGACGGCAGGGCCAGGGCCAGGAGGAGCGCGCCGGCGGTCGCGCCGAGGGTCCGGTGAAGACGCATGAGGGGGAAGTCCTTCTGTGCAGGGAACCGTTCGGCCCGAACCTGCCCGCTTCACCGCCCCCTCCCAACCCGTGACCACCCCGGTTGACCCGGTCGGAGCAGTGAGGAATCGATCCTGCGCCTGTCATGAGGTCCGCCCGTGCGCGCAGAAGTGAAACGCCCGGGACAAGGCGGCCGGTTCACCTGATCGGGGGGACAAGTCGCCGGGTCTGGCGGGGCCCGGACCCTCGGGCGGCGGCCGGAGGCCATGCTGGGGTGCCCGCGCCCGGCCGTGCGGCACCGGGAAGGCCGAACCCGCGCGATCCACCCGCACCCCGCGTCGCCGGTGGGCGGCCGGACCGTCCCGCCACAGCCCGCAGAGGGTGAGGAGCACGTTGGAACTCTGGCTGTTGAACCACGTCCCGACCGCCGTCCTCGCGCTGCTCGTGGTCGGCGGCACCGTGCTGCTCGCGGTGGCCGGAAGCGTGCTGGCCATGCGCTGGTACCCGGCCATGGCGGACGGTGAGAACAACGAGATGGTCGGTGTGGTGCTGGGCATGTTCGGCGCCATCTACGGCATCATCCTGGCCTTCGTGATCGTCAACCTGTGGACCGATCTGCAGGACGCGGGCCGGGTCGTCTCCAGCGAGGCCAGCGCGGTCTCACAGATCGTCCGCGATGCCGAGTGCTTCCCTCCCGGCCCCCGGGACGCCGTCCAGGCGGCCGTCGGCGGCTACGTCCACGCGGTGGTCCAGGACCAGTGGCCGCTGATGCGGGCCGGTGACGGCGACTCCGCGGTGACCACCCGATCCGTCGACGCGATGTACCAGGCCCTCGCCGGCTACGAGCCGCAGAGCAACGCCGAGCAGGCCTTCTACGCCAAGGCCCTGGACAGCCTCAACGACGTCGCCGCCTACCGCCGCACCAGGATCGCCGACAGCCGCGACCAGCTCCCGGCCCTCCTCCAGGTGCTGATCTTCGGCGGGGCGGCGGTGATCATGCTGGTCACCCTGCTGTACGGCGTCCGCAGCCGGCGGGCGCGGTTGCTGTTCGTGGGCTCGGTGGCCGCGCTCGTCGGTTTCAGCCTGCTGCTGGTGCTCGTCCTCGACCGCCCGTTCTCCGGGGACCTGGACGTCTCCCCGCAGCCGTTCAAGGACAGCGCCCTCGCCCGGTTCTGGTGACCGCACCGGACGGGACCGGACCGGACCTCACCGGACGGGGCCGGACGGGACCGGCCCGGATGATCGCCATGCCGGTTCCCACCGTGGATTCCGGGGGCAATCCGCCGGCGCGGCGGCTACGAATGGGGATCGACTGTCTCTGCCCGCTGCCGGACCCAGGAGGATTTCATGCGCGACTGCCGACCGGACGGCAGGCCCCGGCTGTCGCCCACGGCCGGGTGGGCCGCCGGTTCGGGAGGTACGGGTCGGTGAACGCGGTCGTGTTCCTGTCGGGCCCTCGCTATCGGGGCCCGGATCTGGAGGAGCTGGTCGCCAAGGCGGCGCTCGGTGACCAGGAGGCGTTCTCCCGGCTGTACGACGCGGTCGCCGGACCGGTGCTGGGGCTGGTGCGGCGGGTACTGCGGGATCCGGCGCAGTCGGAGGAGGTCATGCAGGAGGTGATGTTCGAGCTGTGGCGCACGGCCGCCCGGTACGAGCCGCAGCGCGGTGAGGTGATGTCGTGGGTGCTGACGATGGCCCACCGGCGTGCGGTGGACCGGGTGCGGGCGGCGCAGGCGGCCGCCGACCGGGAGCAGAAGGTGGCCGCGCGCTCGCACACGCCCGCGTTCGACGAGGTCGCCGAGCAGGTCGAGGGCCGGCTGGAGCGCGAGCAGGTCCGCCGGTGCCTCGAGTCGCTGACGCGGCTGCAGCGTGAATCGGTCACCCTGGCGTACTACCGGGGATACACCTACCCTGAGGTCGCCGAGCTGCTGGGCACCCCGCTCGGCACCGTCAAGACCCGGATGCGGGACGGCCTGATCCGCCTGCGCGACTGCCTGGGGGTTGGATCATGAGCGCGGCTCCCGACCTGCACACCCTGACCGGCGCGTACGCCACGCACGCCCTGCCCGAGGCGGAGCGTGCCGAGTTCGAACGGCACCTCGCCCAGTGCCCGGCCTGCGCGCAGGAGGTCGCCGAGTTCGAGGCGACCGTCGCCCGGCTCGGGACCGCCGAGTCGCGGGAGCCGGCGCCCGCGCTCAAGGCGCGGGTGATGGCGGGCCTCGGGGAGATCCGCCAGCTCCCGCCGCCGACCACGCCCGCCGACCGGCCTCGGCGCAGGTCGCGCCTGGCGCGCCGGTGGCCCGGACTCGCACTGGCGGCCTGCCTGGCCCTGGCCACCGCACTGGGCGCCCTCGCCGTCCAGCAGCACGACCGGGCGAGCCGGGCACAGGCCCGGGCGAACCTCCTGCACGCACAGCAGGCCGCCGTCACCGGCCTGCTGACGGCCCCGGACGCGCGCACCTCCAGCACTGCCGTCGGCTCGGCCGTCGCCACGGTGGTGTGGTCGGCCGACCGCGGGCGGGCGGCCTTCCTCGCCACCGGCCTGCCCGCCCTGCCCGAGGGGCGGACCTACGAACTCTGGTTCGACGACGCCGGCACGATGCGCCCGGCCGGTCTGCTGCCGGCAAGCGACGGGCAGCTGCTGCTCACCGGCGCCATCGACGGCGCCGTCGGGGTCGGCGTGACCGAGGAACCCGCCGGCGGCTCGGCCCGGCCCACCGGGCAGCCCCTGATGCTGCTGCCGCTCACCTGACACCGCCCCCCTCGCCCCACCAGGTCCCGGCATACCGTCGACCTGCGACCTGCGACCTGAACGCTCGCCCCCCCCGGTCGCCGCGGGCAGCGCCGCCGTGGTCGGCCAGGCCGTGGTCGGCGAGGCCCATAGCCCGGCCGGGGGCAGTGCCGGCCGGCGTCGTCGCGTCGTGCGGCCCGGCGTTCCCGCGGGCCGGGGGCGACCTCGCGCAGCCGGGCAGCGGACGGGCCCGGGCGCGGGAGAGTCGACGTCTCCGCGCCCGGGCCCGCACCGGTCCTCGGGCGGCCCCCTCAGACGGTGAGCAGGGTGGGACTGGCCGCCTTGTCGACGGGCAGGAAGTCGTCCGGGACGGGGTACTGGCCCAGCACGTAGGCGAGGATCGCGGCGTGCATCGCCTCGACGGGGGCGATGGTGGCGGCCGTGGCGATGCCGGCGGGGCTGGTGACGTTGTAGGTCGCGAACAGGTACGTCTGCGCGGCCTGGTCCTCCAGCGACAGCGCCAGTCCGGCGACCGTGCCCACGTCGGTCGCCGCGTTCAGCGCCTGGACGGTGGCGGCCTGGTTGGACAGCGGCACGTCGGTGATGGCGGGCTTGCCGGCTCCGGTCAGGACCGAGTTCCAGGCCTTGGCGTGATCGGCGTGCTGGGCCATCGCGGTGGTGATGAAGGTGGCCACCGCCGGCGGCACGGTGCCGAGCTTCCCCGCCTTCGCGGCGTCCAGGGCGGTCCGGTAGGCGCCCACCGCCTGGTTCTCCAGGGCGGTGGCCAGCGCGACGACCTTCAGGTCACCGGTGTACTGCCCGGACGCCGCGCCGGAGGCCGGCATCGACGCGCCGGAGGAAGCGGACAGCGAGCTGGGGGACCTGCTGCTGGAACAGGCCGCCAGCGTCAGCGCAACGGCCGCGCCACCGGCGCCGAGCAGGAACCGGCGCCGGCCCGTGTCGCGCGGCTCACCGGCCCCGCGGGCCCGGATCTCCTCCGTCAGGTCCAGGGCACCGGCCCGCATGGCCGGCAGCGTCTCCTGGTGCGCCTCGTGCATCTCGCGCGTCAGGCCGGCGAGTTCCCGCTCACTGACGGGGAGCTCCCAGCCGCCCTCGGTGGTCGTCACTTCACGGTCCCTTCGCTGATCGGGGAAGCGTTGTCGGTCTTGTGGAAGGCATCGGGGAAGCCGACGCTGCCGGCCGCCGCGGGCAGCTTGGCCGGGTCGACCGGGATGGTGATCAGGTCGGCGGCGTTGCCGGCGAGCAGCGCCTGCACCGCGAGCAGGGTGGCGCGGTGCTGGGCCTCCACCGGAGCCACCGAGGCGAAGAGCTTGCGCAGGTCGGCGTTGGAGACCTGGGAGACGTTCCTGGTGTACGTCTGGGCCGCGACGTCCTCCAGCGTGATGGCGAGCTTGACCACGTCGGCCGGGCCCTTGATGCCCGGCAGCATCTGGTCCACCACGGCCTTGTACTTCGGGTCCGGGTTGTTCTGGGCCCGGCCGCCGGCCTGGGTGGCGGCGGCGTTGAAGGCCTCGGCGTGACCCTGGTGCTGCTGGGTGGTCTTGGCGATGAACGCGGCCACCGTCTTGTTGCCGTCCTTGATGAACGGCAGTCCGGCGGCGGTCCGGTAGACGCTGACCGCCAGGTTCTCGATCGACGCGGCCGTCTGCAGCGCCATGATGTCGTCGGCCGCGGAGCCCGACGGCGAGGGGCTGTCGGCGAAGGCGCGGCCGCTCCCGAGGAGGGCGGCCGTGCCCGCCGCCGCGGCGAGGAACCCGCCGCGCTGCCACCACCGACTTCGGACAGGCTCGCCCGCCTGCCCGAAGTCGGTCAGCGCGCCCCGCGTGATCCGCAACGCGTCGCTGTTCAGGTCCTGCGACTGCTCGGTGAGTTCCTCGAGCAGCCGGGTGTCGATGTGCTCTGAGGGCATCATGCTCCCGTCCCGGGCCGGAGCCCGCCGCTCGCGGGCTCGTACGTGATGCCTTCGGCGCCACCGGGAAGCCGGCTTGCCGGGTCCGGGGGATTCACCCGTTGGGGTGACCTGCTCGCGCCGCGCCGGCAGCCGGGCCGGACCCGGCGGCGGGCTCGACGCCGCTCGGGCCCCGGCCTTCCCCACCGAAGTCCGCCGCGTCGCCCGCCTTGCCCTGACCGTGTCAGCCCCACAGGACCGGCGTCGCCACCGAGGGCGAGCATGATCGGCCGGACAGGTCCTAGCCAATCGTGATCGTGTTGGCCTGGTGCTCCCGAACCGGTCATCGCCTGCCGCCACCGTGCGGCACCCCGGACTGCGTCGTCGGAGGAGGCGGGACCCACCGCGTGGGAGCCCACCGCGCGGCTCACGAACGGCGAGTCCGTGAGCCGCGCCGGGTACCGCCCCGCACCGAGCCTTCGGCCTACGCCCCGGACACCGCGCGCGACAGGCGCAGCGGCGCCTCGACGGCGTCGGCGGCGCCGAGTTCGCGCACCGCCTCCCGCCGCGTCGCCGCGACCGGAGTCGCCAGTTGAGCCAGGGGCGCCGTCGGGGCGTGGACCGTCAGCTCGAAGTCGCGGCGCGTCTTGGCGTCCGGGGCGAGCGGCAGGCGGATGCGTCTGTCCGCGACCATCCGGCGGACCCGGCCGCGGCTGAGGCCGAGGCCGGACATGAGCAGGCGTTCGACCCGGACCGGGACCGGCAGCTCGAAGCTCACCTGCACCCTCAGCGGGGTCGGATCGTCGATCGCGTGGAGCGGCGTGCGTGCCTCCAGCTCCCAGGTGCCGCTCCAGTCCAGGCTGTAGCCGTTCTTGGCGGCGAGCGACGCGCTCATCGTCAGTTCCCGCACCACGGCGAGGTCGTTGTTCTCGTACGCCTCCCTGCGGGCGGGTTCCAGCGACGACGTGTGGACGCGCTCGTGGACGGGCACCTTCGAGGTCCGGTCGCAGCCCGCGCAGCTGAGCAGCAGCCAGACGTCGAGGAGCTTGCCGTTGGCGTTGACACGGATCTTGCCCGAGGGCCGGTGCCGCGTGCTGGAGCAGTCCGGGCAGCTGCGGACGACGGTGGGCAGCGCGGACTGGCGCACGGCCCAGCGGGCCTTGCGTTCGGTATGCATGGTGGTCTGTTTCCTGGTTCAGCAGGAACGCGCGCAGGCCGGATCGGCTGGACCGGCCGGGGCTCCTGGGTTCTGACGAGTGCTCACGAGGGCGCGTGTCATCGCCTCGGGGCGGGTGGCCGCATGGCGTGCGCCCCGAGGTCGATCGCGCAACAGGTCGTGTCTCTCCGTGGCAACTCGCGACAGCACGTCTCATCGCCTCGGGACATGGCCGCATGGCCGAGCGCCGAGGGCGGTCGATCGCGTGAGCGCGCGCGTCATCGCCTCAGCGCGCGGCCGGTGGCCCGGCGCAGAGGTCGATCGCGAAGGGGTGAGTTGCCACGTGGCAGTCGTCAGCACAGGTACATGCCGCACATCGTGATCTGGGCCGCGCCCCCTCGCAACCGGTTTTTCAGACCACGGCCGTCAGACCAGCACCGCCAGTTCCCCGCGCGAGCCGACGCCGAGCTTCGGACAGTCCTTGGAGAGGCGGTAGCCGACCGTTCACAAGCTCAAAAGAGCTGGGCGGCGAGGCGGACGATCCGCGTCTCCTGGGGCCTCAGGCCGGCGCAGTGCTCTGGTGGACCAGAAGCTGGTGTCGGCCGGCGTCCCGCACGGCCTGAGCCTGGATCAGCCGACCCAGGAGCACCTGGCCGAGCGGGTCGGGGCGCTGGACGCCGTGGCGGCTCATGGCCGAGCGCCTGGAGGAGGCCAGGCAGGACGCGAAGCTCCCGCAAGGTCAACATCAAGGGCGAGAGCGTCACCGTCGATCCCGACGGCCCTCTGGCCGAGGCCACCTGGGCCAAGCAGCGGCTCGGGCGCGTGACCCAGGCCCTGCCCAACGGCTACTGCGGCCGTATCGTCCGGTTGACCACCGAGGATATCGGCGACGCGGGCGAAGCCCTCACGGTCCGGCTCGGAGACCCTCCGTTGCCGCTGCCCGCGCCCGTCGCCGATCTCGTGCGCGCCTACCTGGCGGAACAGCCTCGCCTCGCCCGGGCCAGCAGCCGGAGCACGGCCTGGCTGTTCCCCGGCCGGCAGCCCGGGCATCCGATGGACCCGACCGGCCTGCTCGACCAGCTCCGAGCCGCCGGGGTTCCCGCCCAGCGCGACCGGGCCTCAGCGATCCGCCAGCTGGTACTCCAAGCCCCCGCTGCCGTCGTCGCCCGGGCCCTCGGCTACCACGACAGGACCACCACCCACCTGGTCGTCGAAGGCGGTGGAACCTGGAGCCGATATACCCCCGGCGACCACAGCCAGTGATAGCTACAGGTCGCCGGTTGCGCCCGTCTCCATGGTGCGGCCGACGCAGCGACGGATGTGGTCAAGGAACTCCCCCTCCTCCACCCCACGTCATGAGTCGCACCACGTCAGGCCGTGGACTGACCGTCGATGCGGTACTCCTCGGCGGGCATTGAGTCCCACTCAGTGTTTGCGCCGTCGCGAGTCACCATGAACAACGGACGCGATCGGAGGACCTGCCCGACCAGTTGCCCGCGCATCACGACCCCGGAGTCATCCGGTCCTGCGTAGCCCTCGGGCGTGTAGCGAAAGTGCACGTCCATTGCCTCGGCATGAGCGATTGCGTCGCTCTCCAGCTCCGACAGGTCTCTCCCGACCAGCGGGATTCCGTCGTGCGCGACCTGAGGACCGTGCGCGGCGTCGGCAGCGATGCAGAACAGCCCCACGGCTTGGCTCACATAGGCCGTGACGGCAGGCAGCGAAGGAGCCGCTCCGCGACGGTGCACTTCGACCTTCCAAGTCGGCGAGAAGATCGCGTAGCGCCGCACACACTCGCTGACCTTCGTCTGGCCAAGCACCTCAGCCGCTTCGACCACTCCCTCGACGGTCATACCGAACCGGAGCGGTCCTACGCCGACAGCCGGCGAATAGGACCACTCATCCCGTTCGGCGACACCGAAATCGGCCTCGGACTTGAACGTCATAGTCACCCCTGGAGACACCTGAGAACTTGCCGCCGCCCATCATGTCAATCGCCAACCAGCAGACTGCCGGGTGCCGCCGAGCTCGCGCAGATCACTCAGCGCAAGCCCCCATCTGAGCGCGGCCGCGAATACGCGACTCCTGAACATGCGAGCTCACCAGTCCCGGAGGCCAAGATCGTGGCCGGTTCGATCAGGCGGAGGCCGCCTGCGACGCCAACGCCCCTGCTGGTGGTCAGTCGGAAAGGTCAGCAGAAGGTCGGCATCGATACGAGCAGACCGTGCACCAGATGCCTGGACCTGAGAATCAGGAGCCCGTGCCGACCGCGCGCCCGACACAGCGGAGCGGAAGGGTGGACGCCCGCCGCCAACGGTCTCGGGGTGCCCGTCCAGCCCTGCCGTACGCGCTGGACGAGGCCACCACTTCGACGCTGTCTTCGGAGGTCAGCGCACCCGTCCGCGGGGCTTCAGGGGGATGTCGGGGAGCCCCGGCGCGCGCAGGCGGGCGCTGTCGTAGCCGTGGACCTCGCCGAAGCGGGCGCCCTGCTCCCAGTCGTTGCGGGCCTGGGTGATCTCCTCACCGGAGCGGCCGATGAAGTTCCACCACGTAGCACGCATTTCACGGTTCTTCCCAGGTCAGGGGCCTGATCGACTATCCGGGGTCAGCAAAAGGTCAGCAAGGCACCCGGGAGTCCACACCATGGCCACCATCAACCTCATCCGCGGCATGGGCAGCTTAGGCGCTGCTCGTCCTGATCCGCGCCGAGCTGGCCCGGCTGGAACCCGCGGACGACGGCCTCGTCTACCGCACGACGGAACGGGGGCCCGCGTTCGTCGAACTCCTCGAAGCCCCCTATGTCGAGCGCCTGCGCGAGCGCGCCGAATGGGCCGTCCACCAGTACGCGCCCGGCGCCGACGTGCGGGCTGCCACCCGTGCGCTCCTCAACCGCCCCGCCGAGACACCCCTACCCCCCGAGGTTCCTCGTGGCTGACCTGCGACTGACCCACCTCACGTACGCGGGCTCCGGAAAGCCCACCGCCCGTGTGGCCTTCGGCCCCGAGCTCACCGTCATCTACGGCGCGTCCGACACCGGCAAGTCCTTCATCGTCGAGTCCATCGAGTACATGCTCGGTGGTGCGCATCTGCCGCTCATCCCCGAAGCCGAGGGCTACAGCCAGATCCTCCTCGGGCTTCGAATGCCCGATGGAGCGCCGATCACCCTCGTCCGGCGACCGGGTACCGGCACCGTCGCCGTCCACTACGAGGACCTGCGCGACCTGGTCACCCGGAGGTCCGACCGGGAACTGACCGCTGTCCATCGCTCGGGCAGCTCTCGCAGTCTCTCCGCCATGCTCCTCGCAGAACTCGGCTATGCCGACGCCCGAATCCGCAAGAACGACGCCGGTAATACCCGTGGACTGTCCCTTGCCGACCTCGTGCACCTGTCCCTTGTGACCGAGACCCGCATGGGCGACCCCCTCTCCCCCGTCCTGCGGTCGAACGCAGCGAGCGGCAAGACTGCTGCCGCCTCGGTGATGAAGTACCTGCTGACCGGCGAGGACGACCCGGTGGTCGACACCGGGCCGAACGCCGAACAGCGCCGGGTCCACAAGGGCCAGATCGGGCTCCTCGACCAGATCGTCGTCGAACTCTCCGCCAAGCTGACAACCAGGGAGAACGCCTCCCAACTGCGCGAACGGCTGACGCGGATCCAGGCCACCATCGACGGCCAGTCCCGTTCCCTGCAGGTAATCACCGACCGCCACGTCGGCGCGGTCTCTGCCCGAATGAATGCCGCGCAGGAACTCGCCGCCGTCGAGTCTCGCCTAGCCGAGGTGCACGACCTGCTCACCCGGTTCGGGCTGCTGGAACAGCAGTACCGCTCCGACCTCGACCGCCTCGCGATGGTCAGCGAAGCCGGCAGCATCCTCGGCTACTTCCGTGTCGACACCTGTGTCTTCTGCGGTGCCGAACCCGAACACCAACACCATGGCCACGGCGAGCAGGAAACGACCCAGCTGCACGCGGCCGTCGAGGCCGAAGCCGCCAAGACCAGCTCGCTCCTCGCCGACCTGCGGACCCAGCTGGACGAGCTGGTCGGGCGGAGGGGCGTCCTGCTTCTGCGGGCCAGAGAGCTCGACACCGAGATCTCCCGGGCCGAGGAGCGCCTCGACCCGTTGCGGACGCACATGGACGGACTCCTGCCGGCCCGCTCGGCCGCCGAACGCGAACTCGAACTCCACGCCCGCATCGAGGAACTGGACAACCGGCGGTCCAAGCTCGACGGGGCAGGCGCGGTCCGGTCCCAGCGGCCAGCCAGCCACATCCCCGCCCGCGTGCTCTCCAACTTCGACGACGTCCTGAGGCGAACGCTGGAGGCTTGGTCCGTTCCCTCGGTCGAGTTCGCCGAGTACGACCAGTACGGCATGGACGTCCGCGCCGGCAGCCGACCCCGCTCCGGACGCGGCCAGGGCGTGCGCTCGGTCCTGCACTCGGCGTTCACCACCGCCCTCGCCCGGTACTGCCTCCCGGAGGGCCTGCCCCACCCCGGCTTCGTCGTCCTCGACTCCCCCGTGGTCACCTACCGCGAACCGGTCGGGGAGGATGTCGACATCACCTCGAACGTCGTCGACCACTTCTACCAGGACATGCTGACCTTCCCCGGCCAGGCCATCGGCTGGCCGAGGACGGCGCCCGCTGGACCCCGTGGGGCTCGGCCCGAACAGCGCGGCCGGGCCGACGCCGTGACCCAGACCGCGCTGGCCTGCGCCCAGCTGCTCGGCGCGAGCGGACTGCGGGCCGTCCTGCTGGTCCTCGTCGGCTCGTTCGCCCTCGGCGTGCTCAGCCTGCTGATCGTCCGCTTCCCCGAACCCGCCGACCGCCCCGTCCGGTCCGGCCCTCCGCCCCAACGCCACGGCTGGCTGGCCGAGTTGGCCGAAGGCCGGCGCCTGCTCACCGGCCAGCCCGGCCTGCGCCACCTGCTCCGCCTGGTCACCGTGTTCAACGCCGCCGAGGCCGCCCTGATCCTCCCCCTGGTCCTGTCCGCCACCCCGGCGTCCGACCAGAACGCCGCGGTCGCCCTGGTCAGCACCTCCGGCGGGTTCGGCCTGGCCGTCGGCAGCATCGCCATGTCGATCTGGGCCGGACCGCACCGCCTCCTTCCCTGGATCACCGCGGCCACCGTCCTCAGCGGCGCCGCCGTCCTGCTCGCCGGCCTCCACCACAGCCCCGGCCCGCTGGCCGCCGCCGCGTTCACCTTCTTCCTCGGCCTGCCGGTGGCCCCCGAGGCCCAGGGTCGGGTGTTCGCCCTGCGCCGCATGCTCATCCAGGGCGGCGCCCTGCTCGGCCACCTGCTGCCCGGCCCTCTCGTCTCACTGATCTGCAACCCCCTGGTCGCCCCCCGCGGGCCCGCTCGCCCCCTACCCTCAGCGCCTGCTCACCACCACCGACGACCCCGGCAGCGCCCTGCTCCTGTGCTGCACCGGCCTCCTGCTCGCCGTCACCGCCCTGACCGGCCACCGCCACCGGATCACCCCTGCCCCACCCGCCCCGACGCATCCTGCCCCGGACACCCTGGCCGGCGCCGCCACCACACGCACCACCAACTCCACCATCACAGCGGCATCGTGATCGTCCGTCCGACCAGCTTCTCCGACCCCGGCCGGGTCCTCCCCGCTGCTCGCCACCGGCCCCGCCAGCGGCCTGACCGCTGGCACCTTCCGGGCCTGGCTCGCGAGCGGCGAGTACCGCCCCGACTGGACCTGGATCGCCGAACCCGACTCCGCCGGCCCCGCGGACACCCCGCACGCCCTCGCCGTCTGGTGGGGCGACCCGAGCGACGCCCACCCCGGCGCCCTCGATGGGCTCTACGTCCACGACGCCGTCCTGGCTGGCCCGACCGCACCACCCTGGCCGCCGACCTGCTCACCGTCGCCCACGCCGCCTACGCCCGGGCCAGCCAGGACACCCCGCCGACTACCACCTCATCCTCCCCGGCGACTGGCGCGAGCGGCCCGACACCCGCGCCGCCGTCGCCTGGTGCCAGGAGGCCGCCCGCCGCGCCGGCCTCACCGCCCACCCGGAACGCCTCCGCTACGTGTGGACCCCGCAGGCCGGCCTCCCGGCCCCCTCCACCCGCCTGCGCTTCACCCCCGAACCCGACGACGAGGTCTTCGTCGACCTATTCCCCAGAACCTGGCCGGCAGCCTCGACACCGCCTCCCGTGCCGAGGCCGACCGCGTCGGCGACGAGGCCCAGGCCCGCGAGGACGTCGTCTTCTACCGCGACACCATGCTCGGCGACCGCACCTGGTGGCGCGTCGCCCGCACCCCCGCCAGCGGCGACCCCGTCGGCTTGGCCTCCCCTCCCGCTACCACGCCTCCCGTTCGTCGGCTACCTCGGCGTCCTCCCCGCCCACCGCGGCCACGGCTACGCCACCGACATCCTTGCCGAGATCACCCGCCTCCACTACCACAACACCACCCGCCGCCTGATCCTCTCCACCCCCTGATCCCACCCCGCCCCCGAAGCGCCAGAATGGAACCATGCCCTCCCTGGAGACCACTCCGAAGATCCGCGCGCGGATGAGCAAGCAGCGCAGTCACGACACGGACATCGAGGTCGCCCTCCGCAGGACCCTGCACGCCGCCGGTCTCCGCTACCGGGTCCACCGCAGGCCGCTCAAGGACGTGCGCCGCGAGGCCGACATCCTGTTCGGCCCGGCGCGCGTCGCGGTCTTCGTCGACGGCTGCTTCTGGCACGGCTGCCCCGAGCACGCGACGTGGCCAAAGAACAACGCCGAGTTCTGGCGGGAAAAGATCGAGAAGAACCGCACCAGGGACCGCGACACGGACACCCGCCTCGCCGAGGCCGGCTGGCAGTCGGTGCGCGTCTGGGAGCACGAGAACCCCCTGGAGGCCGCCGAGCGGATCGCCACACTGGTCCGGGAACATCGGCTGGCCGGCTACACTCTCACCACATGACCAGCTCCGACGCAGCCGCCCCATTTCTCGAGAAGCCGTACATGTTGGACCTCTTCGCGGGTCCGGGCGGGCTAGACGTGGCTGCGCACATGCTCGGCGTGCGCTCACTCGGGATCGAGTGGGACAAGAACGCCTGTGACACGCGCTACAAGGCCGGGCTGGAGACGTGGCACGCAGACGTCAGCGCGGTGCGTCGGGACAGGTTCGACGAGCTCCCCGCAGAGCTGAACGTGCTGGCCGGCGGCCCGCCGTGCCAGACGTACTCGGTGGCGGGCAACGGTGCGGGCCGCAAGGCGCTGGGCGAGGTGGAGAATCTCATCCACGCGTTGATCGAAGGTTCCTCCGACGAGGAGATCGACGCGCAGCTGGAAGAGCTCGAGAAGCTGACCGGGGACCACCGGACGACTCTGGTCCTGGAGCCCCTGCGGTACGCGATCAAAGCGCTCGGCTGCGAGAAGCGGGGGAATCGGCCCTTCGACGTGATCGTTCTCGAGCAGGTCCCCCAGGTCAAGAACCTCTGGAGGGTCTACAAGGAGGCCTTGGAGAAGGGCCTGCCCGGCACGGACGGGACGAGGGTGAAGTACAAGGTCGCCGAGGTCGCGACCCTGCACACCGAAGCGTACGGCGTCCCCCAGAGCCGTCGGCGGACGATCCTCATCGCGCGACTCGCCGAACACGGCAGCCCTCGTCTTCCGCACCCGACCCACCACACGTTCAGCCCGCACAATCCGGAGCTGGGCGGCCCGGATGACGAGAAGGCGACGGCCCGGCCCCGCCAGACGGCACTGCCGGTGGCGGAAGGCACCACGCCGCTCAAGCCGTGGGTCTCGATGGGTGAAGTGCTCGGGGTGAAGTCGGGACCCGAGCGCAGGAAGGTTCCGTTCCAGATCAGGTCGAACTACAGCACCGGTGGCGTCTCGGAGAATCGCGGCATCCGCACGGACCGCCAGCCGTCGTTCACGGTCACCGGGAAGGTCTCCCGCAACGCCGTCCAGCACCCGGATCTCCGGCCGCACCACCCGGAGCGGCTGACCATTCGGGAGGCTGGCGTCCTCCAGACCTTCCCGCCCGACTACCCCTGGTCGAGCGGCGACCAGTCACAGCAGGTGGGCAATGCCGTGCCCCCGCTGTTCGGCATGCACGTGCTGGCCTCGGCCCTGTCCCTGCCGACCGCGGCCGAGGAGAGGTTCCGGGACACTTGGGAGGTGCCCACCCCCGAGGAGCACATCCTTCTTCGCAAGAAGGGTGGCTGCGACATTCCGGAGGTCGGCTGCGGCCCGAACTGCCCGAAGCCCGAGGATCAGTCCTCCCTCTCGGCCTCCTCCGCCGCCCGCCCCCGGACCACCGCCTCCGCGAAGAGGTCGGCGAAGTAGTCCACCAGGGTGCTCACGGAGAGTTGCGGCGCCGGTTCCTCCTGGGGACCGGTCGGGAGCACGTGCCGTGATACCTGGCGGGCGGTCTCGGCCTCGGTGATCCAGTCAAGCAGGGGGCGGGACTCACGCTCCGTGTCGGGGGCGATCACGTCGTACATCAGCGTCGCGGCGGAGGCGTTCACGGCTCCGGCAAGCGCGTTGACCTCGCGCCCGGTCGTGACGACCCCCTTCGCGACCAGCCGGACGATCGCCTGCGCCGTGGGCCGGTGGTTGATCACGGACATGCGCAGAGCGGTGTTGAGGATGTCCTGGCTGCCGCAGGCCGTGATGACGGGCTCGTAGTCCGCGCCGTCGCGGAAGAGCTCGGCCGCCCACCAGAGGCGGGCGAAGGCCTGCTTGTGGTACTGCCCGCGGAAGCGCTCGGCCGCCACCTTGGCGGGCTTGCCGTCCTTGGGCTCCGCGAGGTGCCGCCAGACCACGTAGTCCGGGGCGACGCCGAGCGCAAGGTAGTTCCAGAAGGCGGGGTCGGCCGCCTCCCTGCGGGTGAGCCGCAGCGCCGCGTGGAGGCGCGGAGCAAGCCAGGCATCGGCCTGGGTCACCTTGAAACCGTTGCCGCGGCAGTAGCTCATGGCGTCCTCGACCAGGTCGCGGACGGGCCGCAGCTCCCCCCTCCGGTCCTCGTGCGGAAGCCGTTCGGTGAGCTCGTTGAGCTTGATGCCGGGCACCTCCTCGCGACCGGTGAGCAGCCCCTCGGTGAGGAAGTCCGCCGCCTCGGCGTTCGGCAGCAGGGCGAGCCGCTCAGGGAAGTAGCCGGGTCGGTCGGTCATGCGTCGTCCCCCTGTGCGAGGCGTTCCAGGTCACGGATGGTGGTGGACAGCGTCCGTGGGACGCCGGCGCGCCGGGAGGCGGCGAAGTGGATCCGGGATTGGAGTTCCCCCCATCCGGTGGCGGAGGAACCCGTGCGCGCCGCGTGGACCGCCCGCAACGCCTGCTCCGGCTCACGGTCGGCGTACATGTCGGGGAGCATCTCGCGGAGCACCTCGCCCTGCCAACCGTGCGGGAACACCGGGGTCCCGTCCTCCTCGGCCTCCAGGTCACCGACGGCGGAGTGGAAGACCGCCGTCCAGACCTCGGAGCACATCTGCGCGAGGAGGAGTTCCCGGACGGTCGCCTCCGGTCCGGTCCCGCCGTCGGCACCCATCAGGTCACCGAGGCCGTCGAAGTCGGTGTTGACCCGGACGGCGGGGATCCGACCGGTGGTGTCGACCAGCCACGGGGAGTCCTTGTAGCGCTGGAGGCGACTGGCCCCTGCCGCGAAGTTGACCATCCTGACCTCGAGTTCGCGAGCCAATGACGGCACGGTCTCGATGACGTCGACGAACCACTCCACGTCGGATGTGGCGATCACCCGACCCGGCACTCCGTCGACGGTGGCCACCACGTGCACCGTGAGGGAAGCCCGGTCGAGGAGGTCGCAACGGTGGACGTACAGCTCGGCGGTCCGCTCGCGGCCGTCCGCGGAGACGGCGGCGAACTCCACCGTCGTCCGGGTGTTGGTGGCCCGCTCGGCGAGGACGGCGACCAACTTGACGTCCTGCCAAGGGCCCGAGGGATCGAGGGCCTTGGCCGGGAGGCCCGCGGACAGGCGCAGTCGGGCCTGGGTCCAATCGGGGCGGTCCTCGTCGGGCCCGAGGGCGACGACGCGTTCGACGGTGGACAGGTACTTGCTCTCCACGTCCTCCCAGGGCTCGCCCTCCGCCTTGAGCTGGGCGCTGTCGACGCGCCAGGAGACGTTCCCGGTGAGCCGCCGGTAGGGGTAGACCTTCACGCCTGCTCCCCCTTTCCGCTGCGGAGTTCGACGACCAGTCCGGTCAGCTGGGCCCGGACCGGGTGCCGGGAGACATCGGTGACGCCCCGGAAGACGGCCTTGCGGCTTCCCGGCGACAGCTGAAGGGAGCCGTCGACGACCTCGCAACCGCTGATGGCGACGAGGTCCTTCCAGGGGGCGGCCGGCCGGGGGCCGGAGCGCACGTCGAACTTGGCGACCGGGGTGACCGGACGGTCCGTGTCCACCCCGGGAGCCACCCGAAGGTCGACCGTGACCGACCAGGCGCCCGTCCCGTCGATCAGCGCGTCCACGTTGTCCAGTTCGGGCAGGGCCGCGGCCGCGGCGGGACGCGCCTTCTTCGGGCCGCCACCGCCCACCTTGAGCCGGCCGGCGATCTTGGCCTCTCCCCCGTTCCGGCGCTTGGCCTTGGGTACGGCCACGAGGTCACGCACGGCCGCGTTCGCCGCGGTGGTCAAGGCGGCGATGCGCCGGTGGGCGGAGGGCGAGTAGGACAGACGCAGTTCCTCCGTCTGCCCCCACTTGTTGTGCTCCGGGGGCTCGGACGCGCGGAGGAACTCCTCGGCGGCCTCGGCACCGGGTGCCTCGGGACCCGCCGCGCGTCCGGTGAGGAGGATCGCCTGGAAGGGGTTGGTACCGATCGGGACGTTGGTGACGGCACTGTCCTTGACCGTCATGCGATTGCCCCGCATGGAGACCATCCGGTTGTGGCGGTCGTCGGCGTCGTCGGCGCCGGTGACCAGGAGCACCGCCTCGTGCGGCACCCCACCGCGCACCTGGCCGCCGTGGAGGGGCACGTTGAGCTGAACACCCACTCGGGCGACCTGGCCGGGGCCGGTGAGCCGGTCGACGGTGGTCCCCTCGAGGAAGGCCCGCAGGGCGCGGGTACGGGAGGGCTGGGCCACGGCCGGATCCACGTGCTCCTCGGGGATGAGGACTTCGCCGTTGCGGAACGTGCGGACGGACGCCTCCAGGTGCGGCTTGCGGTCGCCGCCGCCGGTCATCGCGGCCCAGAAGTTGCGGCCGAGCGCGTCGACGAGCCGGGCGTGCATGCGGTGGACGGAATCGTCGTCCTCACCGGTCTCCTCGTCATCCACGGCGCCGTTGACGGCCAGCAGGCTGGCCACGTCGTGGGCACCGACGATGAGGAAGGAGGTGCCGGGTGCCGCGCTCTCACGCGTGAGGTGGAGCTTCTCGACGGTCTCTTCGTCGGCCCACCAGGAACGGACCACGTCCGCGGACTCGGTGGTCGGATCGGGACGTCCGAACCAGGCCGGGCCGGCACACGCCCGGCCGTCGACCTCGCGCCAGGGGAGGTCGAGCCGGCCGATGAGACGTCGCTCGGTGCGGCCCTCGTGGGGGTCCGAGAGGGTGGAGTTGATCAGCACCAAGCCGAGTCGGCTGGTGGCCCACAGCGTGGCCTTACCCAGGCCGTAGGAACCACCGGCGCCGAGGTCCCGCTTGTGACTGTCGAGTTGGCGACGGATGACGGCGGCGAAGAGCCCATCCTCGTAGTCGCCGCCGGTCAGACCGGTGGCGTTGTAGTCGTCGACGCGGAGCAGCACGAGGCGGTCGTACTGGTACATGTCACGCAGTCCGGCCGCGATCGTGCGCGAGACCTTGCTCTGCTTCCCGCCGTCGGCGGTGAGCGCGTCGTAGTGCGGCCGCAGCCTCTCCCAGTCGATGGCCTCGCGGAAGCGGGCGAGGGACTCGCCGGTAAGTTCGTGCAGGGTGTACCGCACTCGCACGGGCTCGGCGGGGTCGAGGCGCGCGTCGAGGCTGTTCTGCGTGGCTTCGCGGGCGAGCACCGAGACGTCGGCCTCGAACGCGAACGCCGCGGCGTTGCCGTACTCCCTGCCACCGTCGGCATGGGCCGGCCTGTGATACCACTGGACGGGCAAGGCGAGTTGGGCGTCGGCGCTGCGCGTGTGGACGGTCTCCAGGTCAGTGTTGAGCACTTCGGCGATGCGCCGAATGGTCTCGTCCCGGGGCACGGAACGGCCGACGATCCAAGCCGAGACGGCGGCCCGGGTCACCTCCAGCTCCAGCGCCAGATCGGTCTGGCTTTTTCCTGCATTCCTGAGCTGGCGCGCCAGCCAGGGACCGAACTCCTCAGCCGCCTTCACGTTCCACCCGCTTCTGCTTCCGCATGGCCTGTCTTACGAGGTGGGAGCCACGCTACCGCATCGCTATTGACAGTGGAACCCCCTTGTCAACCGGCCCTTGACAGGTCCAGCAAGTCACCAGAAGACATCTCGTCGCCCATCGAAAATGAGTACCCGAAGAGCCTTTGAATTTGCCCGATTTCATACTGAGGATCCGTTTTGGTGGAATATGGGATTCACACCACCCCTCCTTGCGCGGAGCCCGCCGAGCGTGGTTGACTGCTCGTCACCTTCCTCCGGCAACAGCCGGGAACATGCCAAGGCGTGCATCTTTCGCCTTTCCCGAGCCCTTTGCGCACTTCCTCGGCTCGATTCTCTCGCACCACCTCGCAGCACTCCCTCGTGCACGTCCCCACGAAGTGAAAGCGAAGATAGCTCCGGTGTCCCCGCAGGATTCCCCGCTCCACCGCATGCGTTCCATCGTCACCACGTACGACCGGCTCGCCGACGAGGCCCCGCAGGACCTCGGCGCCTACCTCTACCTCTACGGCATCGACCACGACATGGTCACCGCCTACCGGAACGCCATCCGCGACGCCGAGGCCCGGGCGCGCCGCCCGCGTCGGAACCCCGGCAACTGTCAGCGCATCGTCCGGATCACCGTGCGCCGCGCCCGCTGACGGCGCCTCCGACCTCCGTTCCCACCGCCCACCACATCCGAAGTGGAAACATTCGTGGCCGATCCGCAGTTCCCGGTGATCCGTACCGTCGTCGAGCAGTCCCTCCGCGTCCTGGAGACCTACGGCATCGATCCGGGCCTGATCCCCGAACACGCCAACGGCGAACGCCGCATCACCCAGGGCGGGTACGGCGACCGGCAGCTCTTCGAGCTCGTCCAGAACGCGGCCGACGAGCTGCGCGGCGAGCCCGGCGGCCGGATCCACGTCGTCCTCACCGGCACCCATCTGTACTGCGCCAACCAGGGCGACCCCGTGACGTCCGAGGGTGCCGAGACCATCCTTCGCATGAGCATGTCCCGCAAGCGCGGCGGACAGATCGGCCGGTTCGGCGTGGGTGTGAAGTCGGTCCTGGTGGTGACCGACGCGCCCGAATTCTTCAGCAGCGGAGGGAGTTTCGGCTTCGACCGCGCCTGGTCGCACGAGTTGATCCGGAACGTCCCCGGCGTTCGCGAGCGGCTCGGCGAGGAGTTCGAGGCGCCCGTCCTGCGGATGGCCCGCGAGCTGGACATGGCAGCAGAGCGCCGCCGGGATCCCGTACTGGACGAGCTGCTCGAGTGGGCCACCACGGTGGTCCGCCTCCCGCTGCTCCCCGGCGCCGCCGACCGGCTGGGCAAGGACATGCACGGCCACCAGGGCGTGGCCGGCCACGACGCCCGCGAGGAGTTCCCCTCGGGCTTCCACCTGTTCTCCCCGCACGTGGGCCAGGTGGTACTGGAGGACTGCCGGCCGGGCCGGGTCGCGCGCCGTGCCCTCCGGTCCGAGCAGGACGGCAGCCTGCACACGATCCACGAGGAGCGCGTCGGCAAGCAGCCGGCGAGCTCGCAGTGGCGGGTCTTCACCGTCGCCCACGAGCCGACCGAGGCCGCCCGCCGCGACGCCGGCGAACTGCACGACCGGGTCTCCATCGACCTGGCCTGGGCGGTTCCGGCCTACCGCGCCGACGACAAGACCGGGGTGCTCAGCGCGGCCGACGCCCGCGGCCGGGGCCGGTTCTGGTCGTTCTTCCCGACCAAGTACGAGATGACCCTCAGCGGCATCCTGAACGGTGCCTGGAAGACCAACGAGGACCGGCAGAACCTGCTCGACTCCTCGCCGTTCAACGTCGAGATGATCCGGGTCGCGGCCCGCCTGGTGGTCGAGTCGCTGCCCGAGCTCGCCCCGGCGGAGGACCCTGGCGCGTACCTCCCGCTGCTGCCCGGTCGCAGCAAGGGCGTGGAGACGATCAGTTGGGCCGACCGTCTGCTCACCGAGCAGATCTGGGCCGCCGCGGCGGCGCGCCCGTCGCTGCCCGACCAGGACGGTGTGCTGCGCACACCCCGTGACCTGAACATCCATCCCGACCTGGGCAAGGACAGCAGCGCGGTCAACCGCTGGCTGCGGATCTGGCACGCGTACGCCGGCCGCCCTCGCGACTGGGTGCACCCCTCGGTCGAGGTCACAGACCTGCGGTCGGGCAAGGTCCAGCACATCCTGGCCGCCGCCGGGCGGCAGCGTGCCTCGGTCGTCGCGTGGTTGGAGGCGCTGGCCTCGGACGGCTCGGCGCAGGCCTCGGCGGCCGCCATCCGGATCGTCGCCGACATGATCGCTTCGAACGCCGCCTGTGCCACCGAGGCCCGGAAGGCGAGGATCGTCCTCACCGAGGAGCACGGGCTGGTCGCCCCGCTGGGCAGCCTGGTCTACCGGCGCACCGAGGAGGACGGACTGCGGGAGTCGCTGGTCTACGTCGACCGCGCCCTGTCCGACGACCCGTCGCTCTCCTCCGCCCTCACCACTCTCGGCATCCAGGAGGCCGACCTCCGGGGGCGTTTCGTCAGCGTCCTCGACCAGGGCTTCGCCGCGTACGGCCCGCAGGAGTGGACCCGCTTCTGGGAGCTGTTCCACCAGGCGGGTTCCTCGGTGGTGGGCCACGAGGTGACCGGCCGCATTCCGGCGCCCGCGGACACCCTGATGGTGCGCACCGCGGACGGTCGCTTCCGTCTCGTCCGCGACTGCCTGCTTCCCGGCGTCGTCGTCACCGCGGAGAGCGACCCCGAGATCGCGGTGGACATGCGCTTCCACTCCGACGACACCGGCTTCTTCCGCGAGTTGGGCCTGCGGGACCGGCCGACCTCCGGCCACCGACCCGTGGAGGAGCCCTGGTTCGAGGAGTACCGGGAGACCCTGCACAAGGCCTACTGCCGCAAGCTCGACGACCGGGCGAGCCGGCCCACCCTGGCCAGGACCAGGATCGAGGGCTCTCCTGTCGGCGGGCCGCTGCACCTGCTGCCCCGGCTCTCGGAGGAGGCCCGCGCGGCCTTCCTCCAGGCGCTGCCCGATGACGCCCTGATCGAGAGCTGGACGCTGCAGATCGGAGCACAGGCCAGCACGCGCCAGTCCGTGGTCTCCCCGATCCGCTGGATGCTCGGTCGGCACGGTCGGGTGAAGACCTCGCAGGGGCTCAAGCTCCTCAAGGAGGCGGTGGGCCCCCAACTCGACGCGTACCGTGACGTGCTCCCGGTGGCGTCGCTCAGTACGGAGAAGGCGCGCAAGCTGGGACTCGCGAGCAGCGTCGAGAAGGTCCGCGCGCAGCAGTGGGAGCAGCTCCTCGGGAAGCTGCAGGAGAGCGAGGACGACGCCTTCGTCGGCTCCACCTACGCCCTGCTGACCCGACTGGAGATCGACTTCCCCGAAGACTCGCTGACCCGCTGCCGGGTCGGCGACGCCTGGGACACCCGGGAGGACGGCGAGATCGCCGTCGCCGCCGACCCGGACGAGTACCGCTCGCTGCGCGCCGAGCGGGTGCCGGCACTGCTGATGCCGGACCGGGAGTCCGCCGAGCTCATGATCGAGCGCTGGGGCATGCTGCGCCACGACGACGTCGTCAGTCGGGAGACCCGACACGAGTCGACCGTGGAACCGGTCCCGTTGGTCGAGGAGTTCCCGACGCTGCGCCAGAAGATGGGCAGCTCGGCCGGCACGTACACGTTGCTGCGCTGCTCCGCTCTGGAGGAGGTGGTCCGCACCCCGCACGGCGCCCGGGCGAAGTCCCTGGAGAGTGCGCGCCAGGGCAACGTGATCAAGGTCCTGGACTCCCTGGACCGGCTCGGCGCGCTCCGCGCCGTGGACCGGGAGCTGGGCCTGCGCATGGGCGAGACGGGCTGCCGGGCGGTTCTGGACGCCCAGACCCGCCAGGAGCAGGACGAGGAGGTGCGATCCACGCTGAAGGCGATCCGCGGAGCCGAGGACGTGACGGCCAAGCTGGAGCTGCTGATCGGGGCGCAGGCGCTGCGCGACCGGCTCCCCGCCGGGCTCCTGGAGGCCGAGCGCCAGGAGTCCGACGGTGCCGAGCCGTCCGGCCGTCGGATCGCCCAGATGGCGTTCAACGCCCACGGCGACACCGTGCTCAAGATCCACGCCCGCGACATCCTGGAGCGTTTCCCGAGCGCTCCTTCCTCCTACACCGGCGGTCCGTCGGCGGTCTCCTTCGTCGCCGACCTCGGTCTTCCCGCGCCCTTCGCCGGCTACCGGGCCCCGGCCCTCGAACAGAGCCTGACCGTGGAGGGTCCCCGGGACTTCCCGCGCCTGCACGACTACCAGGAGCGGCTCGCCCTCAACATCTTCGAGATGCTCGACCGGTTCACCCCGCAGCGCGCCATGCTGTCGCTGCCCACCGGCGCGGGCAAGACGCGCGTCACCGCCGAGGCGGTCATCCGCTGGGTCAAGCAGACCGGTGCCCTCAAGGGGCCCATCCTGTGGATCGCCCAGACCGAGGAGCTGTGCGAACAGGCCGTGCAGAGCTGGCAGTTCGTCTGGAGCAAGGCGGGGGCACAGGACCGGCTGACCATCAACCGGCTGTGGACCTCGAACGAGGCCGCCGCGGTCTCCGACGGGCCGCAGCTCGTGGTGGCCACCGACGCCAAGCTGCAGGTCTGCCTGGACACCGACCGGTACGCCTGGCTCCGCGCCGCCGCGCTGGTGGTGGTGGACGAGGCGCACGTGGCGACCAGCCCGAGCTACACCGAGATCCTGAGCCTGCTCGGCCTGACCCAGCACCGCACCGAGCGGCACCTGCTCGGCCTCACCGCCACCCCGTTCCGAGGCCACAACGAGGAGGAGACCCGGCGGCTGGTCAACCGGTTCGGCGCGCGCCGGCTGGACGAGGGTGTCTTCCCCTCCGGCGACGCCTACGGGCACCTCCAGGAGCTGGGCGTGCTCGCCCGGGTGGAGCACAAGGAGCTGATCGGCGGCACCATCGAGTTGGACCGCCAGGAACGGGCGAGCGCCGAGCAGTTCAGCCTGCTCTCGAAGGCCGCCGAACAGCGGCTGGCCGACGACCACGACCGCAGCCGTCGGATCATCGCAGAGATCGCGGCGATGGACGACGACTGGCCGGTGCTGGTGTTCGCCACCTCGGTGGAGCACGCGAAGTATCTGGCTGCCAGGCTGGCGGACGGGGAGATCTCCGCCTCCTCGGTGGACGCCACCACCTCCGACAACGACCGTCGCGCCCGCATCCGGGACTTCCGCGACGGCCGGGTGCGGGTGCTCACCAACTACGGCGTCCTCACCCAGGGATTCGACGCCCCCGCCACCCGCGCGGTGGTCGTCGCCCGGCCCGTCTACAGTCCGAACGTGTACCAGCAGATGATCGGGCGCGGTCTGCGCGGCCCGCGCAACGGCGGCAAGGACACCTGCCTGATCCTCAACGTCCGCGACAACATCCGGAACTTCGACACTGCCCTGGCCTTCACCGCGTTCGAGCACCTCTGGAGCAAGAAGTGACCCTCCCCTCCGAGGACGACCCGGTCCTCACGGCCGAGCAACAGGCCGTCGTGGACCGGCCCTGGGACACTCGCCTGCTGGTCACCGCCGGGGCGGGCACGGGCAAGACGCACACCCTGGTGCGCCGCATGGACACGCTCGTCGGCCACGCCGACCCGGACGAGGCCCTGGAGGCCGGCGAGCTGCTGGTGCTCAGCTTCTCCCGCGCCGCCGTCCGCGAGCTTCGGGACCGAATCGCCCGGCACGGTGAGCACGCCCGGCGGGTGCGGGTGCAGACCTTCGACTCGTGGGCGTACTCGCTGCTGGTGCAGGCGTACCCGGACGGCGAGTGGTCGGCGCTGTCGTTCGACGAGCGCATCCGAGCCGCCACCGACGCGATCGAGAAGGGCGCGCTGGAGTCCCTGGAGGCCGGTCCGCCGGCCCACCTGATCGTCGACGAGGTGCAGGACCTGGTGGGTGCGCGCCGGGAGATGGTGGAATCGCTGCTCGACCGCCTGCAGGACACCTGCGGATTCACCCTCGTCGGCGACCCCGCCCAGGCGATCTACGACTTCCAGATCCAGGACCCGGAGGAGTACGCCGACCGTACCGACCTCTTCCTCCGCTGGGTGCGCGCCTCCTACGCCGAGGACCTGGTGGAGCTGGCGCTGACGCGGAACTTCCGGGCCGCCACGCCCGAAGCGCGCACGGCACTCCCGCTCGGCCGTGCCGTCCAGGGCATCGGCAGTGCCCCCGGCGCCGACGCGGCGGCCGAACGGCTCCACGGCGAGCTGCGCGAACTGCTGCTCGACCTCCCCGACCTGGGCCTGCTCACCGACTCGTTCACCCTCGACTCGCTGCGCTCCTTCCCCGGCACCTGCGCGATCCTGACCCGCGACAACCGGCAGGCCCTGCTCGTCTCGCAACTGCTGCAGGAACAGGGCGTACCGCATGCGCTGCGCCGCTCGCTCCAGGACCGTCCGGTGCCCCACTGGGTGGCCGAGCTGCTGCGCCGCACCGAGGCCGCCACCCTCACCGAGGCACGGCTGCGCGAACTGCTCCTCGCGATGCCACTGCCCGAGGGCACCGACCCGGACCGGGTGTGGCGGTCCCTTCGCGGGGCGGCCCGCGGCAACGGACGGGGCACCCTCGACGTGGCGCGGCTGCGCGGGCTGGTAGCGGAGCGCCGGTTCCCGGACGAGCTGGCCGACCCGGAGCTTGCCCGGCTGATCGTGTCCACGGTGCACCGTTCCAAGGGATTGGAGTTCGACCGGGTGGTGCTCCTCACCCCGCCGACCGTGACCGAACTGCGTCGACAGGACAACGAGCTCGACACGCCCGCCGAGGCCCGCGCGCTCTACGTCGCGATGACCCGGGCCCGCGAGGACCTGTACCGGATCGCGGCGCCCGTGACCGCGACGCTGCTCAAGCACAGGCCAACCGGCCGCTGGTACCGAGGTGTCCTCAACCCACGCCTCAGGTGGCGCCGCGACGGCATCGAGGTGCGGGCCGGCGACGTCTGCACACGGGAACCGGCCGACGCCGCACACGACGCCCCCGCCGCCCAGTCGCACCTGCTGGAACGGGTGCGGCCGGGGGACGCGGTGACGTTCCGACTGCGCGACGCCCTCCCCCGGGGCCCGGAGCAGAGTCCCGGGTACGCGTTGCTGCACGAGGGACGGGAGATCGGGGACGCCTCCGAGGTCTTCAGATGCCACCTGTACGCGGTTCTGAAGGTGGGCCCGACCTGGGACATCCGGTGGCCCGAGGAGATCTCCGGCCTGCGCGTCGACTGCCTGGAATCGGTCGCGGGCAGCACTGCCGCCGGGGCCAACGCCGGCCTCGGCGACCGCGGGGTGTGGATCGCCCCGCGCATCAGCGGAATCGGACGGTTCCGGCACTTCGCCGGCGCCGAGGAGGAGCAGGAATGACCATCCACGCAGGGCGGCACGCCGCGCACTACGCGGTCCGCGAAGACCTGGTGGCCCGGCTCCGCCGGGAACTGCTGGGCCCCGACGCCGACGACTCGGCCGAGGACCGCGCCGAGGTCTTGGACCAGGACGCGCCGATCACCCGTTACCCCGTCGGCGTGCTCTTCCCCCGCCCCGCCGACGCCGACGCCCGCCTGCGCGTCCGTGAGGACTCCGCCGAGGCGGACGGCCTGGACGAGGAACCCGTCACCGGGGCGGGCGGCCCGGACGAGTCCGGCTCGGTTGCCGAGCGCCCGAACGCCGGTGACCGGCGTCCCTCCGCCGTCGGCCTGACCTTCGCGGTCGACCTCGACGAGGCGCGGGAGATCGTGGTATCGGCGCGCGCCGCGGTCTACGAACCGGAGGACGCCGAAGGACGCAAGGTCTCGGCCCGGCGCAGCGAGGCCCGCACCACCTCCGACCAGTGGGAACGCTGGCACCGGAGGGAGTTGGACCTGCCGGACACCACGATCGACGTCACGCAGCCGGGCCGCGGCGCGTCCCGGGACCTCCTCGACGGGACGGCACGGTTGGAGGTCCACGTGCGCCGCCCGGCACCGGAGACCGGCACCGTCACCGTCACCGTCGCCCTGGTCAACGTCCGCAAGGTGGGCGAACGGGAGCTCCAGGACGCCTTCGCCCTCTTCCAGACCGGTCTGACGGTCCGCGCCGCCGACGGGTCCAGCGCCTTCGTGGAACGTCCCGCCGCCCTGGCCGCCGTGGACGCGGAGCTGGAGGCCGGCCGGCTGCTGCACCGGCACGCCCCGACCTTCGCCGCCGGCCACGGCTGTGCGGCGGTCTGGGACTGGACCCCCGCCTCGGTCGGGCTCACCGACATGCGGCACGCGGCCGTGGCGGAAGTCCGCACCGAGTTCGTGCCCACCCACGAGGTGCTGCTCACCGACTCCAACCCGGAGATCGACGATCAGGCGCTCACCATGCTCGGCCTCGCGGAGGCCCCCGACGCCGAGGTGATCGCCGCGCTGGAAGGGCTGGCAGCGGGCTACGAACGGTGGATCGGACGGAAGCGGGACGAGGCCGCGGCGCTCGCGGACACCCCGTACGACCAGGCCGCGTCCGCGGCGATCCGCTCCTGCGGTGAGGCCCTGGAGCGGATCCGGGAGGGCATCGCGCTGCTCCGTGACAAGCCCGATCTGATGCGCGCCTTCCGCCTGGCCAACCGGGCCATGGCGACCCAGCGGGCCCGTAGCGACTGGGTCCGCAACGGCCGGAACGGCGAGCCGGACCTGGCGGCCGCGCGCTGGCGCCCCTTCCAGATCTCCTTCGTGCTGCTCTGCCTGGCCGGGGTGGACGACCCGAAGCATCCCGACCGCAGTATCTCCGACCTGCTGTGGTTCCCGACCGGTGGTGGCAAGACCGAGGCGTACCTGGGTCTGATCGCACTGACCACCTTCCTTCGCCGGATGCGGCTGGGACCGGCGGGCGGCGGAGTCACCGTCCTGATGCGCTACACCTTGCGCCTCCTGACCCTCCAGCAGTTCGAGCGAGCCGCCATCCTGATCTGCGCCATGGAGCGGATGCGTCGCGAGAACCCCGCCGAGCTGGGCGACGAGGAGATCTCGCTCGGCATGTGGGTGGGGCGGTCCGCCACCCCGAACAGCCTGAAGGCGGCCGCCGAACAGCTCGGCGCGGCCCGTGCCGGTCGGGTACTCCAGAAGGAGAACCCGGTCCAGCTGCACGCCTGCCCGTGGTGCGGCTCCGCCCTCGACGCCCACCACTACTCGGTCGACGAGGAGGCCGTCCGGATGGACGTGCGCTGCCCCGGACCGAGCTGCGCGTTCTCCGACGGACTGCCCGTGCACCTGGTCGACCAGACCGTCTACCGGGCCCGGCCGACCCTGGTCATCGCCACCGTCGACAAGTTCGCCTCGATGCCTTGGCGGAAGGACACCGCCGCCCTGTTCAACCGGGACCGGCAGGACTCCACCCCGCCCCCGGAGCTGATCGTGCAGGACGAGCTGCACCTGATCTCCGGTCCGCTCGGCACCCTGACCGGTCTCTACGAGACCGCCGTCGACATGCTCGCCGACCGCCCCAAGGTGATCGCCTCGACCGCGACCATCCGCCGGGCCGCCGAGCAGGGCAGGGCGCTGTTCTCCCGCGAGGTGCGGCAGTTCCCGCCGGCCGGCCTGGACGCCCGGGATTCCTGGTTCGCCGTCGAGACCGCTGCCGCCGAGAAGGCGTCCCGCCGCTACGTGGGTCTGCTCGCTCCCGGGACCAGCCAGTCGACCCTGTTGATCCGCACCTATGCCACGCTGCTCCACCAGGCGATGAGGGCCGACACCACCGACAGGGTGCGCGACGCCTACTGGACCCTGGTCGGCTACTTCAACAGCCTGCGGCTGCTGTCCGCCGCCGAACTCCAGGTCCACGACGACGTCGTGGCGTACCTGGAACACCTCGCGGACCGGGACGGCTGCAAGCCCCGCCCCGTCGACAACTACTCCGAACTGACCAGTCGGGTCGACGCCAGCGACATCCCGGCCCGTCTGAAGCAGATCGAGCGACGCTTCCCGGACGGGGACGCCGCGGACGTCCTCCTGGCCACCAACATGATCGCCGTCGGCGTGGACGTGAACCGGCTCGGCCTGATGGCCGTCATGGGCCAGCCGCAGACCACCGCCGAGTACATCCAGGCCACCAGCCGGGTCGGCCGCGCGCACCCCGGCCTGGTGGCGGTGATGCTCAACGCGGGCCGCTCCCGGGACCGCTCCCACTACGAGAACTTCCAGCACTTCCACTCCGCGCTCTACCGCGAGGTCGAGTCCACCTCGGTCACCCCGTTCTCGGCCCGTGCACGCGCCCGGGGCCTGCACGCGGTGATCGTCGCCCTCGCCCGCATCCTGATCCCCGCCGCCCGCGAGAACGAGAACGCGGGGGACATCGACCTCTTCCTGGACGAGCTGAGGGAGACGATCCGCCCGAGGATCCTCGAACGGGTCGAGCAGGTCTCCCCGCCGGAGACCGCCGCCAAGGAGGTCGCCCACGTGGCTGCCGCCTTCGACGAGTTCGTCGACTGGTGGTACGGCGAGGCCGAGGCCCACAACGGCCTGTTCTACGAGCCCAAGCGCGGAAACCCCACCCGCTCGCTGCTCAAGCCGTTCAATGACGCCCTGGAGGACGTCGAGGCGTGGGAGACCCTGTGGTCCCTTCGCGACGTCGACGCCGAGTCCGCCCTCTTCGTGGAGGCATCACGATGACCCCGCCCCCTTCCCGCCGCCGTCGCACCGGCGCCGGCTCCGCCGCACCGGCCCGCACCCTGCCCCGCCGCGGGGCGGTCCGCCGAGCTCAGGCCATCACGACCTACGGTGTGGGCTCGTTGATCGCCGTGGACCAGGAGTCGTTCATCGTCTCGGGCATCGACGACGCGCAGGAGCAGTGGCCGCGCGACGAAGCCCCCGTGATCCACGAGCCCCGCCTCGCCCGGGTGCTGGGCGTGAGCCACTTCCGGCTCCCGCCCGCCTCCGACGACGACAGCCGCGACGGCGTCCGGGTCCGGCGCTTCCCGCTGTGGCACCACTGCCCCGGGTGCCACGCGCTGGACCACGTCCGGAAGTTCAATTCCCCGGCGGGGCGCAACGAGTGCGGCGAGTGCGCCGAGGTCCTGGTGCCCTCCCGCTTCGTGGTGGCCTGCGAGGACGGGCACCTCTCCGACTTCCCGTACTGGACGTGGCTGCATCGGGGGCGCCGCGGCGACGGCGAGGCCGGTTTCTGCGGCGGCCGGATGAGCCTTCGGTCCTCGGGCCGCACCTCCTCGCTCCGCTCGGTGGTGCTCTCCTGTTCCTGCGGAGTGCCCGAGGTGTCCATGGAGGGCTCCTTCCGGGCCGGTGCCCTCAAGGAGCTGCACATCGGTTGCCGGGGCGAGCGTCCGTGGTTGAAGGATGCCCCCAAGGACGCCTGCCCCCTGACGCCCCGGACCCTGCAGCGCGGCTCCTCCTCCGTGTGGCAGCCGGTGCTCCGCTCGGCCCTGTCCATCCCCCCATGGAGCGACACCCGGGTCCAGGCGCTGGGCAAGCACTGGGAGAAGCTCCGCGCCTGCTCCACCCTCGCCGAGATCGGGATCCATCTGGGCTACATCTTCCAGGGCTCCCGCCCCCCGGTGACCCCCGAGCAGGTGGTGGAACTGCTCTCCGCGATGGAAGCCGAGGACCTCGACGGCGAGGAGGGTCTCGAGCTCGACCAGGAGCAGCGCTACCGCGCCCTGCGCGAGGTGGAGTACGAGCGCCTGTGCATGGGGAACCCGGAGGAATCCGGCGGTCACACCGAGCAGTTCGTCTGTGACCCCCCGACGGGCGACCCGAAGCCGCCGGCCGGCCTCGGGCTGGCCCGACCGATGCTGGTGAAGAAGCTTCGCGAGGTCCGCGCTCTCAAGGCGTTCACCCGGGTGATCGATCCCGAGACCTCGCACGAGGGCCACGAGGCGGCACTCTCCCTGACCCCCACCGACTGGTTGCCCGCCATGGAGGTCCACGGCGAGGGTGTCTTCCTCCGGTTCGACGAGGAGCGGGTCGACGCCTGGGCCGAACTGCCCGCCGTGGCCGCACGCGTCGAGCGCATCCGACACCGACACCAGCGGGTCCTCGCCGAGCGGGCCTCGGACCCGACCCGGGTCCCGGTCTCCCCCGCCACCCCGCGCATGGCGCTGCTGCACACCTTCGCGCACGTGATGATCAACGAGTGGAGCCTGGACTCCGGCTACCCGGCCGCCTCGCTCCGCGAGCGGATCTACTCGGGCGAGACGATGGCCGGTGTGCTGATCTACACGGCCACCAGCGACTCGGCCGGCAGCCTCGGCGGCCTGGTCGCCCAGGGCGAGATCGACCGCCTCGCGCGGGCCGTGCACTCGGCGGTGCATCGGGCCGAATGGTGTTCCGCCGACCCGCTCTGCATCGAGACCGAGACCTCGGGTGCGGGCGGTACCAACCTGGCGGCCTGCCACGCCTGCGTCATGCTTCCGGAGACCAGTTGCGAGCACAACAACGGCCTGCTCGACCGGGCGCTCCTGGTCGGCACCCCGGAGGACCCGTCGATCGGCTTCTTCTCGCACCTGCTCGGCCGGTGAGCCTCAGGAAGTGACACGGGGTGGGACCGCCGCGTGTGCCGTCCCACCCCGGCTCACCGGTGCTCCTGATCCGTCGGGCGCCCGAGCGCCGTCCGGATCGCAAGCCCGAGGGCCCGGCTCACCGGGGGCGGCGAAGCCTGGCCCACTTGGCGGTAGCGGGCGGTCTTGCCGCCGGCGAAGGCCCAGTCCGCCGGAAAGCCCTGGAGCCGCGCCGTTTGCTCGACGGTCAGCGGCGTCATCTCCTTGACTCCGAGTGAGGCGTCCCAGGGGAAGTCGGGTCCGGGGACCTCGTCGGCGACGGTACCGCCGTTCACGCGCATCCGAGCCCAGGCCCGCTTCGACCCGGTCAACCCCAGATCCGCCCCACCACGCTTCCAGGAGCCCCCGACCAACGTCGGGGCGACCCGGTCGGCCTGCGCGGCCCAGGCGGTCGCGTGGGGCCAGCCACGTGCGCCCATGGAGGTGCCCAGCGCCTCCCCCACGGTGATCGGCGGCGCGGTTTCGGGCGCCGGCTCGACGAAGCCGTCCATGGCGTCCCCCTTCAGCGCCACCAGGATCCCTTGCTTACGGTCCTGCGGGACGCCGTGGTGCATCGCGTTGAGGACGAACCACCGGTGCCGGTATCCGAGGTGCTCCAGCTCGGCCGCGACGGTCGTGCGGATGGGGTCGAACGCGGGCTTGGTGGCCAGCTCGGGAAGGTTTTCGATGAGCAGGGCCCGCGGCCGTACGGCGTGCATGAGCATGATCGTCACCTCGAGGAGCCGGAGCTCCTCGGTGCTGTCCTCGCGTTTCACCGCGGCGCTCGCCTTCACCCGGGGCAGGCCAGCGGCCAGCAGGTCCACGTCGTAGACCATCTGATGGTCCAACGGGTCGAAGTCCAGCAGGTCGGTTTCGAGGACCTTCCAGTCGGGACGGTTCAGCCGTAGGGTCTCGCAGGCCACGGGTCGATTGTCCAGGAGCAGAACGGGGTCGAAGCCCGCCTGCTCAAGGCCGAGCGCGAGGCCCCCTGCACCGGCGCACACGGCGAGGCAGCTGAGGCGTTCGGGGTGGGGTTGCTCCATGATCACCGTTCGTGCTCGTCGGGAGAGAGTGACCCGAGCGGGCCCCCCGAGCGTCGATGATCGCATCTCCCATGGGCAGCAGTCGACGGTTGTGACGCACACGACGCACTCCCGGAAACCGCCGACAACACCGGTTGCACCGTATTCGAACATCTTTGCTTCGACGATCCGGCCAGGTCCGGTCCGGAGCGATCGTCCCCGATCGTCGACCGGACCGGACGCCGGATCGATCCTCAGCCGGCCTGCGGAACGGGGACCCGGGTGGGGGTGGGGTCGAGGGGGTGGGTGGCGGCGAAGCCGATGGCGAGGAGGAGGTAGCAGCCGAGGGTGAGCCAGGCGGAGGAGAGGCTGGCGGTGGCGCGGGCGTCGAAGAGGAGCACGGCCCGGACGGCGTCGACGACATGGCGAGCGAGGAGCAGGGCGCCGAGGTCAGCCAGGGTGGAGGGCATGGCCTCGACGGGCATAGCGCCGCCGGAGGTGGGGGCGCCGAACAGGGTGACCAGCAGTAGGGCCAGCAGCTGGCCCGGGGTGCCGAGCGCCGCGACCAGGCAGAGGGTCGGGGCGGCGACGGTGACGGTGGTGCCGATCGAGAGCAGCCAGAGCTGGAACAGGTGCGCGGTGTCGAGGCCGAGCAGGCTGGCGGCGGTGGCGAGGACCGCGGTGCCGCTGAGCACGGCGGCTCCGGCGCGGATGCCGGCCTTGGCGAGCAGGGTCTGGGTGCGGGAGATCGGTGCGGACAGCTGGAGCACACGCTTCGGGCCGAGTTCCATCGAGAGGTAGCCGAGGGCGACGTCCAGGCCGGTGGTGACCATGATGGCAGAGAGCAGTCCGGCCAGCAGCAGCATGATCGCGTAGTACAGGGGCAGGGTGCCGCCGCCGGACTTCGCCGGGACGGGGTGGCCGGGGACAGTGGTGACCTGGACGGGGTCGGCGAGCAGCAGGCGCAGCGCCGGGGCCGAGCCGGGCTCGCGATCGTCTGGGTACCGCACCGGGCGGCGTGTGCCTGTTCGGCGACCGGCAGCGGCCACTGCAAGTGGTCGACCTGGAGTGGACGGCGACCCCGGTCACGCCTGCTCAGCTCGGCCTCCGCCCCCGGCCGCTGGTCGGGTTGGCTCAGGCCCAGGCCGCTGTCGAAGGAGTGGGAGTGGGCGGTCTCGGGCGCCGAACGCCGTCCCTACCCGTGGGGCGAAGATGAACCGGACGAGAGCCGGGCGAATCTGCACGACGTCTGCGGGCGGCGCACTCCCCTCGACTCCCACCCGCGCGGGCGGACACCGACCGGGCTGTGGGACATGGCGGGCAACTGATGGGAGTGGACCGCGTCGAAGACGATCGGCGGCGGGTTCGTCATCCGCGGGGGTTCCTACAACTCCTCTCCGCTGTACGCCAGGCGCACGTTCCCGAACGCCGCGCCGGCCGAGTCCACCTCGCCAGGCATCGGCTTCCGGGTGGTGAGACCCGCGTGATCGGCACCTCGTGATCACGGGCTGCTCCCACCGCAAGGCACCGGAGGCCGGCCGGACTGGTCCTGCCCTGCTGCAGCAACTCCTGCTGGAGAAGCGCCCCGAGATCCTTATCACCCACCCGCTCGACGACGTCCACCCCGAACACCGGACCATCGCCGCCACCGTGCTCGCGGCCGTCCCCGAACCCCGAATCGCCACCGGGTACCCGAACCGCTTCTACACCTGCGACACCTACAACTCGCTCGCCCTCGGCGGACCGGTGCGCGCCGACGTGATCGTGGACGCCACCGCGACCTTCGACACCAAAATGGCCGCCCTGAGCGAGCACGCGAGCCAGCCGATCGCGCAGCATTTCGGCCCGATGGCCGAGACCCTCGGCCGGCTCTGGGGCGCCCGGATCGGCGCCGCGTGCGGCGAAGCGTTCACCGCCGTCCCGATCCTCGGCTGCCTGCCCGGCGCCACCCACCTCTGACACGCCGCACTTCTCGCCTTCCGTCAACTCACCCCCAAGGGACGACCATGACGTCCATACCCGTGCACGCCCCGCGCCGGCCCGTCGACCGCCCGCGCGTCGAAGAGCTGACCCGCCAGCTCCTGCTCGCCCTCGGCGAGGACCCCGACCGCGGCGGCCTCAAGGACACACCCCGCCGGTTCGCCGATTGGTGGGGCGAATTCCTCGGCCTCGACCCCGGCCGTCTCACCACCACCTTCGCCCAGGAAGGGCAGTACGGCGGCTTCGTCCTGCTGAGCGGCATCGAGGTGTGGAGCGTCTGCGAGCACCACCTGCTCCCGTTCCGCCTCGACGTCTCCGTCGCCTACACACCGGACGCCGCCGTCCTCGGCCTGTCCAAGCTGGTTCGGCACTTGGAGGCCCACACTCACGCCCTCCAGCTCCAGGAACGCATCACCCGTGACGTCGCCCACGACCTCGCCAAGGCCGCCGGCGCCGACGACGTCGCCGTGTTCACCACGGGCGAGCACCTGTGCATGAGCATGCGCGGCGTCAAAGCCACCGCGGTCCGCACCACCACCATGTGCCGACTCGGCCACACCGAGAGCGACCCCGCCCTGGCCTCCCGAATCGAACGCCTCGCGCTGCCCGTCCGCGCGTAGCCAATGCGGCACCGACGTCGGACCCATGTGCCCACGGGGCCCCTCTTCCAACGGCCCCCGAAGGAAGTGCGCCGGACCGCGCCCACCTGTCAATCAGCCGCCAATTCGGCATAACCACAGGTGCGATCTCTCCTCGATCACCTGCGCGGGGACGCCGTGGCCCATTCCTGACGCAGGCGTCGGCCTTCACTCGGCAGGCGCCCACGCCGCGGCCGCCGCCCCATGCTCTGGGACGGCGGCCTCCACCGTGCTCACTGGACCGGTCGCGGATCCCGCCGTGGCTAGGGCAGCAGCTGTCCGAGCAGCCTCACCAGGAGTGAGAACCGCAGGGGGATTCCACAGCCGGACGCCCCGAGGTGATCACACAGCTCCTTCTCATGACGTCCCGACGATGGCACCCCGTACCGGCCGCGACCCCTAGAAGAATTAGGGGTAGTCACTTGTTCGAATATTCCGCTCCGTCACACCCACCGCCGAGCACGACGGGCCGCGGACATCGCGCCGCGTCGCGGTCGGCGGGCAGTGGGACCGGGCGGGAGGGCCGTGTCCGGCCCACTGGCAGCCGGACCTGCGCTCAGCGGTGCCCGGCCAGCTCCTCCAGCCGGCTGGCGAGCCGGGGGCCGGGGCGGCGGGCGATGCCGTCGAAGTTGGCGGCGTAGGCGGGGTCGGCGTGCACGACCAGGCGGTCGACCTCGTGGACGAGGCCGGCGGCGGGCTGGGTGTTCTCGGCCGGGTGCCAGGGCGGCATGACGGCCGTGATCACCTTGAAGTAGCCGGGCAGCGGGGGCACGGCAGGCGGCAGACCCGGTGTGCCGGGTGCGGCAAGGCAGCCCTGGGTGAACCAGAAGCTCGCCTTGTCGAGTTCGCCGTGCTCCAGGTGCTGAAGGTAGATGGCGAAGGCTGCGGTCCGGTCGCCGGCCCCGGCGGCGATCTTCCACCAGAAGGCGGCGGAGAGCGGGTGGCCGGCCAGGTGGAGCAGGCAGCCGAAGATCCTGGCTCCCTCGATCTCCAGGTCGGCGTCGGGGTCGAAGACCGTGATGGGGCCGTCGTCGTTACGGGCGAAGCGGGCCAGCATGGCCAGCGCCTTGGGCCCGGTGAGCGCGGAGCGGGAGAGCGAGTTCAGGCCGAGGCGGGCCCGGTTGTAGTGGTGCCACCAGTCGGGTTCCCGGTAGCAGCCGGCCTGGTGGCGCGCGACGTCCTCGGCGATCCGCCGCAGGGCGGCACCCAGGCCCGGTCCGCCGGCCGGGAACTCGGTGGGCGGGGGGTCGGCCTCGCGCTCGGCGAGGATCAGGTCAACCGCCACCGCCCGGTCACCGGTCGCCTCGTATCCGGCCGGCCAGGCGTGAGTTCCGGTCGCGGTGTCGGTGTGGAGTTCGAGTTCGAGGTCGTGGTCGGCGAGCCGGCGCCCGGGACGCGGGGTGTTCCGCTCCGGGGGTCCGGCAAGTGGCTCGGTCACCGGCGGTCTCCTTTGCTGCGGGTCGTGGGGGGCTTCAGGAGGTTCAACGGGCGCAGCTCCTCGTCGAGCTGGTCCATGGCGCGCCGCAGGTCGCGGTCCACCGTGCTCGGGTGCGTCCCCAAGAACCAGGCGATGAAGTGGCTGGAACGCCCGGCCGCCTTCAGGGCAACTATGTCGAACTGACGCTGGGTGAGGACCCGGAGTCGGGCGAGGAGGTGGGTCATCGGGTCCCAGTCCTCGGCCTTCTCGCTGCCGATCTCCTCGGTGGGCAGTGCCGCGCGCATCTGCTCCAGGATGGTGCGCAACCGATCGAGGCGGGCGACGAGCTGCGGGTTGCGCTCGATGGTGCGGACCTCGACGCGGATGGCGTGGCAGAGCATGCCCCAGGCGGTGACCACGACATCGGGGCCAGCCAGGAGCTGGTGCCAGTGGATCGCGATCTCCACGAGGACCTCGTGGACCACCTTCTCCGCGGCCTCCGGACCGCCGAGGACTTCCTCGGCGAAGCGCAGGTAGGAGGCGCGGTGGGTGAGGACGAAGGCCTCGTAGTCCACGGGCATCCCGTCCACCGGCAGTTCCACGGCCGCACCGAACATGCCGGTGTCGGGGTCGTCGCCGGGGTCGGGGCCTACGGCGAACGGGAGGGAGTCGTCGTTCACTCACGCCTCCCGGTGGCGGCCGGAGCGCGGACGGGCCGCGCGGCGGCGGCCGCGGGGAGCCGCGTGGCACGCTGCGCGGCGGCCGGGGATGCACAGGAGCGGGGCGATCTTCATGAGGGAGACCTTTTGTGGCTAATACGGCGTCACCTTGCGTTCGCCGTGGTCCGCTTCGGACCTGCGAACAGGAAATCAGCCGACCCGCTTCTTTCACGCACCCCAGGCGAACCAATTTCACCCAGAGATCAACATTCACCACCAAAAGTAACTACTCCCTGGTGGACTAGGCCAATGCGAGGCCATCTCCGCCGACGGCGCGCCGGCCGCCGATCGCCGCGATAAACACGGAGAGTGATGAATGGAACGCCTAATGCGACCGACGCCACAGCGCTCCGGTCAGCGACCTGCCGGAGCGAATCCGATCGGCGCCGACAGGAACGGTCAGCGGGGCCGGACCAGAAAATCCAGTTCCGCCGACCAGCATGTCGCGACTGCGTTCGGCACACGGTGACGGTCGAGCTGAACAGCAGCCCGCCGGACAGCATGGAGACCGAGGTCGACACGACCGACCCGGACCCCCAGGTGGCCATCGACCCCGGAGGCTGACACCAACTCCCGCAGCGGCCCCGACCGGCACTCTTGTCGACCGAGCGACCGGCGCCGGTCGCTTCCTCCTCGACCCGTCGAAGAGATACCGCCGCATGGAGCAGGCCCCGGCACCAGCACTCGAAACCCTCGCAGCCTTCCACGCAACCCGCTGACCGTGTTCACCCCACCAGCCACAAGCAGGGCCGGGGCGCCGCCCCCCGTCGTCCGAACGCTCGGCGCCGATGCGTTCCGCACAGACGTGCTGGCCACCGGCGGACTGAACGACCGCCTCGGCTCCCGCAGCATGCTGCAACACAGCAAGGTTCCGCCGCGCCAGTGACAGCGGCACATCCATGATCCGCTTCAGGGCGAACGAGCCGGCTGCCGCGTCCAGCTTCCAGTTCCCGTTCATCAAGCCGTCCGACAGGAAGCAGCACTCGTGGATCTCGCCCAGCCCGAAGGAGTCGCCGAGCGTCGCCAGATCCACAGTGATCTCGCTACAGCGCACCCATCGGGGGCCGCGCGGCGCCGCCACCACAACGACGCAGACTTTCGGAGCAGCAAACTGATCCTGGTGCAGTCCGAGCCACAGCGAAGTCGGCTCGGTCAAGCGGTGGCCGACCAGGCCGAATCTGCCACTGACGATCAGTCAGAAAAGCCAGCAGAAAGTCAGCATCAGTACGAGCAGACCTTGTGAAACGCGCGTAGACCTGAGAATCGACGCACCCGTGCCTTGCCTCCCGAGGAGGCAGGCACGGGAAGCGGAACTCGTCCTGCGACCGCCCTTCCAATGCGCTTCGGATGCCGGAACAGTCCAGTCGACAGCGACCGGAGCAGGTGCTTCATCCGATGCATATTCCCAGGTCAGCGCACTCGACCGCGGGCCTTCAGAGGGATGTCGGGGAGGGCCGGGGCGTGGAGGCGGGCGCCGTCGTAGCCGTGGACCTCGCCGAAGCGAATTCCCTTTTCCCAGTCGTTCCGTGCTTGTACGATCTCCTCACCGGATCGGCCGATGAAGTTCCACCACATGACCAGCTTCTCCTCGAACGGCTCGCCGCCGAGGAGGAGGACGGCGGCGTCGGTGCGGGCGAGGAGGGGGAGTTCGCGGCGGTCGCTGCCGAGGTAGAGCATCGAGCCCGGTTCGACGCGGACGCCGTCGACGTCGACGCTGCCGGACATGGAGAGCACGGCGTACTCGAAGCCGGGCTCCAGGGGGAGCTTGAGGTCGGCGCCCTCGGCGAGGGCGAGGTCGGCGCCGACCAGGGGGGTGTAGGCGGTGCCGGGGGAGGTCGCGGTGTCGAGGCTGCCCAGGATGACGGTGCCGCGCAGGCCGGGGGCGGTGACGACGGGCAGGTCGGCGTGGTGCTCGAAGGCGGGGGCGGTGTGCCGGTGGGCGTCCGGGAGGGCGACCCAGAGCTGGGCGCCCTCCAGGTAGCGGGCGTGCGCGCGCGGGGACTCCTCGGAGTGGGAGATCGCCCGGCCGGAGGTCATCAGGCCCAACTCGTAGGGGCGGACGGTCTGCAGGCTGCCGAGGCTGTCGCGGTGCAGGACCTCGCCCTGGTGGAGCCAGCTGACCGTCTGCAGGCCCATGTGCGGGTGCGGCGGGACCTGCATGCCGGGTTCGTCGGCGATGTCATCGGGGCCGTAGTGGTCGACGAAGCACCACGCGCCGACCATCCGGCGGCCGAGGTTGGGCAGCAGGCGGCGCACCACGGTGCTCTCGCCGAGCGGGACCTGACGTCCGGTCAGCAGTTCGCGGACCGGTCCGCCGCCGGACTCGCCGCCGCAACTGGTCGCAGCGGGCTTCTGGTCGAGGTTGCTCATGTCGCGGATCCACCACCGTACGGGTCGGGGCCGGCCGGGGACGTGCGGTCCGGGGCCGGAGGGCATCGGCAACGATCATCCATCAACCGGGCGCGTTCCTCCACCTACGGCGGGCACGGCCCCGGCAACCGCCCGCCGGGGCCGTCAGCCGGCGCCGCGACCCGCCAGGGCGTGGCCGAGGAAGGCGACCGCGTCCGGCAGGACCTTGCGCCAGTACGCCGCGTCGTGCACCCCGGGGGTGAAGCGGGCCTGGACGGTGTCGCCGGCCAGCTTGCGGGCCGCGTCGCAGAACGGGTCCTCGGTGCCGCACCAGACGCCGATCGGGCGGCCGTGCGGCTGGTCCTGGTGGAGCAGCGGCTCGTTCTCGCGCCAGTCGGCCTCGTCCTTGAAGACGCCCACCGCCTTGGCGTCCCCCCAGCTGCGGAACAGCGCCGGGCTGAGCACCGCGACCGGGCCGAAGCCGGCGCCCCGGTTGCGGGCGTAGCGGAGCGAGCCGAAACCGCCCATCGATATGCCCATCGCCGCCTCGGGCGCGCGCAACCCCTGCTTGGCGAGCCAGCCCGGCAGCTCGTCCAGCAGCATCTTCTGCGGGTCGTCGCCGGACGGCGTGCGCCGCCAGTAGGTGGCGTCGCCGCCGTCGACGGCGACCACCGCGAACGGGGGGACGCCGGCCGCGATCGCGGCGACCAGGATCTGCGGCAGCCCGAGGTCGGTCCACGCCTGGGCGGTGGCGCCGCGCCCGTGCAGGGCGACGCAGACCGGCAGGTCGGCCGGGCGGGCGATGCCCTGCGGAACGATCGTGATCATCTTCACCGCGGCGCCGTTGCGGGCCGCCGAGCGCTGCTCCTCGTTGCGGAGCGAGGGGACGACGGAGGCGGCGGGGGACGACGGCGCCGCCGTACCCGTGGGCGCCGTGGCCGTGGACGTGCCGGCGCCGGAGGGCGTGCCCGGGCCGTCGGATCCGCCGGGGGTCGCAGGGTCCGACGAGCCGCCGGACAGGGCCACCGCCGTACCGGTGCCGACGACGGCCAGGCCGCCGAGGCCTAGGCCGGCCCTGAGCAGCCGGCGCCGCCCCAGCGTCCCGGGGCCGAACGTTCCTGCGGGCCCGGCGGGAGCCCCGGGAGCCCCCGGCACGCCCGCCCCGATCACGGGCGGCACAGCGGGCGGCGGCGGCGAAGCGGGCAGCGGCGGTACTGCGGGCGGCGGCGGGACCGCCGCGGCACGCACCCCGGCGCCCGCGACGGCACCCGCTCCGGCACGCACCCCGGTGCCCGCACCTGCGCCCGCGCCCACTCCGACGTGCCCACTCCCCTGGTGCTCCAGGTCCACGGTTCTCCCCTCCGACAGTCAGCCAGCACTGTACGTCGGGCCGGCCCGTCGGGCCGCACCGTGTGCGTCACAGCTGATCAACAACTCGTCACCGCAGGTCGGGGGCGGTGTCCCCGGTCCTTCAGTGCTTGCAGGCCCACCAGGCATCCGCGGTCGCCGCGTCCGCGAGCCCGCGCAGCTTGGTGACGGCCTCGGCCGGGTCCTGGGCGCCGTACACCGCCGAGCCGGCCACGAAGACGTCCGCGCCCGCCTCGGCGCAGCGCTCGATGGTGCTCGCCGAGACCCCGCCGTCCACCTGCAGCCACAGCTCCAGGCCGTGCTTGTCGATCAGCTGCCGGGTGCGGCGGATCTTCGGCAGCATGATGTCGAGGAACGCCTGGCCGCCGAAGCCCGGCTCGACCGTCATGATCAGCAGCATGTCCAACTCGGGCAGCAGGTCCTCGTAGGGCTCGATCGGCGTGGCCGGCCGGAGCGCCATGGACGCGCGGGCGCCCTTGGCGCGGATCTCGCGGGCGAGGCGGACGGGCGCCGCCGCCGCCTCGACGTGGAAGGTGACGGAGCCGGCGCCGGCCTCGACGTACTGCGGGGCCCAGCGGTCCGGCTCCTCGATCATCAGGTGGCAGTCGAGCGGGGTGTCGGTGGCGCGGGCCAGTGCCTCGACCACCGGGACGCCCAGGGTCAGGTTGGGCACGAAGTGGTTGTCCATCACGTCCACGTGCAGCCAGTCCGAGCCCCTGACGGCCTCGGCCTCGTCGGCGAGCCGGGCGAAGTCCGCGGACAGGATGCTGGGGTTGATCTGCGCCATTTCCGATGCTTCCTACGAGGGTTCCGGCGCCGGGAGCGGGCACCTCTCCCCATCATCTCGCGGGGAGTCGGCGGGAACTGAACGGCGGGACCTCCCCGTGACCCGCATCACACCCGCGCGAGGGTTACCGTGACCGCCGCCGTGGTCATCAGCCCTGTGCAACCCGGCGTTCGCGGCTCCGGCCACCCTCGTTCCCGCTCCATTTCCACCACACACCCTCCGCACGGTCCGCACCACAGCTCCCCAGCCACGGCTCGGCAGCGGCCCCCGCCGACGCCGACCGCGTCCGCCCCGCTGTCGCCCCTCACCCTCCGACCCGCTCCCTCCAGCTCTCGCACCCACCCTCCGCGCTCCCTTCGAGGAAGGTCTTCCGTTGGCCGATCTGGTCCATCCCGCCCGAGCCCTGTGGTGGCTCTTCGAGCCGGTGCACGCCGTCACCTACTTCTCGCCCGAGGGCCGCGCGGCGTTCGAGGACGCCGGTCTGCGCGGCGGCTGGCGCGGCTACTTCGCCGGCCGGGCGGCGCCGTTGGGCGCGGTCGACGCGCCGCCGGTGATCGCCACCTTCTTCAACTTCGCGCCCTCGGCGGTGGAGCGCGCCCTGCCGGACGTCTGGAAGCTGGTGGACCCGGACACCGCCCTGGCCGCCCGGGTCGAGGGCTCGTCGGCGGCGCTCGCCCGGCTGCTGGAGCACGTGGAGCCGGCGCAGGTCGAGCTGGTGGCCGACCTGCTGGAGCGGGCCGTCAGCCGGCTGGACTGCGCGGGCCGGGTGCTGGCCGCCGCCAACGCGGCCGTCCCCCGCCCGGCCGGGCTGTACGGGCGCCTCTGGCAGGCCGCCACCGTGATGCGCGAGCACCGCGGCGACGGCCATGTCGCCGCGCTGGTCTCCGCCGGACTGGACGGTTGCGAGGCGCTGGTGGTGCGCTGCGCGCTGGACGTGCGCCGGGAGGTGCTGCAACCGCTGCGCGGCTGGACCGACGAGGAGTGGGCGGCCGCCACCGCCCGCCTGGTGGAGCGCGGTTGGCTGACCGAGCGCGGCACCATCACCGAATGCGGCCGGATCCGCCACCAGTCCCTGGAGGCCGCCACCGACCTGGCCGCCGCCCGGGTCTGGGAGAGCCACCCGCGCGCCGAGCTCGACCGGCTCGCCGCCGCCCTCACGCCGATCTCCGCGCTCTGTCGCAGCTCGCTGCCGCCGATCAACCCGATCGGGCTGCCGGCCACGACGGCCTGACGCCCCGCCACCCGAACACCCAGACATCCGGACAACCGGACACCCGGACAGCCCGACAGCCCGACAGCCGAACACCCGGGCCCCCCGGACCCCCGGAGCCCGATCACCTGCCACCCGAGGTGATCGGGCCGGCCGGCTCGACGAACACCACCCGCGCGCCGGGACAGCAGGAGGACGCCCCTGCCTCCGGCTTCTCGTTGACACCGCCCCGGACCGTCCCGACGATGGTCCCCATGCGTTTTCTTCGGCGGCTGCGCGCGGATCTCTCGACCGGTCAGAACCTGGAGATCTACACGACCGCCCTGCTCTCCCTGGTGCTGGCCGTCCTCGGGGTCCTCGGCACGGTCGGCAGCGAGGTCCTGTCGGCCGCCGTGCTCGCGACGCTGGCCCTGCTGGCCGGCGGCATGCTGGTCAGCCGCCGGCAGGTGGCCGAGCTGACCGCCGAGGTGCGCGCCCGGGGCAGGGGGGAGGTCGCCGCCGCGGACTTCCTCGGCACGGACAAGGCGGGCCTGGTCGAGCAGGTGCGCACCGCGCAGGACATCCGGATCGTCGGAGTGACGCTCTCCCGCACGGTGCGCAACCTGGTGGACGAACTCCAGCGCCGGGCCGTCGCCGGGGCCGTGGTCAAGGTGGCGCTGATCGACCCGGCCGGTTCCGCCCCCGAGGAGGCGGCCCGCCGCAGCACGATCCCCGAGCGGGCCGAGATGTACCGCAACCGGCTGCGCTCGTCCGTCGACCTGCTCCGCGAACTCGCCGAGACACCCGGCGTAGAGGGCAGGGTGGAGGTCCGCTTCCTCGGCTTCGTCCCGGCGTTCGGACTGCTCCTGCTCGATCCGCAGCGGCCGGGCGGCCGGATACACGTCGACATCTACTCGCACAGCTCGGCCAGCGGGGACGCCGTGTTCACCGTCCTGCCGCACCGTGACGACCCGTGGTTCGAGCACTTCCGGACCGAGTTCGACAGCGTCTGGGAGCACGGCCGGCCGGCCGGCGCCTCGGACGGCTTCCCCCCGGCCCCGGGGACATGAGCCGGAGCCCGGTCAACTCCCGGACTCCTGCGCCCCTTCCGCCTCCTGCGCCCCTTCCGCCTGCTGCGTTACTTCCGCTCCTTCCGCCTCCTCCGCCGCCGGCCCTCCCCCATCGGCCGGCCGGGCGAGCTCCGGCGGGCCGAGCACGATCCCCCGGCCGGAGTAGAACCGGTCGAACCGCCGCCAGGGCACATGCGCGTAGGCCTGCGACTCCCCCGCGAACCCGGACGGGTTGTGGATCACCAGCGCCGTACCGGTGACGCCCACCGCCAGCACCAGGTGGCCGCCGCGCCGGTGCGGCTCGGGGCCCTCCGGTTCGCGGATCTCGGGGTGCACGGACAGCATCACCAACCGCCCGGCGGACACCTCCGCCGCCACCTCCTCGGCCGTCAACTCCCGTGCCTGCGCGGCCAGCCCCCACCGCTCGCGGACGTACGCGGCGAACGGCGTGTGGATCAGCCCGTGCAGCCGCTCGCCGTCCCGCTCGTACGCGCCGGCCGCCAGGCACTCCGCCGCCAGCGCGACCTGCGGCGGCGCCACACCCCACCAGCGGTCGAGCGCCATCCGCAGGCACGCCACCCCGCACAGCCGCCAGGACCAGTACGCGTACTCCTCGGGCGTGGCCGCCCCCGACTGCCCCCAGCGCGGATCGTCCGCCGCGCCCACCGACCCGTCGATGATCTCCCGCACCAGCTCCGGGGACTCCCACTGCGCGTAGTACGGCACCTCGTGCACCACGGCCGCCCGGCCGCCGCCTTCCACCATGCCCAGACGCTCTCACGCCGCTCCGCCGCCACGGGCCCACGACACTCGGACCGGGTGCGGCCTCGTCACCGGGTGCGGCGTCGTCACCGGGTGCGGCGTCGTCACCGGCTGCGCCGGGATTGTCAGTGGTGGCCGCTAGGTTCGACCGGGATCGTCGGGTTGGGGAGGAGTGGCCGGGCATGAGCATCGAGGCGCACGAGGACGGGCGCCTGCGCCTGGAGTCGGCAGGCCTGCCGGAGGAGTTGTCCCACCGGCCCAGCCGGGCCTTCCTGACCGGGGAGGGGCTGCCCGGGAGGGGCGCCTTCCTGGACTTCGCCGCCCTGGACGCACCCCCGCTGGGGGCGCTCGGCGCGGGCCCGGCGGAGCGGCTGTTCGTCCTCGGCGAGACCGGGTACGTCGCCGCCACCGACTACGAGGGCGACGCCGTCCTGCTGGACGGGGCGACGGGCGAGGTCTTCCTCGCCGCCCGGCGTCGCGGCACCCGCCACGACGGGCTGCGCCGCGATCTGATCGCCTCCAGCCTGTCCGCGCTGGTCGAGCTGATGCGTGAGGTCGACGCGGTGGCCGTGGCGGCGGCGGAGCCCGCCGCGCTCGACGGGCGCCGGGGGCCGGCGGTGGTCGCGGAGGTGGTCGGGGTGGCCCGGCGGCGGATGCGCGCGATCGACCCGGACCTGTACGACCGCGCCGACGACGCTCCCCCGCACTGGGACACGGCCCTGCTGGTGCGCTCCCTCTCCTGGGGCGCGCTCCCCGGCGGGCCGGGCGCGCTCGCGTACGAGCTCGGGGCGGAGCTGGTCGAGGACCTCGCCGCACTCGGGGCCGACGGGCTGGTCCGCCGCTACCGTCCGGAGGAGCTGCCCCGCGGGCTCACCCACGCACCGACCAGGCGGCTGCTCTCCGAGATCGGACTGCCGCTCGGCGGCGGGCTGTTGACCGTCTCCGACGACGAACCGCTGCGCACCATGGCCGAGGCCTACCCGGAGCACTTCGCCCCGGACGACGGCCCCGACGACGGCCCGGAAGACACCCCGGAGGCGCCCACGGACGGCACCCCCGGCGCACCCACGGCCGGTGCTCCGGGCGACGGCCCCGACGCCTCCCCGCAGAACCGCGACCACCAGCGCGACCACCTCGCCGTCGGCGACTGGCCCTACGACCTCGTGATAGCCCTCGACGGCGCCACCGGCCGGCTGGAGCTGCCCGACTGGAACGAGGTCGGCGAGCCCGAGGCCTACCTCAACCGGGACTTGTCCGCCCTGCTGTACTCGCTCTGGGTCTGCGAGCGACTGCGCGCCGAGTGGCGCCGCTGGGAGTACGGGCGCGCGGCCGGCAGTTGGGAGGTCTTCGACCCGCAGTCACTGCTGAGCGGCGTGGTCGAGGAGATCGTCGCCGCCATCGACCCGGAGGCCTTCGCGACCCCGGGCCACTCCTGGCAACTCCTCGCCGACGACGCGCACATGGGCGGCCTGCTGAACTGACCACGGGCCGCCCCGGCCACCACCACCGCCCCCACCAACGCTACGCGGCGGTCTCCGCCCCGGACCCCTTCCCCGGTACCGCCCCGGGCTCCTCACCCTCCGCCGACCCCGAACCCGAACCCGAACCCGAACCCGAACCCGAACCCCCTGCCGCCGGCGACCCCGCCGCCGACCCCGAAGCCGTCGGCTCCGCCCCGCCCTCCGCACGGGAGCGGTAGGCGAGCCGGTCCGCCGCGCGCCGCCCCCGGCGCTCCACCGGCAGCGAGCCGTGGGCCCCCGCCAGCCCGAACGGCGGCATGTCGAAGTAGATCGCCTCGTACGAACCCTCCGGCACGATGTACGTCTCGTGCCAGAGCCCCACGTACTGGCGCAGCTTCCCGGCGCGTATCTTGCGGTTGGCGATCCCCCACACCTTGTGGTGGAAGGCGTCCGGAGCGGCCGCGTAGCCGTACAGCTTCTCCTTGGACTCCCAGTACTGGACGACGTAGTACGTCCGCGGTGAGGCCGTCAGCAGGATGCGCCCGCGCAGCCCCCGCTCCGGCTCCTTGGCCAGGTCGTGGAGCATCCGGAACATGGCCGCCATCACCGGCATCCAGTGGTGGACGGCCCAGAAGCGGTTGATGCGCATCCCGATCAGCAGCACCACGGTGTCCCCGGTGACGGCCGCGGTGGTGTATCCCGGAGTCGGTTTGGCGAACATATGTGCCTCCAGCTCTCTCCTCCACCCATGTAAGCGGTGATTACATCAGCGGCCGAGAGTCCGGTCAAGGCTCCACGCACCGTCAAATGTGCTGCCGTTCCCGCCGGTTGGCGCCGGTCGTCAGCTCCGGTTGCCGACTCCCTGACCGAAGGTGTCCACCACCTGCTCGGCCAGCTCCTCCGCCTTCTCCGCCGGCAGGTACCCGTCGACGATCATCTGCGCGAGCCCGTACACCAGTGCCTGCCCGGCCAGCCCCACCAGGGCCGGATCCCCGGGCCGCAGCCGGCCCGCCTCCTGGTCCGCGACGATGAATTCGAGCAGCGCCTCGTCGATCCCGGAGAGCCGCTGCCGCAGCTCGGGCTGCCGGGAGGCCGTGAACACCCGCGAGCGGACCAGCTCGAACCGGTGCGGGTGGCGGATCGCGTACCGGATGAACCCGAGCCCGAGCGCCTTCATCGCCGGGCCCTCGCTCCGCTCGATCTCGGCCAGCTGCCACCGCTCGAAGTCCGCCAGCACCTGGCCCGCCACCTCCGTCAGCAGCGCCTGCCGGTCGGGGAAGTGCCGGAACGGCGCCCCCGCCGACACCCCGGCCCGCCGCGCCACCTCCCGCATGGTGACCTTCGCCTGCCCCTCCTCGTCCAACAGCGCGAACGCCGCCGCGACCAGCGCCTCGGGCAGGGCCCCGTGGTGATAACTACTGCGCTCGGCAGGCCTCTCCGTCATGCCAGCTAGTGCTACCACAGCCCACCGGGGTGACCGGCGGGTACGCCGAAGGCGCGGGGCGGGCGACTCGCGTCGCCGACGGCGCGGGAGTCAGCACGAGAGACGGCGCGGGAGACGGCGCGCAACGCGTGGCGTGCAGACCGCCGTACGTGGCGCCACCGGTTCGCGCGAAGGCTGTCCGTCCGCAGCCGGCATGGGGCGAAGGAGCATGCAGCCTCCTTGCCATGATCAACATATAGCGCAAGGGGGGCCTTGCGGCAAGGCCCCTGCCATGCCGCAGAATCGCCGATCCGAGCACGAAGCCGCTGGCACGGGGAGTACTGCATGCGCGTGGTGTTGTCGACGTACGGGGCGCGCGGGAGCGTCGAGCCGATGGTGGGACTCGCGGTACGGCTAAGGGAGTTCGGCGCGCAGGTACGGGTGTGCGCGCCGCCGGACGAGGAGTTCGCGGAGCGGCTGGCCGGCGTCGGCATGGAGGTGGTGCCGACCGGCCGGCCGGTGCGCCCCCTGGTGACCACCGTGACGCCGGGGTCGGCGGAGGGTCTGGCGCGGCGTACGGCCGAGTTGATGGCCGCGCAGTTCGACACGGTCGCCGCGGTGGCCGAGGGTGTGACGCGGTGGTGGCGACCGGTCCGCTGCCGGCCACCTCCGGCGCGCGTTCGGTGGCCGAGAAGCTGGGCGTCCGCTACGTGCACGCGAGCCACCAGCCGGTCAGCCTGCCGTCGCCGCACCGCCGGCCGCCCGCGCGGCGGGGTCAGCCGTTGCCGGTGGACGCGACCGACAACCGGGCGCTGTGGGACGAGGACGCCCGGATCGCGGACACCATGTTCGGCGAGGAGCTCAACACCCAGCGGGCGTCGTTCGGCCTGCCGCCGGTGGCAGGCGTCCGTGACTTCGCCTTCACCGACCGGCCGTGGCTGGCCACCGACCCGGTGCTGTCCCCGTGGCAGCCGACGGGCCTCGGCGTGGTGCAGACCGGCGCGTGGGTCCTGCCGGACGAACGCCCGCTCCCCACCGACCTGGTGGAGTTCCTGGACGCCGGCACACCACCGGTGTACGTGGGCTTCGGCAGCACGCCCGTGGGCGCCCCGGAGGATGTCGCCCGGGCGGCCGTCGAGGCGGTCCGCGCGCAGGGCCGCCGCGTGGTCCTCGCCCGCGGCTGGGCCGGGCTGGCCCCGATCGACGACCTGGACGACTGCTTCGTCGTCGACGAGGTCAACCAGCAGGCGCTGTTCCACCGGTCGGCCGCCGTCGTGCACCACGGCAGTGCGGGCACCACGACGACCGCGACGCTGGCCGGCGTGCCCCAGGTGGTGGTGCCCCAGGGGGCGGACCAGCCGTACTGGGCCGGCCGGGTGGCCGACCTGGGCATCGGTGCGGCGCACGACGGTCCGACGCCGACCGCCGAGTCCCTTTCGGCCGCACTGCGGAGGGCTCTGACTCCCGGGACCCGGGCCCGGGCGACCGCCGTGGCCGGCGGCGTCCGCACCGACGGGGCGACGGTGGCCGCGAGGCTGCTGCTCGACGCGGTGCGCTGAGCACGCACCGCTGCGCCCAGGCCTCGACCCCGGTCCGGGCGCAGCGGTGCGACGGGCGTCGGGCTACCAGGCGTAGTCCTCCGGGGCGGGCTGGTGGCCGGGGAAGATCTCGTCCAGGCGGTCGAGGGTCTTCTGGTCGAGCTTGAGGTCCACGGCGGCGACGGCGGCGTCGAGGTGGGCGAGGGTGCGGGGGCCGACGATGGGGGCGGTCACGGCGGGGCGGCTGAGCAGCCAGGCGAGGGCGAGGTCGGCCGGGTCGGTGCCGAGTTCGGCGGCGAAGTCCTCGTAGGCCTGGATGCGGTCGAGGTTGGCTTCCAGGATCTCGCTCGCGTGGCCCATGACGCCGCGGACGGCGGCGCCCTCGCGCCGCTTGCGCAGGACGCCGCCGAGCAGGCCGCTGCGCAGCGGGGACCACGGCAGCAGGCCGAGGCCGTAGTGCTGGAGGGCGGGGATGACCTCCAGTTCGATCGTGCGGTCGATCAGGTTGTAGAGGGACTGCTCGCTGACCAGGCCGAGGAAGTGCCGGGAACGGGCGGCCTCCTGGGCCTGGGCGATGTGCCAGCCGGCGAAGTTGCTGGACCCGACGTAGATGATCTTGCCCTGGGTGACCAGGACCTCCATCGCCTGCCAGATCTCCTCCCAGGGCGTGTCCCGGTCGATGTGGTGCATCTGGTACAGGTCGATGTGATCGGTGTTCAGACGGCGCAGGCTGGCCTCGACGGCCCGGCGGACGGCGAGGGCGGAGAGCCGGCCCTCGTTGGGCCAGTCGCCCATCGGGGCGTACGCCTTGGTGGCGAGCACCGTCCGCTCGCGGCGGCCGCCGCCCTGGGCGAACCACCTGCCGATGATCTCCTCGGTGCGGCCCTTCAGATTGCCCTCGTCGTCACGGCCGTACGCGTTGGCGGTGTCGAAGAAGTTGATGCCCCGCTCGTGGGCGGTGTCCATGATCGTGTGGGCGTCGGACTCCGCGGTGTGCGGGCCGAAGTTCATGGTGCCCAGGCAGAGTCGGGAGACGGTCAGGCCGGTACGGCCAAGATGGGTGAACTCCATGGTGCCCACCCTCTGCCGCACCGGCCCCGGTGTCCAGCACATTCCACCCACCGGTCGGCGGGTCCGGCGGTCGGCCCGCCGGGAGCGCCGGCCTCACCGCCCGTGGGTGGCGAACTTCCGTACCGCGAGCGGTCCGCAGAGCGCCAGCAGGACCGCGCACCAGAGCAGGGTGGCGGGCACCGCGTGCTGCGTCGGCCAGGCCGGGCCCGGCTCGGACGGATTGCCGAACAGCTCGCGGCAGGCCTGCACGACGGCGCTGACCGGGTTCCAGTCGGCGATCGTCCGCAGCCAGCCGGGCATGCCGGCGGTGGGCACGTACGCGTTGGTCACCATCGCCAGCGGGAAGAGGAGGACGGCGAGTTGGCCGGCCGTCTCCTCCTTGCCCACGGCCAGCCCGACGAGCGTGCCGACCCAGGTCATCACGAAGCGGAACAGCAGCAGGAGCGCGAACGCCTCGGCGGCGTCGGCGAGTCCGCCCCTGATCCGCCAGCCGACCGCCAGGCCGACGACGGCCACCAGCGCCAGGACGACGGTGCTGACCAGGAGGTCCGCCAGGGTCTGGCCGAGCAGCAGGCCGGTGCGCGAGAGCGGCATCGACCGCAGCCGGTCGGTCACCCCGCGCCCGACGTCACGGGCTGCGCCGATCATGGTGGGTGTCATGCCGTTGACGGCGACCATCGCGAACAGGCCGGGCATCAGGAACTCGCGGTAGTTCCCGCCGCCGGGCACCCGCATGGCGCTGCCGAAGACGTATCCGAAGACCACCACCATCACCACCGGTACCGCCAGCGAGGCGGCCAGGATGCCGGGCGAGCGGCGGTAGGCGAGCAGCACGCGGAGCATCGCGGACCAGGTGTCGGAGAGCAGCCGGCCCGGCGCGGAGGGCACGGGAGGGGCGGCGTACCCGGCGGCCATCAGGCGACCCTCCCGAGCGCGTCGGCCTCGCCGCCGTCGGCACCGGTACCACCGGCAGACCCGACAGCACCACGGACACCGGCACCGGCGGCACCGGCGACACCACCGACACCGGTGGCACCGGTGAGCGCCAGGAACACGTCGTCCAGGGACGGCGGGCGCAGCGCGATGTCCCGGGCCACCACCCCCACCGCGTCCAACTCCCGCACCAGCCCGGGCAGCAGCACCTCCACGCCGGGCCGGGTGACCACGGTGACGGTCCGTTCGGCGTGGTCCGCCACCACGTCGCCGTTCCTCGCCAGGGCGGCCAGCACCACGGCGGCGGAGCCGAGCCGGCCGGCGTCGGCCGACTCGGCGAGCGTGACCGAGATCCGGGTGCCGATCGCCGCCTTGAGCCGCTGCGGTGGTCCGGTGGCGATCGCGGCGCCGTGGTCGACCACCACGATGTCGTCGGCCAGCCGGTCGGCCTCCTCCAGGTACTGGGTGGTGAGCAGGACGGTCGTGCCCGCGGCGGCCAGCTCCTTGACCGTGTCCCAGATCCCCTGCCGGCTGCGCGGGTCGAGACCGGTGGTCGGCTCGTCGAGGAAGAGCAGCGGCGGGCTGGTGACCAGGCTGGCGATCAGGTCGAGCCGGCGCCGCATGCCGCCGGAGTAGGTGCGGACCAGGCGGTCGCCGGCCTCGGCGAGGCCGTGGTGTTCGAGCAGTTCGTCCGCGCGGGCCCGGGCCGCCCGGGCGCCGAGGTGGTGCAGCCGCCCCAGCAGCCGCAGGTTGTCCCGGCCGGTGATGCCCTCGTCGACGGCGGCGTGCTGCCCGGCCAGGCCGATGCTGCGCCGCACGGCCTCGGCCTCGCGGACCACGTCGTACCCGGCGACCCGGGCGGTGCCGCGGTCGGGGGCGACCAGGGTGGCGAGGACCCGGACGGCGGTGGTCTTGCCGGCGCCGTTCGGGCCGAGCAGCCCGCAGACGGTGCCGGCCGGGACGGTGAGGTCGAGGCCGCGCAGGGCCTCGGTGGTGCCGAATCGCTTCGCCACGCCCGCCATCTCGACGGCGGGCCGGCTGGTGTCCGACATGGCTCTGCCCTTCTCTAGGTACAGCGTACGTAGAAGTGCTTGCGCACGCATCGTACTACGTACGCCGTACGTATCTAAGATGGGAACCGAGGTGATCTTCCAGTGCCAGTGCCACCCGGCAGGCCCCCCGCCGGCCCCCCGCCCGAGACCCCCCTGCCGACCGGGGGAGCTGACGCCCCCGTGGCTCCCGCGACCCCCGAGGCCCCGGAGCTGATCTGGCTGCGCCCCGAACGCACCGGCCGCGGCCCCAGGCCGGCCCACAGCCGCGCCTCGATCGCCGCCGCCGCGATCGCCATCGCGGACGCGGAGGGACTGGACGCGGTCTCCATGCGGCGCGTCGCGGCCGCGCTCGGCGCCGGGACGATGTCGCTCTACAACTACGTCCCGAAGAAGGAGCACCTGCTCGACCTGATGCTCGACGCGGCCGCCGCCGAGTACGAGTTCGCCGCCATCGCCCCCACCGGGGACTGCCGCGAGGACCTCCGCCGGCTCGCGCACCAGCAGCTCGCCGTCATGCGCCGGCACCCCTGGCTGCCCACCCTGGTGATCGCGCGCCCGGGCATCGGCCCGAACGCCCTGCGCTACACCGACCACTTCCTCGCCGTCACCGAGCCGAGCGGCCTGAACGGCGCCGCGCGGATGGAGGGCATGGCACTGCTCAACGGGTTCGTCTGCCAGTACGCGCAGTACGAGCGGACAGCCGCCTCGGGCGCCAAGTGGCAGGGTGAGCTGGTGGGTTACCTCACCCGTGCCGCGACGAGCGGCGCATACCCGCACCTGGCCACGGCGTTCGCGACGACCGGCCCGCCCACCGCCCCGGACGCCGCCTTCGACCGCTCACTGCACCGGGTGATCACGGCCATATTGACGCCGGTGGAACAGTTCTGACGGCAGGTCAGGACATCGGGGCGGTGACGGCGGCGGCCGGGCCGGGGGTCACAGCCACCGCTCGGCCGCCTCGACGCTGTCGCCGACACCGGAGTTGAACGCGATGGCGGCCCCGGGCGCATGCCGTCGGACCAGGTTCACGACCTGCTCGAAGAAGGTCAGCAGCGGCTCGGGCCTGCGCACCCCGCCGCCGATGACGACGACGTCCCAGTTCCGCTCGGACAGTGCCGCGACCACCGTGGCCACGGCCGATGCGTCCGGCGCGATCAGCGCCGTCGACGCCGTGATGCCGCGCTCGCCGAAGCGGGCCAACTCCTGCTCCAGGAGCGCGCGCACGGCATCCCCGTCCATACCGGGCACCGCGTGCGGGTCGAAGCCGAGGACGAGAACGGAAGCCATACCCTGCACGACGATCATCCGACCGGACCGGTTCCCATCGAGGGAGGCCCGCCCTCCCGGCGCCGGCCGTCGGCCCGACAGACACCGCCCGGAGACGTGTCCGACGGTGCCCGAAGACCCGGTGGCCGCAGGTCGGCGAACGGCCGCCGCATCGGGCCGAACGGGTGAATCCAGCTGGCCGGACGGGCGACTGCCGCCACCACCCGACCGGCTCGGCCCTCTTCGTTCGCGGGCGGCAATTCCCTTGCGGTGAAGGGCTCGTAGCCGCCCACGAGCCTCCGGCCGGTCCCGCGTGAACAGCTCGGACGATTCACCCGATGTGATCCACTTTCGCCGGATTCGGGCGATCGGCCCGACGTGTTGGAGGACGACTCATGCACCGTTTCATCCCGGCCAAGCGCACCCTCGCCCTCGTCGTGGCGGGCACCGCCGTCGCCACGGCCGCCGCACTGAGCGTGCCGGCCCTGGCGGACACCCGCGCCCCGGCCGGCAACCACCGCGCGGCCAGGGCGGCCTCGGTGCCGGACATCATCATCGGCGGGAGCTTCGCCACCCCCCTCGGCGGCGTCCCGCAGGAGCTCGGCAACGCCTTCGGCGGCCGTGCCGACATCAAGGCGAGCAGTGACGAGTCGGTCATCGGCACCGCGTACTCGATCTGCGCCAAGGACGAGGTCGGCGCCGAGCAGGACCAGGTGCTCTGCACCACCGTCCTCAAGTTCACCAACGAGAACCTGATCACGCTGTCCGCGGTCGTACCCGTCGCACACGAGGGGGTCAAGGCCAAGACGTTCGACGGCGTCGCCACCGGTGGCGGCTTCGCCTACGAGGGCGTCTCCGGTGTGGTCCACTTCGTCCCCCGCAGCGACGGCGCCTACGACGTGTCCTTCGCCTGAGCCGTCTGTCCCCGCGCCGCCCCGGCCCCCGTGCGGGCCGGGCGGCGCCGGAGAGCACGCCGCCACCGCCCGCGCCGCCCGACCGCCCGCCCAACCGCCCGACCGCCCGACCGCCCGCTCAGGTGTCGAAGCGGCTGCGCGAGGTCTCGATGTGGGCGAGGTTCCGGCGGGTCCAGTCGCACATCCGGTGGACCGTCTCCCGCAGCCCGGCGCCCGGCCCGGTGAGCGTGTACTCGACCCGCGGCGGCACCGTCGGGTACACGCGCCGCTCCACCAGGCCGTTGCGCTCCAGCATGCGCAGGTTCTGGGTGAGCATCTTGTGGCTGATGCCCTCGACCTCGTCGCGCAACTCGCTGAAACGCAGGGTGCGTTCACCCACCGCCTCGATGATCAGGAGCGCCCATTTGTTGGCGACGTCCGAGAAGATCTCCCGCGCCAGGGAGTCCGCGCGCCGCAGGTCCGCGTCTTCGGGCGAGCCGCTGTACTGCTTGGTCACCATGAGGTTCCCCAGTCACCGAAAAGTGCGTTCTTCCATGTCAGCGCACACTCTCCTACGGTTTCCCAGTAACCACAAGAGACCACGAGCGGAGACGGACAGCATGGCCATCACCCTGGTGAACCCCGACGGACTGCCGAAGATCGACGCCTACCGGCAGGTGTCGATCGCGACCGGCTCGAAGCTGGTCTTCCTGGCCGGGCAGGTCGCCTGGGACGCCGACGGGGTCACGGTCGGCGAGGGGGACTTCGTCGCCCAGGTCGAGCGCTGCTACCTCAACATCGGCACCGCCCTGGCCGAGGTCGGCGCCTCCTTCGAGGACGTGGCGAAGCTGACCGTCCACGTCGTCGACTGGACCCCGGACAAGCTGCCGCTGTTCCTGGCGGGAGTCGCCCGGGCGGCCGAGAAGCTCGGCGTCACCCCGGTCCCGCCGGGCACCCTGCTCGGCGTCGCGGCCCTGGACGTACCCGAGCACCTGGTCGAGATCGAAGCCGTCGCCGTCCTCGACTGAGCCGGTCCCCACGACGGCCCACCCCGATCCCGGGGCGCACCGGCCCGGCCGCTGCCATACTCGTGCCACCGGGGGCGAGGGGGGCACGGCCGTGGCCGAGGAGACGCACAACGAGTTCGGCGGGACGGCCTACGGCCCGGTGGTCCAGGCCGGCTCCGTGAGCGGTGGCATTCACTTCCACCAGCACGGCCCCGGTACCGACGGGGCTCCCCGCCGGATCGACTTCTCCGGGTACGCCGAGCAGAAGCGGCGGGACTTCACCGGCCGCCGCTGGCTGTTCGACGCCGTGCAGTCCTGGCGGTCGACGACCGACGAGCGGGCGCTGCTGATCACGGGCGCCCCCGGAACGGGCAAGTCCGCCTTCCTGGCCGAACTCGTGCACCGCTCGGCCTCGGACGGGCTCCTCGCGCACTACTTCTGCGCGGCCGAGGACCGTACGACGCTGGAGCCGGCCGCCTTCGTCGGCCACCTGGTGGCCGAACTGTCGCACGGCCTGCCGGAGTTCGCGCGGCTGGCCGCCGCACCCGGCACCGGCGCGTTGCTGCGGCGCGAGGAGATCGAGCGCGACCCGGGCCACGCGCTGGACCAGGGCGTCATCGCCGTCCTGCGGCAGCTCCCGGCGCCGTCGCGGGGCTCGCTCCGGCACGCCGTGATCGTCGTGGACGGCCTCGACGAGTCCCGGGCCGGTCGCGACCGGCGCGACACCGTGTCGGCACTGCTCGCCTCGCGGATCGAGCGCTTCCCCCCGTGGGTGCGGTTCGTCCTGGCCGCGCGCCCCACCCCGTCGATCCTCACCACCCTGGGCGGGGCCCGGGTCCTGCCGATCGCCGCCGAGCAGCCGCAGAACCTGCTCGACGTCAGCGATCTGATCGACCGTCACCTCGCCGCACCGGCCTGGCGCGAGCGCCTCGACGCGGCGGGCGTGTCGAGGAGCGACGCGCTGGAACGGATCGCCGCCGCGGCCGAGGGCAACTTCCTGTACGCCACCATGGCGCTGCAGGCGATCGACCTCGGCCGCTGCTCCCTCGCCGACCTCGGCGCACTGCCGCCCGGACTGGCCGGAATCTACGAACTGTTCCTCGCACGCCACTTCCCCACCGGGGCCGGCTACGCCGCGATCCGTCCGCTGCTCGAAGCCGTCGCCGCCGCCCGGGAGCCGCTCCCGGGCGGCGTCGTCGCCGCCGTCTGCGGGCTGGAGCGGGCGTACGAGCTGCCCGCCGCACTCACCGCTCTCGCGACCCTGATGCCCGAACGGAACGGCCGCTACAGCTTCTTCCACCACTCGCTGGAGGAGTGGCTCACCGACCCCGGCCACCCCTACCGCGTCGATCTGCCGAGCGGCCACCGGCGGCTCTCCGCCGGCTTCCTGGACCACCTGGCCGCCCCGGTCCCCCGGTTGGCGCTCACCACCCCCGCCGAACCCGTCGCCCGCTACTGGGCCCGGCACGGCCTCGACCACCTGGCCCTGGGCGGCGACCGCGTCCCGGCCGACGTCTCCCCCGGAGCCTTCGCCCCCGTCGCCGTCTCCGCCCAGGACCACGTCTGGGCCCTGGGCGACTGGACCGCGAACGGCCTGCCGCCGCGGATGCGCCGCTACGTCGAGAGCCTGCTCCACCCGGACGGGTTCGAGGACCTCCGGACCCTGCTGACGGTCCTGAAGCGGGTGGTGATGGCCTTCTACGCGCAGACCGGACTGGTCCGGGAGAGGGTCGAGGACGACGGGCACCTCGTGTACGAGATCCTGCACGGGGCCGACGACGGCCACACGGTGCTCACCGCCCTCAAGGTCACCGGCTTCGCGGGGGCCGTCTTCCGGGCCGCCCGGGAGTGCCCGGACACGGCGCTCGACGCCGACCGGCTCACCGCGCTCGTCGACCAACTGCGCACGGTGCGCTACCTGGCCGGCGGCTTCGAGTACGCGGGCTGGGCCGCGGATCTCCCCGGGGGCCTGGGCTCGCTCGCCCACGCCGGCGGCGCGCTCAACCGCGAGCTCCACCGGCTGACGGACGGCCTCTGAGTCGACCGCCCCCGGCGCCGACCCCGTGGTAAATCGCTCGTGCCCGGATCGCCCCCGCCGTACCGTTGGCCGGTCGACGATCTTGGCCGACGCCACCGGCGCGGCCGCACAACGGAGGAGCGGGACCGATGCAGCAGTACCAGGGGTGGGCCGACGAGCGGTTCGGGGCGGTCGCCGACGCGTTCGCCCGCAACTACGCAGACTTCCCCGAACTCGGCTCCGCCGTCACGGTGTTCGCCGACGGCCGGAAGGTGGTCGAGCTGTGGGGCGGCGTCGCGGACGAGCGCACCGGGCGCCCGTGGGAGGCCGACACCGTCGTCCCGGTCTTCTCCTGCGCCAAGGGCCTCGTCGCGATCTCCGTCCACCTGCTCGCCCAGCGGGGCCTGCTCGACCTCGACGCCCCGGTGAGCCGCTACTGGCCCGAGTTCGCCCGACGGGGCCCGCAGCAGGACGACAAGGAGGCGATCACCTGCCGCATGGTGCTCGGCCACCGGGCCGGCCTCCCGGCCCTGGACGCCGTGCTCTCCTTCGAGGAGATCGCGGCCTGGGCGCCCGTCGTCCGCGCCGTCGAGGAGCAGCGGCCGCTCTGGGAGCCCGGCACGACGCACGAGTACCACGGCCACGTCTTCGGCTTCCTGCTCGGCGAGGTGGTCCGCCGGATCACCGGCCTCACCCCGGGCGCCTTCTTCCGCCGGGAGATCGGCGACCCGCTCGGCCTGTCCGCCTGGATCGGCCTGCCCGAGGCCGAACACGGCCGGCTGGCACGGCTGGCGGAGGCCGGGGGCCGCCGCCCGATGCCCGGCCCCGAGCACCTGCTGACCCGCATCGTGACGATGAACGGCGCGCTCGTCTTCCCCGGTCTGGACGAGCCGCACGGGTGGAACGACCCGGCGCTGCACGCCGTCGAGCTGCCGGGGGCGGGCGCCGTCGCCTCCGCGACCGGTCTGGCCGGCCTGTACGCGGCCGCCGTCACCGGTGTCGGGACCGGCCCGGGCGCGCGGACGGAGCGACTGCTCTCACCGGCGACCGTCACCGACGCCGTCCGCGAACTCTCCTCCGGCGCCGGCTTCCTGGGCTTCGACCTGGGCGCCCGCTGGGGCTCGGGCGTCCTGCTCCCCTCGCCGTCGTTCCGGCCGATGCTCGGCGCCCGCAGCTTCGGCAACGACGGCGCCGGCGGCCAGTTCGCCTTCGGCGACGACGAGTTCGGCATCGGCTTCGCCTACACGGCGAACCGCATGATCGGCCACGGCGACGCCCGGGCCGACCGCCTGGTCGAGGCCGTCCGCGCGAGCCTCGGGGGCTGACCCCGGCACCGGTCCGCGCGGGCCCCGGCGCATTCGGGGCTCGCGCGGCTGCTCCCGCACGCCCCCTTTCGGTCTGACGCGTCCATGACTAGTGTCCCGGGCATACAGCGCCGAACCGTTGGGAGCCCATCATGCGAAGAAGAAGACCGAGCCCCACCCGCACCGGCCGCCCCACCCGCACCGACCGCCCCGCCGGCACCTCGGCCGGCACCGGCACCCCCGTCGACACCGGCAGCCCCGGCGGCACCGGCAGCCCCGCCCGCACCCCGGTCGGCTCCGACACCCCCGCGGCCTGACGCCGTCACCCTTCCCCGGGCTTTCGTCCGCACCCCCGGTTCCCGATCGGGCGGGCCCACCGGGGGGTTAGCCCCACCCGCTCCCGGGCGGGTAGCAGGATCGTCCCGCATGATCACTCCCGGACATGCTGGGACCGGCACACACCGCTGGTTTCCCGACGATCCCCAGGAGTTGGCCCGTGCGTGAGCAGGCAGCGCAGAAGTTCCGTTCTTCCGACCGGCGGCAGGGCGGCGGTCGGCGCAGGGTCGCGCAGGCCGCGGCCGCGGTGGCCGTGGGCGTCCTGACGGCGGGCCTCCTGGCGACGCCCGCGGCGTCCGCCGCCCCCGGGCCGGACAGCGTCCAGCGGGGCCTGACCGCACTGCTGCAGTCGGACGGCGCACCCGGCGCCCTGGCGAGCGTCAAGGACCGGCACGGCCGCTCCCGCACCTACACCGCGGGGGTCGGCGACCTGGCCACCGGCTCCCGGGTGCCCGACGACGGGCAGGTCCGGATCGGCAGCAACACCAAGGCGTTCACGGCCACGGTCGTGCTGCAGCTGGTCGCCGAGCGGAGGATCGACCTCGACGCCACGGTCGACGACTACCTGCCGGGCCTCGTCCGGGGCGAGGGGATCGACGGGCGCCGCATCTTCGTCCGCCAGCTCCTCCAGCACACCAGCGGGCTGCCCAACTACAGCAACTACCTCGACGACGACGTCCGGTACTACGACCCGCAGGAGCTGGTCGGCATCGCCCTCCGGCACCGGGCCGAGTTCGAGCCGGGGAAGGGCTGGGCGTACAGCAACACGAACTACGTGCTGGCCGGCCTGATCGTCCAGAAGGTCACGAGCCGGCCGCTCGCCACCGAGATCGACCGGCGCATCATCAAGCCGCTCGGGCTGCGGCACACCTACTTCCCCGCTCCCCGCGACGCGACCGTCCGGGAGCCCCACCCCCACGGCTACTACCGCGACGCGGCCGGCTCGCTGGTCGACATCACGGAACTGGACCCGTCCTGGGGCTGGGCGGCGGGTCAGCTGATCTCCACCGGCTCCGACCTCAACCGGTTCTACAGCGCGCTCCTCACGCCCGGCCGCCTCCTCCCGGCGGCCCAGCTCGCCCAGATGCGCACCACCGTCCCCGCCGAGAAGACCTTCGGCCCCGGCGCCGGTTACGGGCTGGGACTGGTGAGCATGCCGCTGCCGTGCGGTCCCGGCGTCTACTGGGGCCACGGCGGCAGCTTCCCCGGGTTCGAGACCCGGGGCGGCGCCACCGACGACGGGCGCGCCGCCAATGTCGCGGTGACCGTCCAGCTGTCCGACGAGGCGTCGCGGGCGCGCGTCGACGACGTCGTGCGCACGGCCCTGTGCCGCTGAGCCGGGCCCCGGCGCGGCCCGGCGCCGCCGTCGGTCACCCCAGGAACCCGGCCGCGGCGGCGACGAACCGGTCGGCGTCGTCGAGCCAGGGGTAGTGGCCCGCCCCCGGCTGCACGACGAGCTCGGCACCGGGGAACAGCCCGGCGAACTCGGCCACCGAGCTCGGCGGGCTGTTCAGGTCGAACTCCCCGGTGAGCAGCAGGACGGGCGACGCGAGGGCGGCGAGCGCCGCCCGGGTCACGGCCGGCTCGAAGGCGCCCTCGGCGCCGAACAGCGCGACGGCCTCCCGGTTGTCCGGCCGGCTCGCCGCCTGGTGCTCCTGCGCCGCCGCGTCCCACCGGCCGTGGAAGAACGGGTCGACGGCCTCCCAGTCGGTGCCGGTGCCCGCGGTGATCGCCTCCAGCGCGGCGAACGCGGCCGGGAACCACGGCTCGCCACTGCGCAGTCGGGCGAGTTCGCGCCGCGTCCGCGCACTGGTCTCGATACCGACGGCGCGGGTGCCGGGGCCGACCAGGAGCAGCCTGCCGACGCGCTCCGGGTGGCGGGCGGCGTACTGCGTCGCGATGTTCGCGCCGGCGGAGTGGCCGAGCAGGTCCGTGCGGTCGAGCCCGAGGTGGCGGCGCAGGGCCTCGACGTCCTCGACCAGGCGGTCGCAGCGGTAGGAGGCCCGGTCCTCCGGGAGGGCGGACCGGCCGGTGCCGCGCAGGTCCAGGACGATCAGCCGGCGGTGGGCGGACAGGCCGCCGAGGTCGCCGAGGTAGCGGGAGTCCGCCGGGCCGCCGGGGACGCAGAGGAGCGGCTCGCCGTCCCCGTGGACGCGGTAGGCGAGCAGGGTGCCGTCAGGTGCGGTGAAAGTGGGCATGGCGAGGATGATGGCACTCATAACCGAGTTATACAACCTGGTTATAGTCAGCGGCTCCCAGGGTGTATAACCGAGTCATGGCAGGCGACGAGAGCACCCACCCGACCTACGAGACGCTGACCGAGGAGCAGGCCGAGCGGATCATCGCCGGCATGAACGAGGTCATCCGCGCCGGCGAGGAGATGCGGCAGCTCCGCACCGAGATGGTCCAGGTGCTCGCCGGCCTCGGCTGGAGCCAGAGCAGGATCGCCCGGCTCACCGAACTGAGCCAGCCCGCCGTCTCCAAGCAGATGGCGAAGCACGGGGGCGGCGACCCGCAGCTCCCGCTGGACGTCTCGCTCGACCAGCGCGATCCGGCCTGGCTCGAAGGCCGCCTGTGGGGCCTGGCCGAGGAGGTCTCCGAGGCCCTGGACGGCGCCGCCCACTGCACCCGGCACGTCGCCGCCCTCGCCCGGGGGCGCAAGCGGTTCACCCCCCAGGGCGTCGACGAGCTGCGGCGCCTGCTCGAAGCGGACCTGCGGGTGCACCGGGCGCGGCTGCCCGGCAGCCACCGGGAGGCCTACGACGCGATCAGCCGGGCCCTCGACGTCCCGGCGAAGGCCGCCGCCCCCGCCGGGGCCACCGCTTCGGCCCCGGTCCGCCGCACGCTCGCCCACCAGGTCCAGCGCGACCGGCTCCGGGAGGCCGACGCCGAGGCGCCCACCCGGAATTGACCCACCGAACCCGGCCCGGAATGCACCAACGGGCGGGCCGCATCCGCTCCTAGGCTCGTTCGCATGACACCGGTTCAGATCCCCCAGCGCATGAACCTGGCCGCCGCCGCCCCCAAGGTGTTCAAGGCCGTCCTGGCCCTGGACGCCGCCGCCCGGGCCGGTCTCGACCCCGTCCTGGTCGAGCTCGTGCAGATCCGCGCCTCGCAGATCAACCACTGCGCCTACTGCATCGACTACCACATCGGGGACGCCCGCAAGGCGGGCGAGAGCGAGGAGCGCATCCACCAACTGGGCGCCTGGACGGAGTCCAGCCTCTACACGGCCGAGGAGCGCGCGGCCCTCGCCCTCACCGAGGCCGTCACCCTGCTGCCGCAGGGCGTCTCCGACGCGGTCTACGACGAGGCGGCCGCGCACTTCGGCGAGAAGGAGCTGGCCCAGCTGATCGCGCTGATCTTCACCGTCAACGCGTGGAACCGGATGAACGTCGCCACCCGCAAGACCCCGGGCACGGCGTAGGCGCGCATCGCGGTGCGCGTGTGCCCCGCAGGGCGTGCGGTCGCCGTCGCGCGCCTCACCCCAGGATGCGCGGCAGGGTGACCCGCACCCACTCCTCCGGCTGCGACAGATGCGGAGCGTGACCGGCACCCGCGTACAGGTGCCGTTCCGCCTTCGGCAGCGCGAGATCGATCATGTCCAGCACCTCGCCGTACATCGGCGCACCGTCGTCGCTCTGCGTGAGCAGCGCCGGCTCGGCATAGCGGGCGAGCGCCGTCAGGTCGAGGTCCAGCGCGTCCGGGTCCCGCAGCTCGTCCAGGTACGTCGGCGCGTTGCGGATGAAGGTGTGCCGGATCGGCGCGGGCAGCTGCGCCCACGCCCCCGGGGCGAAGGCGAGCGTCTCCACGAAGAGCTCCGCCGCGGCCGCCGACTCCGCCTGTTCCAGCAGCTCCCGCACGGCGGCGATCCGGTCGGCGAAGGCCGTGGCGAGGGGCCGCAGGTCGGGGTCGGCCAGCAGCATCGACGTCCCCGGCGGCTCGTGCACCGCGAGACCGCGCAGCAGGTCCGGGCGGGCGGCGGCGAGGCGCAGCGCGACCAGCGAACCGTAGGAGTCCCCGCAGACGAAGGCGGGGCCGAGGGCGAGCCCCTGGATCAGTCCGGCCAGGTCGGCCGCGTCCTCGTAGACCGAGCCCTGGGTGAGCAGGTCGTCGCTGCGGCTGTGCCCGCGCCGGTCGTAGGTGACCACGGCGGCCTGCTCGGCCAGTCCGGGCACCACCCGCGCCCAGCTGTCGGCGTCGCTCCAGGACCCGTGGACCAGCACCACGCTCGGCCCGGACCCCCGGGCCTCGTAGTACAGCGACACCCCGTTCACCTGTATCTCGGCCATCGCGAGACTCCCGACCTCGGTCGTGCTCCCGCCCCTCCCCACCAGCCTGACACACCCGATCGGCCCCCGGTCGGATCAGCGGACCGAACACTCCCCGCTCCCGGCGCCCCGGCCAGGAGGCGGTGACGGAGGGCTGCGCCCGGCCCTCCCCGGACTCGTCGCACGGCAGCACCGCGGTCGGCGCGCACCCGCCCTCGCCGGGGTCGATCCGCAGCCGGAGGACGCGCAGCGGGCGACGGAGGGTGACGAAGAGCCGGAGGCCGACGGTGCGGGGGTGGTGCTCCTCGTCGCTCGGGCGACTCCGACGGCAACTGTGTGATCATCGCCCGCTTCCCCGACGTCACCGCCTGAGCGGCAGGCTCCGTCTTCGAGCTCAGCCGGCGACCCTTCCCGGCCCGGATCCGGCGCCCCCGCTCGGATTGCCGAGCGGGGGCGCCTGGTTGATCCACCGGTCGCTTTCCCGTTCTGGAAAGATCTGCTTCTTGACCGCCTGCCGGCGGCCCCGGGAGCATCGAACGAGACAGGAACACCACTGGCGACTGGGAGGCGCGATGTTGCGCTGGCTGTCCGGAGACGGGTCCTGCAAGAACGGGACGTGCCCGACACTGTGGGGCGCCGAGGACGGGAGCTACGTGGTTCAGGGCTACGTGATCACTGACCCCGACCGGCTGGCAGAGCTGACGCTGGCCGCCGATGAGACGGCTGTGATGGTCCCCGCCGATGTACTGGAAGGCTACTTCCGTGCTCACGGGTGACGACTTCGGCCGACTGTTCGAGACCTTCGAGCGGACGGCATTCCGGCTTGAAACGCTCGCGGTGTACGACGTGGAGGACGAGCGCGCAGAGTTCGCCGACTTCCTCGCCGGCAAACCGCTGCCGCCGGAGAGCGCGGACAACCCGTGGGTCCGTTCCATGACGGATCTCGGCAAGCAGGTTGGCCGCGTACACGTGCTCAGCTCTCCGCTCTCCGACTACCTCCGCTACGAGCTGGCCTGGTATCCCGGAAATGTTGCCGCCGGAGAGTCGATCGGGATCATCGACACGGCTCGGCAGCACGTGAGCGGGCTGCCCGACCACGACTTCTGGCTGTACGACGACGCCAGGGTCTACCGGATGCACTACACCGAGGCCGGACAGTTCGTCGGTGCCGAGCAACTTCCGAACGACCGGCTCGACGAGTATCGCCGGTACCGGGACATCGCCCTGACGCACGCCGTACCGTTCTCGGAGTACCAGCCGGTTTGAGCAAGGATTCGGGCAAGGACCGGCACAACGACTTGGGCAGAGCCCTGCGGGCGCTTCGGATTGCCTCGGACAGAACCGCCGAGACCGTCGCCCGCAGGGCTTCCATGTCTGCCGGCAAGCTGTCGAAGATCGAGAACGGCCGTGTTCTGCCGACCGTCAAGGACGTGGAGCTGATCCTCGGGGCCCTCGGTGTGTCCGAGGCCGCCAAGGCCGAGTTCCTGGAGCAGGCACGCGCGGCGGCCACCGAGGCTACGGCGTGGCGCGAGCTGCGTCGCATGGGCCACTGGAAGCACCAGCAGGCCATCAGGGCCATCGAAGCCCGGACCGGCATGCTCAGGCTGTTTCAGGGCCAGTTGATCCCCGGACTGCTCCAGAGCGCCGAGTACGTCTCTGCCGTCTTCGCGATGAATCCCGAGATGTCGGAGGAATCGAAGGCGAGAACTATTGCTGCCCGCCTTGAACGACAAGTCGCACTCTACGATCCCACCAGGTCATTCCACTTCATCATTTGCGAGCACGTGCTGCGCTGGCGCATCGGGCCACCAGCACTGATGGCCACCCAGATTGATCGTCTTGTTTCTCTTTCCAGGCTGCCCAACGTGACCATCGGGATAATTCCTCTCGGCCCGCAGATGCCCGACTTCCCGATGACCTGTTTCAGCGCACATGATGACCGCCTGGTGATCGTGGAAACCTTCCACTCGGAGGTGACTACCCGAGATCCGAGGGATGTCAGGCTGTACCTCTCGACTTTCGCTGCGTTCGATTCGGTGGCTCTTTATGGTGACGAGATGCGGCGCCTGGCGGAGAGCATCCGAGATGGATTCTTTCGGGAACGGGAAACCGGCTGGCCCCGATCGCCCGTCGACTCGTAACTTGGCCTTCCGCCCGAGAAACCGGCACTGCACCACCACTGACACCTTCCTGAGCAATCCGATGATCATTGATCTGGTGTCGGAAACCTGAGGTCCGGGATCGTGGGCCACCGCGCGGCGGCGCGCGGTGGCCCGACCGACGGCGGGGCTGATCCATCAAGAAGATCGTTGCCAAGCTGGGGCGGATCATCCGCGCAACACCTGGACGTAGGAGAAACGTTGAGCACTACTGGCGAACTCGTCCCCGTCGCCCCGTGGGGCATGGGGCGCATGGCACCGCTGCGCAACGGTGAGCCGTCGCGGTGGCAGTACGCGGGGCTGGACCCCGCTACGCAGACCGGTCTGTGGTTCGGCGAGGGCGGCGCCACGAGCCCCGCCGAGCTGGGCAAGCACGGCACGTCGGTGGGCACCTACCCGCCCACGCAGGTGGGCAAGGACGGCAAGGTTGACGGCGACTCCGGCCACGACGCGACGCAGGACTAGGGGCAACACCGTGGACGGACGCCCGGTGCTGGTCTCCACCGAAGCCGAGGACCCGACCGCCGATCTGGTCGTAGCGGAGTTGAACCGGCGCGGGGTACCCGTCCTCCGGTTCGACCCCGGACGCGACTTCCCGAGCCGCGCAACGCTGGCCGCATCGACCGCGGCCGGCAGCTGGTCGGGGAGCCTCACGATCGGCAGGCGGACTGCCGATCTCTCCGGCGTCCGTGCGTTCTACCATCGCCGGCCGAACCCGTACACGCCGGAGACCGACCACCAGGCCGACCGGTTCGCCGCGCAGGAGAACCGTCGGGGGCTCAACGGTGTGCTCGGCGCGCTTCCGGGCTGTCTCTACCTCAGCCACCCGCAGGCCGTCGCCCGTGCCGAGTACAAGCCCGCACAACTCGCCGTGGCGTCCCGGCTCGGCCTGCGCGTCCCGGCAACGCTGATCACCAACGACCCGGCCGAGGCGCGGCTGTTCGCCGCTGCGCAACCCACGATCTACAAGCCCCTGCACGCCGGTTCCTACCACGTGGACGGCTCGCCCGCCGGCATCTGGGCGGCGCCGGTCGAGCCTGGCGAGATCACCGACGGCGTGAGGACCTGCGCCCATCTCTTCCAGGCGCAGGTGCCGAAGTCCGGCGACGTGCGCGCCGTGGTGGTCGGGGAGCGGGTGCTCTGTGCGCTGATCACTGCCCCTCCCGGGGTGCTCGACTGGCGCAGCGAGTACCGGGACCTGACGTACGAACCCGTGGACTGCCCCGAGCCGGTCCGGGTCGCGCTGCTGCGGTTCCTCGGTGAGTTCGGGCTGCGCTTCGGGGCGTTCGACTTCGCCGTGACCCCCGAGGGTGACTGGTGGTTCCTGGAGTGCAACCCGAACGGTCAATGGGCGTGGCTGGAGCACGCGGCGGGCCTTCCGATCACGTCCGCCATCGCCGGTCTTCTGGAGAACGGAGTAACCGGGTGAACGACTCCGAGGGACTGCGGGCGGTATTGGCCGCACGGCTCAAGGAAGCGGGGGTGATCCGAACCGCCGAGTGGGAAGCGGCGGTTCTGGCTGTCCCGCGTGAGGCGTTCCTGCGGAACGGCTGGTTCGAGTACGACGGCGACGGGTGGTACCGGCCCGTGTCGCTCGAGAAGTCACCCGAGCTGATCGACCGCGTGTACGAGGACGACACGTTGGTGACGCAACTCGCGGGCTGTGTGGTGCCCCGACAGGTCGAGGGCCGGTTGGCGCAGGTGCCCACCTCGTCTTCGACGCTGCCCGGTCTGGTGGTCCGGATGCTCGAAGACCTGCGGGTGCAGCCCGGCATGTCCGTGTTGGAGATCGGCACCGGCACCGGCTACTCGACTGCGTTGCTGACGCACGTCCTCGGTGATGACCGGGTGACATCGATCGAGGTGGACGCGGACGTGTCGGCTCGGGCGTCCGTGGCGCTGGGAGGGCTCGGCCACTGGCCCGGGCTGGTGACCGGTGACGGGCTCGCCGGTCACGCCGAGGGGGCGCCGTACGACCGGATCATCGCCACGTGCGGGGTCCGGACCGTTCCGGCCGAGTGGATCGCGCAGACCCGGCCGGGCGGCGAGATCCTGGTGACCGTGGGCGGTTGGATGAACGCTTCCGAGCTGGTGCGGCTCACGGTGGCCGAGGACGGCACGGCAGCCGGTCCGGTGCTCGGCGGCGGTGTGTCGTTCATGCTCGCCCGCCCGCACATGCCCCCGCCACTCGGCATGCTGCCCGCGCTCGACCAGGGCGAGGCCCGTCCGACGGGCATCGGCGCTGACGTGCTGGACCAGTGGGAGGCCCGGTTCGTGGCCCAGTTCGCGGCGCCCACCGCCCAGTACTTCGCCATCTCCAGGAACGAACGCACCGAACACGTGTTGGTGGACGTGGACGGCGGGTCATGGGCGGTGCTGTTCGAGGACGGGGGCCGGTGGCTGGTCCGGCAGGGCGGGCCGGTCCGGCTCTGGGACTCCGTGGCCGAGCTGATCACCCGATGGCGCGTCGCGGGTGAGCCCACGGGCGAGCGGCTGCGGATGGTCGTCAGCGCCGAGGGCCGGCGGATCGAATGGGGCTGAGCCCGCGACATCCGGGCGGGTCGTGCTGCGCCGAGCGCCGTCGTCGTCCGCGGACCGGCGCGCGAGATCCTGGAGCCGGTCCCCGGTGTTCCTCCGGACCTGGTCAGGCGGTGTGGTCGGGCCAGGGGGTGTCGGTGGCCACGGCGGCGGAGTAGTCGACGCCCGGGACGGAGAACCCGTACAGGCGGTGGACCTCGGCGCGGAACCAGTCGAGGTCGGCGAGGTCGGCGATGGTGGCGGTGGTCGCCGCCTCCCAGCGTTCGGCGACGGCCGCCTGGACGTCGTCGGTGAGCTCCCAGGTGTCCAGGCGGATCCGGCCCTCGTCGTCCGTGGCGAGCGGGGCCGCGCCGGTGAGCTGGTCCCACAGGGCCGCGAGCTGACGGATCGGCGGGACCACGCCCTCGCCCAGGACACCGCGCAGCAGCCCGGTGTACAGGGCGATGCCCGGGATGGCGGTGGAGGACTGGGTGACGGCGGCACCGTTGACCGAGGTCACGGCCCGCCCGCCCACCGTCCTGTCGAGCCGCTCGTTCAGCGTGCGCGCGGTGGACTCCAGATGGGCCTTGGCCACACCGATGGTGCCCTGCCGGTAGATCGCCGCCGTCAGCGGCGAGCCGATGTACGACAGCGCGGCGGTGGCGAAGCCCTCGGCGAGCAGGCCCCGGCCGGCGAGGTGGTCGATCCAGCGTTCCCAGTCCGCGCCGCCCATCACGGCCACGGTCTGCTCGACGTCGTCGCCCTCGGCCGGTCCGGTCTCGACCTCGCGGACCTCGGGAACGCCCTCGCCGTCGAAGACGAGGGTCCTGGTGCGGTTCGCCCGGCCGATCGGCTTGAGGACGGAGGAGTAGGTGGTGCCGGTGTCGGGGTCGGTGCGGCGGGGCGCGGCCACCGAGTGGACCAGGTAGTCCAGCCTGCCGCCGAAGCGCTGCTCGACGAGGTCGGCGACCTGCTCCTTCATCGTGTCGGAGAACGCGTCGCCGTTGAGGAAGACCATGTCCCGCCCGGCGGTGCGGGCGATGTCCGCGGTGGCGGCGGTGCGGTACCAGCCGGCCGTGGCGGTGCGCCGTTCGGTGGGCGCCTTCTCGAAGGACACCGCGATCCCGCGAATGCCGGCGCGCTTGAGCCCGGCGAGCGTGGCCGCGAGGCCGTACCCGGCGGAGGAGCCGATGATCAGCGCGACCGGTCCGGCGCTCTCCGGCGCGTCCGCGGGCGCGGGGCAGCTCTGCCACATGTCGGCCACCAGCTGCCGGCAGCCCGCCGGGTGGGAGTCGAGGAAGAGGAAGCCCCGGTTGCGGGGAGTGAGAACGCGCTCGGTCACAGTGGCAGTCCTACGGTCGGCCGGGACAAGGACGCGGCGGCCGACCGGCCACCGCGTCCCGCCAGTCTGCGACAGCGATCGCGCAGGTGGGAGCCGCGTCCGGGGACAACGATCACAAACCGATCTTGGCGTGTTTCCACCACGTCCGTGCGCCCGCGTCCGCCCGCCCGCGTCGTCCGCGCCGACGGGATACCCCGTTGAGACGGCGCGAAGGGCTCGTGGATACTTGTGCCGCCCTGTTCCGCAGTGTTCCTGCGAAGGGCTTCTGTCGGCGCGCCTGTCTGGATCGCGCCGTACTTCATGCTGTGTCATATCAGGGGGAAAACCGCCCATGGCAATATCCCGTCGCGTCGGCCTGGCCGTCGCGATCGCCGGCTCCGCGGTCGCCGGGACCGTGCTGCCGTTCACCGCCCACGCCGCGAGCGCCTCCGTGCTCCACGTGAACAACGCCCACGACGCGAACTGCTCCGACGGCGGCACCGGCACCCAGGCCCAGCCGTTCTGCACCGTCCAGGCCGCCGCGAACGCGGCCGAACCGGGGCAGACCGTCCAGATCGCGCCCAACCTCCGGCTCATCGGCCAGGTCACGATCAAGCGCTCCGGCCTGCCGGGCAAGCCGATCGTCTTCAAGGGCGACATCCCCTACGACTCGCCGTCCTCGTTCGCGGGGACCGACTCGTGGGGCCAGGGTGAGACCCCCGCGCCGCACGCCTTCGTGTTCGACGGCGTGCACGACGTCACCCTGACCGGTCTCAGCCTCGCCGCCCCGCAGGAGGCCGTGCTCGTCAAGGACTCCGCGCGGATCGTCCTGGACCGGAACGACGTGTCCGGCGGCGACCCGGTCTTCAACGGCGTCCGGGCCTACCCCGAGGCGACCCCGACCATCCGGGTCACCGGGACCAGCGCGGACGTCACGGTCAGCCGCACCCGCTCCTACGGCGCGCCCGTCGCCGGCGTCGCCGTCGAGGCCGGGGTGAGCGGCACCGTCGTCACCACCAACCAGATCGTGGAGGCCACCGGCCGGGGCGTGATCGCCACCGACGCGCCCGGCACGATCGTGGTGGGCAACACCTTCGCCCGCAACTGCCAGACCGACCTGGAGCTCGCCGGGACCTCCACCGGGGCCGTGGTCGAGAACAACATCCTCTACAAGTGGCCCGCCGCCCAGTGCACGGGGACCTATCCCACGGCGACCCCGCTGGTGGTGTCGGCCGGCTCCACCCAGGGCACCAAGGTCGACTACAACTCGGTCGTGCGGTCGAGCCCGGTCTCCTACTCCTGGGGCGGCACGTCCTACGCCACCCCCGCGGACTTCCGGGCCACCGGGCAGGGCGCGCACGACAACGACGCGAACCCGCAGTTCAACCAGGCGATGGAGTACGAGCCGGCCGGCACGGTCGGCCTGACGGACGCGGCCGACCCGACCGCCCCCGGCATGCTGGCCACCGACCTCTACGACCGGGCGCCGGCCGACCACCCCCTCCCCAACACCGCCCCTTCGGGCTTCCGGGACCGGGGAGCCATCGAACTCCAGGACCCGCTGCACGTCCAGCTGAGCGGCCGCCCGGCGCCCGTACGGGACCACCCGCTCAACGCGTCCTTCTGGGGCGACTTCTCGGCCGGCTGGTCGGGCACCGGAACGCTGGACTTCGGGGACGGCAGCGCGCCCCTCGTCGTCCAGTCCGGGATCAGCTTCCCCGACCACGACTACCCGGCCGCCGGCACCTACACGGCGACGCTGACCGGCACCAGCCAGTCCGGCGTGGTCCGCACGGCCACCAGCAAGGTGACCATCGCTCCGGTCCCGGACCTCAGGCCGCAGTTCAGCTGGGGCAACGGCGACCGGTCCCGCGCCCAGGTCACGGTGCAGGCCCAGACCACCAGCCCCTGGCCGGTCGTCCGGCACGTCTTCGACTTCGGTGACGGCAGCGCCCCCGCCGTCGTCGACGGCCCGAACACGCCCGCGCCGCTCACCCACGAGTACGGCGTCGGCGGCACCTACACGATCACCGAGACGGTGACCGACGACCACGGCCGCTCCGCGAGCAGCTCGCAGGCCGCACGGGTCGCGGGCCCGCAGGCGGGCGTGCCGTTCACCGGCTACTTCGGCGGCCCGACCAGCCACAACGGCCTGTTCGACAAGGGCCGTTGGGCGCTCTCGTACAACAAGTCCGACTCGACGCCGTCCAGCAACTGGAGCTTCGGCGACCCGGGCGACCTCCCCGTCGTCGGCAACTGGGACAACACCTGCCAGTGCCAGTCGGGCATCTACCGTCCCAGCACCTCCACCTTCGCCCTGAGGCACGGCGACGGCTCCGTCTCGACGGTCCAGTTCGGCGACCCGGGGGACATCCCGGTGGTCGGTGCCTGGGACCGCGGCCGGAACGACCAGCTGGCCGTCTACCGGCCCAGCGCCGGCCTCCTCGCCGTGCGCCACGACGACGGCAGCGTTTCCACCATGCGCTTCGGCGACCCCGGCGACCTCCCCGTCGTCGGCGACTGGGACGGCGTCCACCACGCCCAGTTCGGCCTGTTCCGGCCCGGCCGCAACGCCGGCGACCCCAACCTCTTCATCCTGCGCCACGACGACGGCAGCGTCTCCACCGCCGTCTACGGCGAGAAGGGCGACCTCCCGGTCGTCGGCGACTGGCTCGGCACCGGCCGCACCACCTTCGGCATCTTCCGCCCCAGCACCCACGTCTTCGCACTGAGCTACGCCTACGCGGGCCGCACCGACGTCGCCTACACCATCTACTACTGACACCCCACCGACGGAACCGGGGCGGCGCTCGACCGAGCGCCGCCCCGGCGTCGTTCCCCGGGAATCCGCCCCGGCCCGGTCCAAGCCCGTAGAGCCCGGTGAACGGCCGCCGGACGGGGCACCGGACCGTCGGCACACTCCCGCCCCAAGGGTCCGCCGACGACAGCGAGAGCACGGCGCGCCGGGCCGGCCCGAATTATCCCCGTCGCGCACGCGGGGTTCCCGTGGCACCCTCGTCCCTGCCGGAGCACATGATCACAATGTCGTTCCGGCTCGCTAGAATCCCGGCTGCGCCGAGCTCCCGCAGCGGTCGATGAAAGTCAGTCAGGTACGTCCTGAGATGGGGGAAGAGATGAGCATGCTGCCGTCAGGCAGACGTGTGCGACACCGACGGATACGAGCGGTCACCACCACGCCCGCCGTCCTGCTGTTCGCCGTGCTGGCCACGCTGATGGGCCAGATCAACCCGGCCGCCGCCGCGGTGAATCCGCCCGCGGCCACCTCGTCCGCGAGCGAGCCGGCGGCCGCGCCGACGACCACGCCGACGACCACGCCGACCGCCGCACCGGGCGAGCCCGCCGGGCAGAGCCCGAGCACCACCGCGGAGCCGGTGCCCACCGCCGGCCCGACGGCCCCGGCACCGCCCGCGGTGGACCCGAAGGCCGCGCGCGACGCCGCCGTCCAAGCACTCAAGGCGGCCGACCCGACCGGTCCCTGTCCGGCGTCGCTGACTCCCGGCACGGTCGCCACCTGCGTGATCGACCCGGACAGGACGGCCACCGTCACCTTCACGCTGGCGCAGCCCAAGGACGTGGTCTTCGTCCAGGCCGTCGCGGTCTACTCGGCGGTCTACCCGCAACTGACCGCGCCGGACGGCACCGCCGTCAGCTGCGCCAACCTCTCCACCGTGCTGCGCTGCGCCACCGGCCAGGCGGGCACGTACACGCTGGCGGTCCGCAACGGCGACTTCCGGTCCAACGGCGTCTCGCTGTCCTACCTCCCGCTGCTCTCCGGCACCGGCTGCACCGCGGTGACCGCCGCCGACCGCAGGCTCGGCACGCGGAACGCCTTCTCCCGGACGCTGTCCCAGGGCTCCGCGGGCGACTGCTACACGCTGGACCTCGCCGCCGGCGACACGCTGCGGACGTACGTCTCCGGTCTGCCCAACGAGCAGGTCTTCGACGCCACCGGCACCGAGCTGTGCGCGCACAGCTTCGGCGACCCGGTCGTCTGCAAGCTCGCCGGCCCGGCACCGTTCCGGGTCCTGGTGCAGCGCACGTGGGGCGATTCGGTGGCCTACAACCTCGCCGTGGAGCGACTCGCCCCGGCCGAGGGCTGCCTGACGGTCGAACCGCAGGCGTTCGGGTCCGCCCCGGACCTCAGCTCGACGGTGCGCTGCCGGCTCCTCCACGTCACCGCGGCCGGCACGTACTCCTTCGCACCCGTCACGGCCGACGGCACCACCCTGTCCGGCGAGCTGTACACGGCCGACGGCGTCCGGCTCACCGGCGACTGCTACCAGGGCGTCGGCTGCGACCTGACACCCGGAACCTACACCTGGGCACTTGAGGCCCGGACGTTCGAGAACCCGGCGTTCGGCATGGTGTTCCGCTCGGACGGCGAGACCCGGGGCTGCACCGCCGGCAAGGACGACGGACTGGTCTCCGGCGCGGCCGCGGGCACCTTCGGCGCGCGCGGCCGGGCGGACTGCCTGATCCTGCCGACGGCCACCGGGACCGGCGTCTACCTGCTCAACCGGCCGCCGACGACGGACGGGAACGCCACCGCCACCGTCTTCGACGCGGCCGGCGCCAAGCAGTGCGGCAACGAGGGCTACCCGTCGGCGATCTGCCGGCTGACCGGTACCGCGCCGTTCCGCGTGGTGCTGACCGGCGTGCCGGGCCAGGCCTACCAGTTGGTGGTTCACCGGACCGGCGACACGGCCGGCTGCCTGGCCTGGCCGCAGAGCCCCTACGATGGCAGCTGGGGCGCGGAGTTCACGCTCACCGCGACCGTGAAGCAGGCCTGCCTGGGCCTGCCGGCCGACCGGCACTCCACCGCCGAGCAGTTCGACTACACCAACACCGCCAACCGGGTCAACGCCTCGGTGCAGGTGGTGGACCCGCAGGGCACCGTGGTCTGCTCCACCGGCAGCAGCTCGGCCTTCAACTGCCGGTTCAGCCCCGGCGTGGCGTACACGGCGCTGCTGACCAACAGCACCTGGGGCGACACCTACAAGGTGGTGCGGCGGGACATCTCGCCCACCGCGAACTGCCTCACGCCGGCGTCCACCGCCTTCGGCGGACCGTCCCTCCCGATCGAGCTCACCTCGGCGCTGGACGCCCGGTGCGTGCGGGTCACCGCCGCCGCCACGGACAAGCTGTGGCTGGCGGCGCGCACCGCGGACGGCACGGTCGAGTCGCAGGTCGTCGACGCCGACGGCACGTACGTCTGCACCCAGTGGGCCGGCGCCGTGAACCCCTGCCAGCTCACCGGCTCGACCTCGTACACCGTGGTCGTGGTCGCGGCCGGGTACAGCGGCACCACGATCCACGCCAACGTGGACACGTGGACGGTCGGCACGTCGAGCGGCTGGGCACCGGAGTGCACCGCGCACCAGGCGTCGATCGCCGGGTTCCCGACCCGGAGCGGGGTGTTCACCGAGTCCGCCACCGCGTACTGCGCGGTGATCGACATGCAGCCCTCGCAGTCGTTCACGGTGTCCGGCGTCACCAGCGCGACCGCGGGCGTCCAGCCCTTCGTCTGGCTGCTGAGCCCCGGCAGGTGGACCACCGGCGACCTCAGCTACCAGTGCGGCAACAGCTCCGGCGTGTTCGGGGCCCGGTGCCAGAGCACCAGCTCCGCCGAGGGCGGCCGGGCCGTCCTGGTGATCGGTCCGGGCCGGGCCGCGACGCCGATCGAGTACAGCTTCCAGGGCACCTGCGAGTACCCCAACTGCACCGGTCCGGCGAACCCCCTGACGGTGGGCGCGGTGAGCCCCGCCACCGGCGCCGCCGGGACGCGGGTCCAGGTGGAGATCCGCGGCAGCGGCCTCACCCTGGGCAGCAAGCTGGGTCTGCGCCGCGACGGCGTCCCGACCCAGCCGTCCGTGACCCCGCTCTCGGTCAACGCCGACGGCACCTCGCTGCACGTCCTGGTGGACACCAACGGCCTCGCGCCGGGCGGCTACGACATCCAGGCCGACGGCTACCGCACGGTCCTCGCCAACGCGTTCACCGTCAAGGCCGCCCAGACCCCGGCCAAGGGCCGGTTCGTCCCCGTCCCGCCGTCCCGCATCCTCAACACCGTCTCGGGCGTCGGCGCCCCCGCCGGCCGGGTCCGTCAGGGCGGTGTGGTGACGCTGCAGGTCGCCGGCGTCGGCGGGATCCCGGCCAGCGGCGTCACCGCGGTCGTGCTGAACGTGACGGCCGTCAACCCCACCCGGAACAGCGCCATCTCGGTGTACCCGAGCGGCCGGCCGGTGCCCGACCTGCCGACCGTCAGCTTCGCGGCCGGGCAGAACGTGCCCAACCTGGTGACCGTGCCGCTGTCCAACGGCAAGGTGGACCTGCGCAACGCCTGGGGCGAGGTCGACCTCGGCGTCGACGTCGCCGGGTACTACACGGACGGCGGCGCCGGCTCCCTGCTGAGCCCGGTCAACCCGACGCGCATCCTCAACACCGTCTCGGGCGTCGGCGCGCCCGCCGGCCGGGTCGGCTGGGGCGGCGTGGTGCCGCTCAAGGTGACCGGGGTCGCCGGCGTCCCGGCCACCGGCGTGACGGCGGTCGTCATGAGCGTGACCGCCGTCAACCCCACCCAGACCGGTTTCGTCACGGCGTACCCGCACGGCCAGGCGGTGCCCGACGCGTCGAACGTCAACTTCACCACCGGGCAGAACGTCTCCAACCTGGTGACCGTCCCGGTGGGCACGGACGGCAAGGTGGACCTGTACAACGCCTGGGGCGAGATCGACCTCGGGGTCGACGTCGTCGGGTACTACTCCGCCAAGGGCGCCACCTACTCGGCGTCCGACCTGGTGCGGCTGCTGGACACCCGCACCGGCGAGGGCGCCCGGATCGGCGCGCTGGGCGGGGCGGGCGACGTGGTCAGCCTGAAGGTGGCCGGGGTCGAGGGTGTGCCCTCGACCGGCGTCACCGAGGTGCTGATGAACGTCACCGTGGTGTGGCCGACCGACACCAGCTTCCTGACGGTCTACCCGCACGGGACGGAGCGTCCGGACGCCTCGAACATCAACTACCGGCCGGGCGAGGTCGTGTCCGCGCTGGTGATGGTGCCCGTGGTGGACGGGCGGGTGTCGTTCACCAACCAGTGGGGCGCCACCGACGTCGTCGCCGACCTGATCGGCTACTTCTCGGCCTGAGCCCTCGGCCCCGGCCCGCTCCGCGGAGACGGAGAGCCTGCCGCGCCGCCCGGACCACCGGGCGGCGCGGCAGCGCCGTTTCCGGGGGCGTCCCCGCTCCGACCGGCGCCGGGGGTCCGCCCGCCTACACCGCCCTGGTCGCCCGGATCGAGTAGATCAGCGGGGTGCGCGGGTGCCCCTCGGGGAAGCGGTAGGCCCCCTCCTCCGACTCCAGGACGGGGAAGCGGGGGAACAGGGTGAAGTCGTGCTCGTGCAGGAACTCCACGCGCAGGCCGACCGCCACCAGGGCGCTGACGACCTCGCCGATGCCGTGCTGCCACTCGACCGTCACGTTCGCGGTGGTCTCGGCGCCCAGGTCGGCGTAGGTGCCGGACTCGTCCCAGACCATCGGGTCGCGCCGGAAGTAGTCGGTCTCCACCGTCCGGCCGTCCTCGGCCAGGATGTCGGCGAACGGGTGGAACTCGGCCAGGTAGAGGAAGCCGCCGGGGGCGACCAGCGCGGCCGCCGTCCGGGCCCAGCGGTCGAGGTCGGGGAGCCAGCACAGCGCGCCCAGGCCGGTGTAGACGATGTCGAAGGTCTGCGCGTCGAGCACGTCGACGGCGTCGTACACGTCGGCGGCGACGAAGCGGGCCGTGCCCGCGCCGATCTCCTCGGCCAGGCCGTCGGCCACGGCGATCGCCGGCTCGGAGAAGTCGAGGCCGGTGACGGTGGCTCCGTGCCGGGCCCACGCGAGCGTGTCCAGGCCGATGTGGCACTGCAGGTGGACCAGGGTCTTCCCGCTGACGTCGCCGACCTCGGCGAGCTCGAAGTCCCGGAGCGCCTCCCTCCCGGCGACGAAGCCGGGGACGTCGTAGAACGCGCCGGAGGTGTGGATCGGGACGCGCTCGTCCCAATTGGCGCGGTTGACCGCGCGCCAGTCTGCGGGTACCGGATTCTGCGTCATACGAGCCACGCTAACCAGCGACCCGGACGCCGCCCAAGCGGATTACGGCGACCGGCCGCACGAATCGGCCAGGGCCGGCAACGGCCGGAGCGCCCCCGGCCCGCCCCCTCGATCGGGGCGGGCCGGGGGCGGCCGGGCCTGGTTGGACGCGGGTGCCGGTTACCGTCGCGGTCCGGCCACGGCGTACGACACGGTGCCGGTCACCAGCAGGATCAGCGCCGTCCAGGTGGCCGCCGTCGTGCCGGCCGGCATGAACATCCAGCCGACCACCTCGCCCACCCGGCCGGCCGGCACCGTGCCGAAGAGGAGGATCCCGAGCCAGCCGGTCGGCAGGGTCCACGCGAACTGCGCCCCGAACACCGCCGCCCCGAGCGCGGCCAGGCCGACCAGCCCGGCGGCGTCCCGGACGAGGACCGCGGTGGCGGCGAGCTCCGGGCCGGCCGCCTGGACCGCCAGCAGCGCCGCACCGGCGACCGTGCCGATCAGCAGCACGTGCACCGCCCGGCGGAGCACCCACCGGATCGCGGCCGTCCGGTCCAGCATGACGTCCTGCCCGCCGAGCCCCAGCGCGGCGGCCGCCACGTTCGCCGTGAGCACCAGGACCACGGTCGGCAGGTCCACCGGTCCCTCGCCGCTGCCCGGGGCGAGGGACCAGAGGGCCACTGCGGTGAGCGTGACCGCGGCGGCCGAGACGGGCACCTGCCGTGAACGTGCGTACAGCGTCAGCCACCTCATCAGGACGCCTCTCCCACCAGGGCCGCCAGGGGATCGCCCGGCGCGCAGGAGAGCGAGGCGGCGCGCACCTCGGCCATCCGCGCGCGCTGCTCGGCCGGCGGCAGCGCCGCCAGCTTCTCCCAGGCCGCGTCGGCCCTCGTCCATGCCGTGCGCGCGTACGGGTCCGCGTCCTTCGCCTCCAGCGGTTCGAGGCGGGGATCACCGAGGGCCCAGCTCGCGGCGAGGCTCTGGGCGGCGACGTCCGCCAGCCCCCCGCCCTCCCGGGCGTTGTGCCCGCGGCAGTTCGGCGCCAGGCCCTGGGCGACCAGGACGCGGGTGAGCTCCTTGCCCGTCGCACGGGTCATCAGCGTCTCGTCGAAGTCGACCAGCACCACGTCGGCGGAGAGCGCACGGTTCGCGCCGAGCGCGCGCAGTGCGGTGTCCTCCCGCACCGAGCCCGGCGCCCGGTCGCCCAGGGCGTCGCGCAGCAGGCGCAACGCCTCCTTGCCGTGCGGCGCGAGCTCGGGCAGCCGGTACCGGTTCGCCTGCGTCACGCACACCGGACCGTCGCAGACCAGGGTCGCGGCGGCCCGGTCGACGACGTAGGTGTCGCGCGGATGGGCCGGCAGGACCAGCAGCGCCAGGGCCGCGCCGACCAGGACGGGCACCACCGCGAGCAGCCGGGCCCGGCGGGTCGCGGCGACCAGCAGCGCGAAGCCGGTGGCGAGCAGACCGAGCAGCCAGAGCGTCTGGCCGAGGTGCACGGAGCCGGACAGGGTCAGCAGCATCTCCCGCGGGTCCGGGGTCACCGGGGACAACTGGGCGAGCACGTTCGGCGCGTGGCTCGTCGGCCGCTCCCCCTCGACGACCGGCCGCAGCAGGGCGTCCACCATCAGGAGCACGACCATCACCAGGGCCGGCGGGGTGAGCGCGAAGGGCAGGGCCCGCGCGACGCCCATCCCGAACACGGCGCCGGCGACCAGGGCCAGCACCGCCACCAGCGAGATCGGCAACCACCCGAGGGGCAGGTAGGTGGTGCCACCGAGGACCACCTGGACTCCGCCCACGAGGACGAGGAGGCCGAAACCCGCCACCAGCGCGAGCGCCGTCGCACCGGCCGGCAGCACCGCACGGCGCCAGGCCGGCCGCGGTGTGGTCGTCAGCAGTTCGGTCATCCGCGAACGGGAGTCGCGCAGCCCGTACAGCGCCCCGAGGCCCACCACGAGCGGCCACCAGAAGCCCAGCAGGTACCGGGTCCACATGGCCATCGAGGTCCACTGGGCCGTCCACCCCGCGGTGCCCTGCCACCAGATCCCGTTGATCAGGCAGAGCACCGCCAGGCTGCCCCCCAGGATGAGGATGCCGCCCCACGGGGCGGCCGAGCGCCTCAGCTCGGTCCGCAGCACACGTCCGTTCACCAGGTGCCCCCGCGCTGCTCGGAGTTGCTGAGCAGCGCCGAGTAGCCGCGCTCCAGGGGGCTGTCGCCCGGGTACTCGGAGCTGCCCGCCGCGGCGAGGACCTCCGGGGTGCCCTGGAAGACGAGCCGGCCGTCGGCGAAGAGCACCACGTCGGTGCAGGCCGCCGCGACGTCCTCGACCAGGTGGGTGGAGACGACCACGCAGGCGTCGCGGCCCAGTTCCTGCAGCAGCTCGCGGAACCGCAGCCGCTGCGCCGGGTCCAGGCCGACCGTCGGCTCGTCCAACAGCAGCAGCATCGGGTCGTTGACGATGGCCTGGGCGATGCCGGCCCGGCGCAGCATGCCGCCGGACAGCGTCCTCATCCGCTGGTCGGCGCGGTCCGCCAGGCCCACCCGCTCCACGGCCCGCTGGACGGCGCCGGGGATGTCGGCCTTCGGGACCTCCTTCAACCAGGCCATGTACTCGACGAACTCGCGTACCGTGAAGCGCTTGTAGTAGCCGAACTCCTGCGGCAGGTAGCCGATCCGGCGGCGCAGCGCGCGGTGGTCGCCGATCCTGCCCACGGAGTCGCCGAGCAGCTCCAGTTCACCGCCGGCGGGGCGCAACACGGTGGCCAGGGCCCGGATCAGGGTGGTCTTGCCCGCTCCGTTGGGGCCCAGCAGGCCGTGGGTGCCGGTGCCCAGGGAGAGGTCGAGCCCGTCGACGGCCAGCTTCCTCCGCCCGGCCCGGACGCTCAGGCCGGTGGCCCGGACCTCCCAGGCGTAGGTCTTCGGCGCGGTGTCGACCGCGCTCGTGGTGGGTGTCATGCGGTGGGTCCCTCCGAGGGTCAACAAGGCTTTCACAGCGTCGAGTAGGCGTTTCTGCGGGCGATCACGGCGCCGGTGCCGAGGGCGAGGAGCAGTCCCCACACGGGCAGCCCGTCCGGCCGCAGGGCGAGCGGGACGTCGCCGGCGACCCATGCGGGTGCCGCGACGACGGCGCCCCACCCGGCCACCAGCGCGCCGGCGGCGCGGGTCACGCCGATCACGCTGCCCAGCGCCAGGGCGGTGGAGGTGAACGCCAGCGAGGGCAGCAGCCACTGCGCGGCCGTCGTGGCGCCGGTCAGCCACCCCACCGCCAGGAGAGCGGGCAGCACCACGAGGAGTACCGCCGTGGTGCGCCTGAGGAGCAGGGGCAGCCCGGCCCGGGCGGTGGAGGCCGTCAGTTCGTACGCCGGGTCCAGGCCGCGCGACCACGAGGCCGCGACACCGCACAGCGGCAGCACGGGCGCGACCAGCAGCACGGGTGAGGCCTCACCGAAGAGCGACGGCGGCCCGGCCACGTCCAGCACCAGCGCCACCAGGCTCACCAGGACGGCCATGGCCAGCCACGGCGTCATCGCCGGCGGCATCCAGGCCGGCGCCCACCTCGGGCGGTGCCGCCGCGAGGGCGCCCTGACGGCCGCGTCCAGCTGCGGCTCCAGACCGGCCCGGACGGTGTCGACGAGCGCGGCGATGCCGGGTGCCCCGGTCGCCACGGCAGCCGACAGGCGGCCGCGGCACGGGGCGCAGGTCTCCAGATGGGCCTCCAGGGCCCACACCGTGTCCGCGGCCATCGCCGTGTCACCGCGTGCGTACTCGTCGATCAACCGCGTCGACGCATGCTCCGCGCTCATGCCATCGCCTCCCGCATCGCGATCCGGGCCCGTCGGGCACGTGTCTTGACCGTGCCCTCGGGCAGTCTGAGCAGGACGGCGGTCTCCCGGACGGAGAGCCCGTCGAGCACCATGGCCTGCAGCACCTGCCGGAGTTCCGGCGCCAGTTGCCGGAGAGCGTCGCCGACGTCGCCGCCGACGGTCCTGGCCAGCACCTCCTCCTCCGCCGCGGGCGCCATCGCCGACCCGGCGGCGGCGACCGGTGGTTCGGCGTGATGGGCACGGCGCCGGAAGGCGTCGACGAGGCGGCGCGCCGCGATCGTCCACAGCCACCCGACGGCCGACCCGCCGACCGCGCTCCCGGCGAACGCGCCGGCCGCGCGCCACACCGCCAGATAGGTCTCCTGCATGACCTCGGCGACGATCTGCTCGTCCGCGCAGCGGCGGCGCAACCGCACCGCCAGCCACGGCGACGTGCGCCGGTACAGCTCGTCGAACGCCCTGCGGTCGCCCCTGGCCACCAGCCGGAGGAGGCGTTCCTCGTCCAGCTCGTCCAGTGCTCTCCTGCGTGATCTCACACCAGCCAGACGACGGATCCGGCGCGCAGGTTCTGCGTCGGGAGTGATCTGCGTCACAGTGTCATGCGCGGGGGTTTGCTGGTCCGCCGCCCCCGCCGGTCGCGGCGACGCCCGACGGGCGCCCACCGGTGCGGCATCAGTGGGAGCGGCCCCGGCCGCGGCCCGCCCGGCGGCCGCCGGCCCTCCGCTCAGCCCCGCAGGGCGGTTTCGAGCCGGTGGCGGTACGCGTCCAGCCGGCTGCGACCGGGGACGAAGAGCGGCATCTGCCGCAGGATCCCGCCGACCGCCGGCGGCGCGTGCTCGATCGCCCAGCGGATCTCCTCGTCACCGGCACCGGCACCGGCACCGGCGTCGCCGTCCGCCGCGAGCTCACGGGCGTGCGCCACGTACATCGCCGGTCCGAGGGCGTGCTTCGCCTGGTGCGGGGTGGCGATCGGGTGGATGTAGGGGCTCGCCGCGGCGTAGCCGGCGGCGCGGGCGGCCGCCGCGGCCACCGGATCGTCGACGTCCCGTGCGGCGGCGAGCGCCGCGACGGCGACCGAGCGCAGCCGGGCCGTCCGCTTCCCGTCGCGGGTGAAGACGCGGATGCCCTCGACGGCCTCGCGGGGGCGGGTGTCGGTGGGAGCCTTCGCCTCGAACAGCGGCAGCACCCGCTCGGCGCAGTCGGCAGCCCAGGCTCCGAGAAGTCGGCGGTCTTCGTCGCTGATGCTCACCTTGTCCACCCGCACATCCTGCCCGCTGCCACCGGCCCCTGTCGCACCGCGCCGCTGTGGTGCGGGGCCCGCCCGGTGGCACGCGGCCCCGGAAGCCCTCGGGACCGGACACGCGCCCTCCACAGAACCCACCCCCGGGGCCCGCGGGGCCTCAACGCCGCGCGTGGCGTACCTTCAGCCGTCCCATCCCCATGGCCCCGGAGATCCGGATCGTCGGCCCACCGGAGCCGGCCCCTCGCCGGGGGCGGTAGAGCGTGTCCTTCCACCCGGCGCGCAGGCCCTCGATGTCGACGACCGCGTCGCGCGGCACCGTGATCTTGGCCCGGCCGGTGCCGAGGTGCAGCTCGATGTCGACCACCGGATGCTCGAACACCGCCCGGGAGAGGTCCAGTTGCACCCTGCCGAGCGCCGACTCGACCTTGAGGACCCGCGGCACCCGCCACACGCCGCGCCGCAGGATCCGGCCACTGACGGCGCCGATCGCGGACGTGGTGCCCGCGTCCTCCGCCGGGAGCGAGGCCAGCGCCCGCGCGAGTTGGCCGTGCGTCGCGGCGGTGAGCGCCTGCTGGAGCAGGCCGTCCATCTCCTCGTGCGAGAGGTGCCCTTCGGCGTACGCCTCCTGGAGACGCCGCACACCCGCGTCGCGCTCACCTTCGCTGATCCGTCGCGGCTGGTCTTCCGGCAGAGAGATCATCCGCCCACCCTACTGCCGCCCGGACGCCGCGAACACGCCAACGTCCGTGACAGGCAAGGCATCCGGCGAGAAGGGGCCCGACCACCCCGGACCACCTCGTACTCACCCGGCCGATCGAGCGATCGGACTGACAGACGATTCATCGAGTGGAATTTCGATACCCGGCCAGACCGTGACGATGCCCATCCATGCGGTCCGAACTGGGAACTCACCGAACCCCGAACGCTTGGCCGACGCTCCCGGAGCAGACCGATACCGATTGGAGAGGCTGCCGATTGGTAGGAGCCGGGGCAGATCGAGTAAGTCTGGGTATCCGATGGTCCCACCACACCGGGAAGGGGGTCCGCCGATGGGCAGTCCGGAGAAGTCTCTGCACCCGGCCGTGGTGAGCAATCAGGTGACCGGCCATGCCATCGTGAACGGCCACGTCTTTCAGGCTCAGAACCTCAGCGTCACCGTGGTAAGCCCGGCCTCGGGGCCGATCACGCCAACCGAGAAGCCTGCTCCGCCACACCCGAAGGGGCGCGACACCACGCCGGTGCCGCCATCGCCCAAGGCGGGCCGGGGAAGCAGGAAGGTGGCCGGTGGCAAACGTCGCAGAGCCCACCTTCCTACACGGGCGTGGGGGCCGGTCCCGATCGGCGTCCGACCGGGACCGGGGAAGGATCGATCCAAGCTGGCCAAGGTCCGCCAGCCGTTGAACCTGAACGGCTCACTCGTGGTCGGCGAGGGCTGTCGTCTCCATGTTCTCGACGCCCATGACGGGAGCCGACGGTCTCTCATCATGGCCGCAGATGACTCCAGGCCTCACGCGGATTCGGGCCAACTCTGTTTCCAGGGCCTGAACCGGCAGGTCAACACATATGATCTGCGCACCGGAAAGCAGCATCGTTGGAACCCCGGATTCCGACTCCATGAAGGCATGACCAGCACCTCCGGGGGAACCGCCTTCACGGTCGGCCCGGACGGCATCGTCACCGCGTTGGACCTGCTCCGACGGCAACGGCGCTGGGCCATGACGGAGGTGGCCTGTCGCATGGTTTCCACGCCCCGGGCGGCAGAGGGTCATGTCATCGGTCTGGGCTCCATGAAGCCTGGTGCGGACCGCAGCGTGGACTGCGTGGCTGCGCTTCATGAGGAGGACGGGACCGGAAGGTGGCTGCACCCGACGGACGCCCCACTGTCCGAGGTGTGGTCGGCTTCCGATCGCACCGTCTACGTGATCGAAGTGGTTTCGCCGCGCATGCGCCTCGTCGCCATCAACATGTCCACCGGCGCGGACCGGTGGAAGTCCGAGTGGTTCGAGGGTGCACCTGCGGATCTCACCGTCGCGGGCGGAACAGCCTTCCTGCGCACCACAGAACATCAGCTGCACGTCGTGGACACCGGCGACGGTCGGACCCGTTGGAGCACCGTCGACATCACCTTCTCCCCGACCGTGGCGGACGGCCGCGTCTTCCTCGTCGACAACGCGAGCAGGATTGCGGCCGTGGACCTGGCCACCGGGCACGACGTCTGGCCACGCAGACCGAGCAAAGGAACTCTGCTCACCACGCCCTTCGTGAAGGACGGAGCCGTCTACACCATCGGGCACATCGGGCTGATGACACGGGATGCGGCGACCGGGCGCGCACTGGCCCCGCCCTACCCCATGAGCCTGAGTCCGGACAATCACGGCATGCCCGTGCTGCTCGACGGAGTCCTCTGCTTCACCAACGCGCGCCGCGAGGTCGAGGCCGTCTTCCTCGGCTGAGCGGCCCCTACCTCCTGGGTCAACCCCCTTACCCGTTCGAGGTGTTCCGCTCCCGGGAGCCGGCGAGCAACCGGCCCTCGAACAAAAGCGCCCGCGCACCCCGCAGGGCATGACTCCGATCGACGACGAGCCAGCCGGCGTCACCGCCCACGCAGCCAACGACATCCGGCCGCGAGAACATCACCGCACCCTGCGCCCCAGCAACGTGAGCTCGTACCGGGCGCGCAAGGCCCCCCGGTGCCCCGCCCGCGCGGGGCGGGGCACCGGGGGGCGGATCGCACCGCTACAGGACGACCTCTTCGAGCTTGCCGGTGGCGATGTCGAAGACGAAGCCGCGCAGGGCGTCGGTCTTCGGGACGAACGGGCTGTTGCGGATCCGGGCGGCGGACTGCCGGACGTCCGCTTCCAGGTCGGCGAAGGCCTCCGCCGCCCACGGCGGCTTGATGCCCGTCTCCTCCCGGATCGACTCGCGGAAGGCGTCGTCACCGAAGGTCAGCATCCCGCAGTCGGTGTGGTGGATCAGGATGATCTCCCGGGTGCCGAGCAGGCGCTGACTGATCGCCAGCGAGCGGATCGCGTCGTCGGTGGCGACGCCGCCCGCGTTGCGGATCACATGCGAGTCGCCCTCGTCGAGGCCGAGCACCGCGTAGACGTCGAGACGGGCGTCCATGCAGGCCAGGACGGCGCTCTGGCGGGCCGGCGGCAGCGGCAGCGGCCCCTGGAAGTCCACCGCGTAGGCGGCGTTGTTGCGGAGGTAGTGCTCGGTGGCGGTACCGGATTCGGTCATGGCAGTCCCCTTCGAGGGCGGAGGTTCAGGGCAGGGTGGAGGGTCGAGCACAGAGCGCAGGGCGCAGGCGGGCGCGGCGGACGGCGGTCTGGCCGCCGGGGTGGAACGGGGCATCGGGCCGGGTCACGCCCCCCGCAGGGACCGGACGGCGACAGCGCGGCGCACAACGAGGGCGCGCGCGGCGAACCGTGCGTCAGCAGCCGAGCGGACAGCTCGCACTGGACAGGCGGCCGAAGTCGACGTGACGACGGCGGACAAGCTCGGTCATAACCGCAAGGTAACGCCCAACACGGCCGGTACGCCAGGGAATCCACCCGTCACCACCCGAACGAGGCACCCCGGGCGGAGCCGCGCCGGACACAATGACGGCAGACAGCTCAGGAACGGGGGCTCCTCGCACGGCCGACTTCACGATCGACGAGACGTTGGTGCGCGGACTTCTCCGGGAGCAGCAGCCGGATCTCGCCGGGCTGCGCCTGCACCGGGCGGACGCCGGGTGGGACAACCAACTGTGGCGTCTCGGCGACGAGTTGGCCGTCCGTCTGCCCCGCACGGAACGTGCCCCGGCGCTGCTGCGCAAGGAGCGGGAGTGGCTGCCCGTCCTGACTCCGCGACTGCCCCTGCCCGTCCCCGAACACGTGCGGGCCGGCGAACCGTCCGCCCGCTTCCCGAGGCCGTGGAGCGTCGTGCGGTGGGTGCCGGGCGAGCCGGCGGACCGCCGGCTCGACGCGCCACCGGTCACCGCACCGCTGTTCCGTGCTGAAGCACCGGCATGCCGTCCGCCTCGGCCGAAGGGGACGGGGCATGACATTGGTGGGCGGCGGCGCCGCCCTGGTCGACGAGGTCCTCGTACACCCCGACCTTGAACCGGATCAGATCCAGGGACTCGGTGAGCCTGCTGATCTCGGCGGTGACGCGCTCCTGGTGCTCGCGCATGAGCGCGAGTCGCTCCTCCACGTTGCCGGCGCCTTCTCTGACCAGGTCGGCGTACCGGCGGAGCGCGGTCACGGGCATTCCCGAGGCGCGGAGGATGATGCAGACGTCCAGCCAGGCCACGTCGTCCTGGCCGTAGACGCGGCGCCCGCCGGGCCCGCGGCGCACGGGGTTGACGAAGAGGCCCTCGTGCTCGTAGAAGCGCAGCGCGTGCACGCTCAAGCCGGTGCGCTCGGAGACCTCTCCGATGCTCAGTGTTGGGGTGACCTCAGCCATGCCGCCAGCGTAGCCGGGGGTGATCGGGGGTTGATCTAGAGCGGACTCCAGTTCCTAGGGTTCCTCGTGCGGCCGACGATCCGACGATCCGTCGGTCCCTCCCATCGGTCGACCCAGTAAGGAAGCATCACCATGCGCTACCGCACCCTCGGCGGAACCGGTATCGAGGTCAGTGTCCACTGCCTCGGGACGATGATGTTCCAGGACGGCTGCAACTCCGACCACGACGACTGCGTCCGCATCATCCACGCCGCCCTCGACCAGGGGATCAACTTCGTCGACACCGCCGACATGTACGGACAGGGCGAGTCGGAGGAGATCGTGGGGAAGGCGCTGCGGGGGCGCCGTGACGACATCGTGCTCGCCACCAAGGTGCACTTTCCGATGGGCGAGGGCCGCAACCGCGGTGGCAACTCCAGGCGGTGGATACTCAAGGCGGTCGAGGACAGCCTCAGGCGCCTGGACACGGACTGGATCGACCTCTACCAGGTGCACTTCCCCGACCACTCCACGGACATCGAGGAGACGCTCTCGGTGCTCAGCGACCTCGTGCGCCAGGGGAAGGTCCGCGCCTTCGGCTGCTCGAACTACCCGGCCGAGGAGATCGTCGAGGCGCACCACGTCTCGGAGCGGCGCGGCCTCGGGCGGTTCCGCACCGCCCAGCCGCCCTACTCGATCCTGGCCCGTGGGATCGAGGCCTCGCTCCTGCCCGTCGTCGAGCGCCACGGCATGGGCGCACTCGTCTGGAGCCCCCTCGCCTTCGGCTTCCTCACCGGAAAGCACCGCAAGGACCGGCCCGTCGACCTGACGACCGGCCGCGCCGCGCTCCGACCGGCGCTCTTCGATCCGGCGCGTGCGGAGAACGCCGCCAAGCTCGACGCCGTCGAGCAGCTCGTCGAACTCGCGACGAGCATCGGCTGCACCCTTCCGGAACTCGCCGTGGCCTTCACCGTGGCCCACCCGGGCGTCACTTCGGCGATCATCGGGCCGCGGACCATGGAGCAGCTCGACGGCCTCCTCAAGGGTGCCGCGCTGACCCTGGACGACGCGACGCTCGACCGGATCGACGCGATCGTGCCGCCCGGGGTGAACCTGTACAACCCGGCCGCCTCCCTCCCCCCGCGATCGCTGACCGACACCGCCTTGCGGCGCCGCCCGCTCGCCGAACGCGCCGCCGCCTGAGTGACGCGGTCGTGGTGAACGGGTTCCTCGTTCGGGCGGGTCGCCGATCGGAGGCCGCACGGCTCACCGATCTGTGCACGGTTGGTCTCCGGCCGCCGATACAGCCGATGCCGGCCACGCCGGGAAAGACGTGGCCGGCATCGGCAGGCCGGGGATGCGAGCGGATTCGTCCTGAGGAGATCCGATTCCCGTCCGGAGTCGGCGGCCGTCGCAACCGGGCAATCGACGGGCATCGCAACCCCGGGAAATCCGGCCCGCCGATCCGTCAGCCGCGTCAGCCGCGTCGGCCCGTCACAGAATCAGGTCGTTGTTCCCCGTGGAGATCCCGTTCACCCACCAGCTGCCGGTCCCGGGTGATCAGAGCTTGCCGGCCTCGTGGACCTCGTGGAGGTGGATGAGGATGTCCTGGGCCCGGCCGATGGCGAGGCTGGGGAGCGGGTCGTTCTTGAAGCTCGAACCGGCCTCGTAGACGGGGCGCGGGGTGTCGAGCCAGCTGCGGCCCGCGGCCGGCAGGGTGCGCAGGTCCACGTAGTAGTCGCGCCGGCCGACCCGGTCGAGGGTGTACTCCTGCATGTCGGGCGTGGCCGCGGGGACGGTGACCTTGTTCCAGGCCCCGCCGAGGGCGGTCCCGGTGAGGAAGGACCCGCGGTCGAAGGTGAAGCCGATGGCGACGTAGCCCCGGCCGAGGGCGTTGCGCAGGTGGACGCCCTGCGTCGTCGGGTACATCACCGGGTCGGACGACAGGTAGCCCACATGGCCGTTGTGCGCCGACAGCAGCATCCGGTCGCCGGTACGGCGGTGCCACCAGGCGGTGTTGTCGGCCATGACCTGGTCACGAAGGTGCTCCGCGGCGGACACCGACGCCGGATCGGACAGGTCGAGAGAGGCGAACGCGAAGGTCTGGGCGATGTTGCGGGCGTGCTGCTCGGCCCACTCGTAGGCGTCGCCGCCGGCTCCCTTGGTCGCGACGACCAGGTCGAGTGCCTGCTGGGCGACGGTGGCGTTGTGGCGCCGTTCGGCGACGGGCCTGCCCAGGTAGGCGAAGACGTCGTCCATGGGCCGCAGACCCGCGTACAGCCCTTCGAGGCGCGCGAGGTCCTGCGGGTGGGTCGCGCGGACCTGGGAGGTGACCCGGTCGAAGGCGGCGTCGCCGAGCCTGGGCGCGCCGACGTCGTTGCCCATGAAATGGACCCGGCGGTCCGGGTGCCGGTCGTTGTACCGCCGCATCCAGCTGATGAGGCTGACGAACTCCTCGCGCTCCCAAGGGGATCCGGCGAGTTCCTGCTTCGCGATCTGCCGCGCGTCGCCGGCGCCGCCCTGAAGGTACTCGTCGATCCGCAGGCCGGCCGTCCAGCTCATCTCCAGGGCGAAGGTGGTGAATCCCTTCTCCTCGACGAGGTAGCGGAAGACGCGTTCCTTCATGGCGAAGAACTCGTGCGAACCGTGCGTGGCCTCCCCCAGCCCGACCACCCGGGCGTCGCCGATCATCCCGCCCAGCGCCCGCAGGTCGGTGGTGCGGCCGCCGGGCTCGGTCGACCGGAGGGGTTGGGCGGCGCGCTCCAGAGCGCGCACCGCGGCGGCCTGCCGGCTGTCGGCCGCGGTGGCGCCCGGTCCGGTGGACGCGGTGGACGCGGAGTCGACCGCAGGTGCGGCGGAGGCCACCGGGGCCACCAGGGCGGTGGCGACGAGCGCCGCCGCCGCGGCGAGCAGCCCTCGTCGGCCGATCGCGTTCCTGTGCTCGCTCATGCTGATCACTCCTCGGTTCGCTGTTCCCCCGGTCACTGAAACGATCATGGCGGGGAGTGGGGGTGGTCCGCGCTGGGGCCGTCCTCCGATCCCGGCCGGGGGAAAACCCCCGGTCGGCGGCGTGACCGGCCGTCGGCCCCGGCGCCCACGGACCGCCCCCGGCCCGCCCCCGAACCGCCAGCGGAGCGCCAGCGGCCCCGCCGGACCGCCCCCGGACCGCCAGCGGCCCCCGCCGGACCCCGCCGCCGTGCCTGGTCCTGACAGGGCCAGGCACAGCGGCGCCGCATCGGCCAGAATCGGACCATGAGTTCCCCGACCGCCCTCAGCGAGTTCCTGCGTTCCCGACGCGCCCGCCTCCTCCCCCAGGAGGTCGGCCTGCCCGGCGCGGGCCGCCGGCGCCGGGTCGCGGGACTGCGCCGCGAGGAGATCGCCGAACTCGCCGGCGTCAGCGTCGACTACTACACCCGGATGGAACAGGGGCGGGTCCGCAACGCCTCGCCCTCGGTGCTCGACGCGCTGGCCCGCGCGCTGCGCCTGGAGGAGCAGGAGACCAGGCACCTGCACCGGATCGCGCGTCCGGCCGGCGCCACGCGCGCGAGCGGACCGGGGTCGGCGGCGCACCCGCAGCGCGTCCGGCCGATGCTGCGGACCCTGCTGAGCTCCCTGCCGGAGCTGCCCGCCCTGGTGATGGGGCAGCGGATGGACGTCCTGGCCTGGAACCGGGCCGCGAGCGCGCTCCTCGGCGACTTCGACGCCCTGGAACCCGCCGCGCGCAACATCGCCAGGATCACCTTCCTGCACCCCGAAGCCCGCTCCCTGTACGCGGACTGGGAGACGTGCGCCCGCGGGAACGTGGCGTACCTGAGCATGGAGGCGGGCCGCCGGCCCGACGACCCCCGGCTGCGCGCGCTGATCGGCGAACTCGCCGTGAAGAGCCAGGAGTTCCGCACCTGGTGGGCCGAACACCCGGTGCGGGACAAGACGTCCGGGGTCAAGCGCTTCCACCACCCGGTCGTCGGCACGCTCGAACTGACCTATGAGACCCTGCGTGCCGCCGACGACCCGACCCAGGCGCTGATCACCTACGCGCCCGAGCCCGGCAGCCCGTCCGAGGACGCCCTGCGGCTGCTGCTGGCCTGGACGGCCCAGGAGGGCCCGGAGACCGCCGGCGCCTCGCCGACCGGCACCGTACCCACCGCCGCCCGGCCCGAGGACCGCGTCCGGTAGCACGAACGCCGGAGACGGCCCGGGCCCGAGCACCCGACCCGCCCCCCCGGGCACCGGCCACCAGACACCGGACCCCGCATACCGGACGCCGGACGCCGTCAGCGCGGGCGACGCCCGCTGCCGCCCGACTCCCCTGCCGCCAGGGCGACTTGGCGCGCGCCCCGCTCGTCTCCGACGACGCCCGCGAGCGCACCCGCAGGCCCTCCCCCGGCCGCGCTCCCGAGGATCGTACGAGCCCCGGCCCCGCCCGGCGGACAGCGACACCGCCCGGGCGGCCGCCCGTACCGCACTGCCCCGAAGGGCAGGAGCGATGCCCGTTCGGGCAAGCGCCGCCACCTGCCGCGGAGGCCCGTCGGACACCGCCGCTCCCCTGCCGGTCATCGCCGGTCGGCCGGGTGTCATGGCGCCGTCCAGCCTCTCCCCGAGAAGGGTTGACACCGCAAGTTGGTCTAGTCCACCGTAGGGGAAGCAAGTTTGACGAGGTGGGAAGTCCTGGCGAGGCCCCTTGCCGGGCACGCGAGTTGGCCTGCGCCACCGCGTGTCCACCGAGGGAGTCAACGACCCGTGCGGGGCTCCGAGCACAAGAAGGAGGAAGGAATCCCGGCCTTGTCCTCGCGGGAACGGGCAGTCCGTCCATGGGCCCGAACGCGTCCATGGACCCGCATGCCCTGACGGCCCGACCGGGCCGACGAACCCGCAGGAACCGCGCGAGCAGTGCGCGCAGCGCCGCGCTCGCGCTCCGGGAACCGCAAGCACCGCAACCTCCCTGCCGCCCGAGCCCCTTCGCCCGACACCGTCGATCACTCGATCGCCCGATCACCCACCCCTCGTCCTCCTCACCCTTCACCTTCACCCTCACCCCGACCGGCGCCTTCGGCTGCGCTCTCCCAGCAGCCGTCCCCCGCCGGCCGTTCGTGGCCACCGCGCCCCGAACCGTCCGCGCCCGAGCACCCGTTGCCGCCGGTCGGCCGTCCTCCGACGCCGGTCCGCGGCGAGCCTCCGCGCGCGGCACGGCACGGGAGCAGCGGAGCGCCCGGGCCAGGAACCGCCCGTGAACCGGCGGTTCGACCCGGTCGCCGTAGTTTCCCGACCTCTGGAGTGATTGCATGCCGAAGCCTGACGGATACCTGTATCGGGCCGCCTCCGACACCCCGTACTTCAGCAACGACGGCGAGACCTACCTCGCCAGGACCCCGTTGAAGGACATCGAGAAGTCGCGGCCGCTGCGCGTACTCTCCGAGGAGGACTACGACTTCTGGCAGACGTACGGGTATGTGGTCGTCCGGGAGGCGATCCCCACCGAGGCGGCGGAGCGCCTGCTGGACTTCGCCTGGGACTTCCAGGGGCTCGACCGGGACCGGCCGGAAACCTGGTACGAGGAGCGGGAGTTCACCGACGAACTGGCCCAGCACCTGCACATCTACGGCTTCGTCGAGGCCTACCAGCACCAGCTGATCTGGGACAGCCGCCAGACGCGGCGGGTCTACGACGCGTTCGTCGACGTCTGGGACTGCGAAGAGCTCTGGGTGACGCTGGACCGGCTGAACCTCAACCCGCCGAACGTCGGGAACCGCGACCGCGCACTGATCGAGCCCACGGACACGGGCTTCGACATCGAGCTCCACTGGGACGTCGACACCACGCTCGGCAACCTGCCGCAGCGCGTCCAGGGGATCATCGCGCTCAACGACACCCGGCCGGACCACGGCGGCTTCCAGTGCAACCCCGAGCTGTTCCGGCGGTTCAACCGGTGGCAGGCCACCCAGCCGGCCGACCGCGACCCGATCCGGCCCGCCGTCGACCGCACGGAGTTCCCGGTGGTCCGGCCCGACCTGAAGGCCGGTGACCTGCTGATCTGGAACGGCATGCTCGCCCACGGGGTGGCCCGCAACACCTCCGAGAGCGGCGTCCGGGCCGTCCAGTACCTCTCGATGATGCCGGCGCTGGAGGAGCACGAGGAGCTGAAGGCCTCGCGGATCGCCTCCTGGCGCGACCTCTCCACCCCGACGTGGAACCGGACGCTGGTCGGCGACCCGCGCAAGCACGAGTCGCTGCGCTACGGCAAGGCCGATCTGAGCGACCTCGGCGCGAAGCTGCTGGGGCTGGAGTCCTGGCACGGCGGCCGGGACGGCGACGCGTGAGCGGGGCCACCGGCGCGGACCGGATCTGCCTGACCCTGCCCACCAACCGGGCCTGCGCCGACACCATCGCGTCGATCGGCGAGGAGGCGGCGTACGCCGCCGGGCGGTTCGGCGTCGAGGTGCACCTGCTGGTCCTGGACTCCTCCGAGGAGTCGACGTTCACCGTGCACGCCAAGGCCGTCGACGGGCTGCCCGCGGCGGCGGGCGTGGTCGTGCACCACCTCGACGAGGCCCGGCAGCGGGAGTTCCTGCGGCGGGTGATCGACGCCTCGGGTGTCGCCGAGCCGGCGCGGGTCCTGGAGCTGATGCTCCCGGACGCCGTCTCCTACGGCGCCTGCACCAACCGGGCATTCCTGATCGCCGCCGCCCTCGGCTGCCGCTCCGTCCACCGCCGGGACTCGGACAGCGCCTACCAGGTCCTGGACGGGAGCCCGGTCTTCCCGATCCACCACGAGCTGCTCTCGCTCGGCAAGCGGGCCGCCGACGCGGCGCCCGGCGTCACCGAGAACGCACTGGACGCGGCGCACGCCGGGAAGCCGGTCGCGCTGGTCGGCGGCTCCTTCGTCGGTGAACTCTCCGTCGACATCGGCGAGATCCGCGAGCTGGACCGGGCCGTCTACGACGAGGTGGTCGGCCTCTGGGCACCGACCGGGGCGTCCGCGCAGGAGAGACGGGAGCTGGTCGACGACTCCTTCGTCGGAGGCGGCACCGACCCCTTCACCCACGACCGCGCCGTCCTGGACGTCCCGGACATCTTCCGGATCGACATGTGCAACATCGGCCTCGACCACGAGGTGTACGAGCGCCTCCCGCTGCCGCCCGCGACCGACACCATCGGCAGCGACTACTTCCTGCTGCACGTGGTGCGCGACGCCACCCTGCCCGGGGTGGTGCACAACCGGCACATCGTGAACTACTACACCCCCGAGCGGCGGACCGGCCCCGGATTCACCGCCTACCAGCTGCGGTTCACCAAGTTCCTGCTGTCGATGCTCTACCTCTACCCGGTGTACTTCGACATGGAGGCGGCGGGCGGTGCGCTGCTCGACGACGAGCACCGCGTGCGGGTCGCCGTGATCGCCGACTCCGTCCGGCGCAGCATCGGGACGGACCGCGCGGAGAACGTCCGCCGGCTCGCCGTCCTCGACCGCGCCTACCGGCAACTCGGCGGCAGGTACGCCGAGTTCGCCGACCATCTGGCCACCCTGCGGGACCGTCTGCTCGACGAGGCACAGGCGGACACCGAGGACTTCGCCCTGTTGATCGGGGCATGGGGCCCGCTGGTGCGGGCGTGCAGGACCGCCGGCCCCGAGCAGCTGGCCCGCTAGCCGGGCCTGGAGCTATCGACGATGTCTGAGAACACACCCCTGCGCGCCGCCCTGGCGGCCGCCACCGACGACCGGATCATCTACGACCTGGACGGGATCGCGGGCCAGTACACCGCGCTGCTGCGCGAACTGCCGGGCATCGCCGTCCGCTTCGCCATGAAGGCGTGCCCGGTGGACGAGGTCCTCGCCCGCCTGGCCGAGCTGGGCGCCGGCTTCGACGCGGCCGGCCCGCAGGAGATCGCCCAGGCGCTGCGCACCGGCGTGCCGGTCGAGCGGATCCACTACGGCAACACCATCAAGTCCGACCTCAACATCGCCGAGGCCTACCGGCTCGGCGTCCGGGACTTCGCGACGGACAGCCTGGAGGACGTCGCGGCGATCGCCGTCCACGCCCCCGGCGCCCGCGTGTTCTGCCGGATCGCGACCACCGGGGACGGCGCGCTCTGGGGCCTGAGCCGGAAGTTCGGCTGCTCGGCCGCGGACGCCGTCCTGGTCATGACGGCGGCCCGGGCGGCCGGGCTGACCCCGTCCGGCCTGTCCGTCCACGTCGGATCGCAGCAGATGACCGCCGACGCCTGGCGGAACGCACTGGACTCGCTGGCCGCCGTCGTCGAGGAGCTGGGCCGGCGGGGGATCCTGCTGGACCACGTCAACCTCGGCGGCGGTCTGCCCGCCCTGGGCGTCCTCGACAAGCGGGGCCGCCCGCTCGATCCGCCGGTGGACAAGATGTTCGCCGTGCTCCGGGAGGGCATGCAGCAGCTCCGGGAGGTGTCGGCGTCACCCCTGGACTTCCTCCTGGAGCCGGGCCGCCACCTGGTCGCGGACCACGGCGCCATCCGGACCCACGTGGCCCGGCTGACCTCCCGGGAGCAGCTCGACGGCGAGCGCCAGCGCTGGCTCTACCTGGGCTGCGGCAAGTTCAACGGCCTGTACGAGATGGACGAGTTGCAGTACCGGATGGAGTTCCCGTCCCACCCGGACCCCGCCCAGCCCCTCGGGGCGTACGTTCCGGCCGTCGTCGCGGGCCCGACCTGCGACAGCGACGACGCGTACGCCGACGAGGAGGGCCTCGTCCGGGTGCCGGCGGCCGCCGCCTCCGGGGATCCGGTCTGGATCTTCTCCTGCGGCGCCTACGCCACCGCGTACACGACCCAGGGCTTCAACGGGTTCGAGCCGCTGCCCTACACGTGCATCGGCGGTGCCGAGGCCGCCGGGGAAGGTTCCGCATGATGGCCGACGAGCTCGCCGAGGGCGTCCGCGTGCGCCTGCTGGCCGCCGAGGACTGGGACGAGGTCGTGGCGCTGGAGGCCCGTGCCTACGGCGCGAGCGGACTGTCCGAGGGGCGGGCGTCGCTGGAGTCCAGGGCCCGGGCGTCGCCCACCACCTGCTTCGCGCTGGAGTACCGGGGGCGCTTCGGCGGCTACCTGCTCGCCCTGCCCTACCCGCTCCACCGGTACCCGGACCTGGGCCGGGCGGAGGCGTCCGGCTTCCGGTCGACCAACATGCACCTGCACGACGTGGTGGTCACCGAGGAGTTGCGCGGCCGGGGGCTGGCGCCCCTGCTGCACGGCCACCTCGCGGAGACGGCACGGGTGCGGCGGTTCGAGACCGTCTCCCTGGTGGCCGTCGGGGGCAGTGAGGCCTTCTGGGCCCGGCTGGGGTACCGCGCCGCGCCGGAGGTCGAGCTCCCGGAGGGCTACGGCGCGCACGCGGTCTACATGTCCCTGCACCTGCGGGCCGCCCCGCTCTCCCTCGCCGGGGCTCCCCCGCGCGCGGCAACCGCCCCCACGACCCGCTCCCCGGGTCACTCGTGAAAGACGAAGTGTTCCGATGACCCTGCTCCGCCTCCGCGACGACTACCGCCGAGCCCAACTGGCCATCGCGGCACTGTTCTGCTTCCTCGGCTTCCAGTACGCCACCTGGGTCTCCCGCCTACCCGCGCTCAAGAGCCGGCTCGACCTCAGCGAGGCCGAACTGGGTCTGCTGCTGATGGTCTGCGGCGTGGGCGCGGCGGTCTCCTTCCCCCTGGTCGCCGCGCTGATGAAGCGGCTGGGCTCACGGCTGCTCGCCACGCTGTCGGCGGTCTGCCTGGGCCTGGTGCTGCTCGGGCTGACGGTGGCGCCGAACTACCCGGTGACCCTGGCGGTCGCCTGCTTCGACGGCATCGCCGTCGGCTGCCTGAACGTCGCGATGAACGCGCAGGGCGCCGCCCTGGAGGTCAGGTACCGGCGGACGGCGATGTCCAGGCTGCACGCCACGTTCAGCGCCGGATCGCTGCTCGCCGCCCTGCTCGCCTCCGGCGTCAACGCCTTCACCACCACCCTCTCCGTGCACTTCGGCCTGGCCGCCGTCGTCCTCCTGGTGCTGCTCGGGCTCGCCCAGACCGGCATGCTGACGGACGACGGGAAGGCCGGGGACACGGCCGGGGAGACCGCGGAGCAGCCGGCGCCGAAGAAGCGGCGCGGGCTGACGCTGCCGTCCCGGGTGACGATCTGGATGGGCCTGGCGATGGTGTTCGGCACCGTCACCGAGGGCGCCATGAACGACTGGTCGGCGCTCTACCTCAAGGACGTCGTCGACGCGGCGCCGGAGCTGGCGCCGCTGGGCATCGCGGTCGTCTCGGTGATGATGGTCACCGCCCGGATCTTCGCCGACGGCTGGCGCACCCGCTTCGGCGACGGGCGGATCGTCCGGTTCGGCAGCCTGCTGGCCGGCGCCGGCCTGGCGCTCGCGCTGCTGGCCGGCGGTGTGGTGCCGACGCTGCTCGGGTTCGCCTGCGTCGGCCTGGGCGTCGCGGCGGTGACCCCCTGCATCTACGTGGCCGCGGCCCGGCAGGGCTCGGACGCGCTGGCACTGGTCGCCGCCACCGGGACGACCGGCCTGCTGGCCGGACCGGCGGTGATCGGCTTCATCGCCGACTCCAGCAGCCTGGTCTGGGGCATGGCCGCGGTGGCCGCGTCCGCCGCCGTCGTCTCGCTCTGCGCCACCCGGATCAGCTGGCCGGCCCTGGCCGGGAAGGACGGCGCGCCGGACGACGCGGAGCCGGCGCCGGCCGGGACGGCGCCGAACCAGGCCGCGCTGCACGAAGCCTGAGCCCCGACCGGACACCGCCGGGCCCTCGTCGGCCCCCTTCGCGGGGGCTCGGCCAGGGCCCGGCCAGGGCCCGGCGGGGGCTCGGCGGGGGCTCGGCGCACCTCCCCCGGACGGGACCGCCGACGAAAACGCGGTGGAACCGGACCGGCCGCGCTGGCTAGGGTCGAGGGATGACCACTCGCACCTTCCGCGTCACCGTCCGCGGCTCATTCGACGGCCTCGACGCCGACCAGCACGCCGAACTCCTCGCCCGCGCCGGCGAACACGACGTCCTGTACGCGTCGTTCACGCCCGAGGGCCACCTCAGCTACGACCTCGCCGCCCGCCCCGCCTTCACCTTCCGGTTCCTGGACGCGGGCGAGGCCGAGGAGGACATCCTGGCGGCCACCGAACGCGCCGAGGAGGCGGCGAAGTCCTGGCTCGACGAACGCGGTTACGGCTACCGGAGCCTCCGCTCCCAGGCCGAGGACCTCTCCCTGGCCGCCGTCGGCAAGCGCCAGCGCCGCGCCGCCCGCACCGCCTGATCCCGCACCCCCCACCCCGCCACCTCCTCGACGGCTCGATCCGCAGCTATACTTGAGCAGTCAAGGAGGTGGCAATGAGTTCCACGCTGGACGCGGCCCTGCGCCTGGTCCGGGCCCAGGCGGCCCTGGTACGGCGGTTCGACGCGAGCCTGAGCGGGCTGCACGGCGTCAGCCTGGCCGACTTCACCCTGCTGCTCCGGCTCGGCCAGGCACCCGGCGGCCGGATGCGCCGGGTGGACCTCGCCGAGGCGCTCGGCCTCACCGCCTCCGGCGTCACCCGGGGACTCGCCCCGCTGGAACGCATCGGCCTGGTGACCCGCGAGCCGGACGCCCGGGACGCCCGGGTCGCCTACGCGGCGCTCACCGACACCGGCCGCACCCTGCTCCAGGACATGCGCGCCACGGCCGAACGCGTCGCCGACGAGGTGTTCGCCGCCTCCTCCTGGAGCGCGGACGACATCGCCCTGTTCGCCGGCCTGACCACCCGCCTCGGCGGCACCGGCCTCACCGACCGCCCGCTCGCCGCCCCCGGGCCGTGATCGCGCACCGCCGACCGGAGCGTTCCGTGTCCGGCCCCGGCAACGACACGGGGCGTCCGGGCCGGCCACCGAGGATCTCCCTCGCCGGCCGGCCCGGACGCCCCGGTCACCCCGTGCGTCAGGCGGTGCGCCGCAGCAGCGCCAGGTACATCGCGTCCGTCCCGTGCAGGTGCGGCCAGAGCTGGACGTCCGGGCCGTCGCCCAGCGACGGCACCCCGGGCAGCAGCGGGCGGGCGTCGATCCACTCGACCCGGCCGCCCTGCTCGCGCAGCACGTCGTTCACGACGGCCCGGGTCTCGGCGAGGTGCGGCGAGCAGGTCGCGTAGCCGACGACCCCGCCGACCCGGGTGGCGTCGATGGCCCCGCGCAGCAGGTCGCGCTGGAGCGGGCCGAAGGCGGCGACGTCCTGCGGCCGGCGGCGCCAGCGCGCCTCCGGGCGGCGGCGCAGGGCGCCGAGGCCGGAGCAGGGGACGTCCACGAGGACCCGGTCGAAGCCGTCGGCGCGCCACGCGGGGCGGGTGCCGTCGGCGGCGATCACGGTGTACGGGCCGGGGTTGCCCTCCAGCGCGCGGGCGACCAGCCGGGCCCGGTGCGGCTGCTTCTCGCTGGCCACCAGGGCGGCGCCGCGCTCGGCGGCCAGGGCGGCGAGCAGCGCGGCCTTGCCGCCGGGGCCGGCGCAGCCGTCCAGCCAGAGCCGGTCCGGGCCGTCGAGCGGGGCCGCGGCGAGCGCGAGCGCGACCAGCTGGCTGCCCTCGTCCTGGACGCCGGCGCTGTTGTCCTGGACGGCCGGGAGCGTGCCCGGGTCGCCGCCCTCGGCGAGCCGGAGCGCGAACGGCGACCAGCGGCCGGGCTCGGCCTCGGGCAGCGCGTCGGCGAGGTCGCCGACGGCGATCCGGCCCGGGCGGGCGACCAGGGTGACCTCGGGCCGCTCGTTGTCGGCGCGCAGCAGGTCCTCGATCGCGGTGCGGCCGGAGGCGTCCGGCTGCCAGCGGCCGAGCGAGTCCCACAGGGCCGCGACGACCCAGCGGGGGTGCGAGTGGACGACGGCGAGGTGGTCCTCGGCGTCCTTCTCGTAGGGCGGGGCGACCTTGGCGATCCAGGCGTCGAGGTCGTGGGCGCTGATCCGGCGCAGGACGGCGTTGACGAACTTGGCCTTGCCGTCGCCGAGGACCACCCGGGCCAGCTCCACGGTGGCCGAGACGGCGGCGTGGCTGGGGATGCGGGTGGTGAGCAGCTGGTGGGCGCCGAGCGAGAGGACGTCCAGGACCGGCGGGTCGACCTTGCTCAGCGGGCGGTCGATGCAGGCGGCGATGACCGCGTCGTAGGTGCCCTGCAGGCGCAGGGTGCCGTAGACCAGCTCGGTGGCGAGGGCGGCGTCGCGCCGGTCCATGCCCTTCTGCTCGGCTTCGCGCAGCAGCGAGGGCAGGATCAGGTTGGCGTACGCGTCGCGCTCGTCGACGGCCCGCAGGGCGCGGAAGGCGACGATGCGCGCCGGGTCCTTCTTGGGACGGCGGTGCGGACGGGGCGCGCGGGCGGCGCTGGGTGTGCTCACAGGTGCCTCAAAGTGCTGCGGTGGTTATCGAACGAACAGTATTCCCCATGTCCGGGGACACGTCCCCGAAGGTACACCCCGCCCGCGCCCGAGGCCCGTCCTCGACGCCCGGGCGACCTGGGGCCGGCCCGGGTCACGGCCCCGGGCGGGAACGCCGCAGGCATCGGCGACCGGTACCCGGAACCGGCTCCGCGGGTGGGGCCCGGACCGGTCCGGGCCCAACCCGTCACCCCGGCGGTCCCGGGCGCCGCACCCGTGGAACGGGCACCCCGCCCCGGGGCGTCAGCGCGCGGCGTCCTCGAAGCGCTCGCCGGACTCGATGCGCGCCCCCCGGGCCCAGTCGGCGGCACGCATCGGCTTCTTGCCCTGCGGCTGCACCTCGCCCAGCTCGATCTCATGGCTGCCGGTGCCGACGCGGACGCTGTTCTTGCCGACGGCCAGCTCCCCGGGGGCGAGCGCGGCGGCGTCCGTCACCAGCTCGACCGGGCCGGAGACCTTCAGCCGCTCACCGCGGAAGAGCGTCCAGGCACCGGGCGCGGGGGCGCAGCCGCGCACCACCCGGTCGATCCGCAGCGCGGGGTGGGCCCAGTCGATCCGGGCGTCCTCGACGCTGATCTTCGGCGCGAGCGTGACGCCGTCGGCGGGCTGCGGGACGGCGTGCAGGGAGCCGTCGGCGATGCCGTCCATGGTGGCGGCCAGCAGGCGGGCGCCGGAGTGCGCGAGGCGGTCGAGCAGCTCGCCGCTGGTGTCGGTCGGGCGGATCTCCTCGGTGATGACGCCGAAGACCGGGCCGGAGTCCAGGCCCTGCTCGATCAGGAAGGTGGACGCGCCGGTGACCTCGTCGCCGGCCAGCACCGAGTGCTGCACGGGGGCGGCGCCGCGCCAGGCCGGGAGCAGCGAGAAGTGCAGGTTGACCCAGCCGTGCTTGGGGATCTCCAGCGCGCCGGGGCGCAGCAGCGCGCCGTACGCGACCACCGGGCAGCAGTCGGGGGCGAGTTCGGTGAGGCGGGCGATGAACTCCGGGTCGCTGGGCTTCACCGGCTTGAGGACCTCGATCCCGGCCTCCTCGGCGCGCTGGGCGACGGGGCTGGCGACCAGCTTGCGCCCGCGCCCGGCGGGGGCGTCGGGGCGGGTGACCACCGCGACGACCTCGTGCCGGTCGGAGGCGAGCAGGGCGTCCAGGGCGGGAACGGCGACCTCGGGGGTGCCGGCGAACACGAGGCGCATCAAGTGCCTTTCTGGTAGCGGGAACTCAGGGGTGGTGACGCGGCGCCGGCGGTCAGCGCGCGGAGCCGAAGGTGCTGTGCGGGGAGACCCGGACGACGGGCGCGGGGCCGTCGCCCCAGTCCGCCTCGCGGATCGCCTTGAGCGCTTCCTTGCGCCGCTCGCGGTCGAGGCGGTCGATGAAGATGATGCCGTCGAGGTGGTCGGTCTCGTGCTGGATGCAGCGGGCGAGCAGCTGGGTGCCCTCGACGGTGATCGGATCGCCGTACATGGTGAAGCCCCTGGCGACCACGCCGTACGCGCGCCTGGTGTCGTACCGCAGGCCGGGGAGCGAGAGGCAGCCCTCGGGGCCCTCCTGCTCCTCGTCGGTCAGCGACAGGTCGGGGTTGATCAGGTGCCCGGTGACGCCGTCCACGTGGTAGGTGAACACCCGTAGCGAGACTCCGAGTTGGGGAGCCGCCAGCCCGGCGCCGGGGGCGTCGAGCATGGTCTCGGTGAGGTCCCGGACGAGGTTGCGCAGTTCCTTGTCGAAGGTCGTCACCGGCTGGGCGGTGGCCCGCAGAACGGGGTCTCCGAAGATGCGGATCGGCTGGATCGCCACGGCGTACGGGCTCCTGTCCGTCGGGAGTTCGAGCATTCGGAAGTTCGGAGGTTCGGAGGTTCGGGGTGCAGGCGTTCGGGGTGCAGGCGTTCGGGGTGCGGGCGTTCGGCGTGCCGGCCCTCGGAGCCCGGGCCCACCGGACCACGGACCCGCGCACGGGCCGGCCACCGGTCAAGTCTATGCAATCGGATCCGGGGGCCGTCCGCCCCCACCGCACCCCTCCCGCGCAGGTCTTCGGCCCCCGACACCGTGTTCTGGCATATCCCGAGTCGGCCCGGCTGCGTGACCCCGGCGGCCGGTCCGGCGTTGGTCAAGTGAGATTGACCGGGGCCGGGACGCGCGGGACACCGCGTTCCGGCCGAGCTGAACCGTACGGAAGGTGGCACGTAGGCCATGGCCGAGCAGATCAATCACGACGCCCGGGCGCGGGCGAGCCTGCACCTGCTGGTGCGGGACATCGAGCGGGTGCGGCGGCAGGTCGACGCGCTGCGGACGCTCACCGCCCAGTTGGGCAACGTCTACCGTCCGCGCCGCCCCAGTACCTCGGCCGGGTTCGTGGTGTACGGGCGGGCGCCCGCGCCGACGGTGCGGCTGGCGCAGGAGCTGCGCGAGAGCGTGGAGACGCTGGTGGCGGCGGCGGTCGAGTTCGACCGCGCGCTGGGCTTCTCCTGGGACTCGGTGGGCTCGGCCCTCGGGGTCACCAAGCAGGCGGTGCACCGGCGCTACGGGATGCGTCGGCCGACCAGCGAGCTGCTGGCGGCCGGCGGGGTCCCGGCCGGCGGCGTCCCCGGGGTGCCGGGACCGACCCGGCCGGACCGCTCCGAGGAGCTGCCGGCCGCCGCGCCCGCCCCGACCGGGCTGGCCGCGACCGTCCCGGCGGCCCGCCAGGGCGGCCTGGACCGCAGCACCCTGGACCGCGCCGTACTGGACCGGTCCGCGCACGACCGCCCTACCCACGACCGGGGCGCCCTGGACCGCCCCGGCATCCCCCTGCGCGGCTGACCCCCGGGGCCCGTGCGGCCCGGCCGAGCGCGCCGAACCGCACGGGCCCTCGGCCGCCGTCGAGCAGCAGGACGCGGTCGACGCCCTCAGCCGATGTCCGTCGGATCGATCCGCACCTTGACCACCTCCGGCGACCGCAGCGCGATCCGCGCGATCTGCGCCGCCTTCAGCGCCGCCGCCAGCGCCGCGCCCTGCCCCGGTGGCACCCGCAGCAGCGCCCGCTCCTGCTCCTCCCCCCGCAGCGCGGTGGCGGGCACCGGCCCCAGCACGTCCGCCTCGGAGGGCAGCCGGATCAGCCCGAGCAGATCCGCCACCGCCGCCGGACTGCCACTGACCGAGGCCATCCGCGACACCGGGGGGAAGTGCAGCTGCGCCCGCTCCTCCAGCTCCAGCCCGGCGTGGCCGAGCGGGTCCCAGCGGACCAGCGCCTGCACCGGCCGCGCCGTCGGCTCGGCCACCACGACCACCGTGCCGCCCTCCGTCGAGGGCTTCACCAGCGCGGCGGCGGTCAGCCAGAGCCGCAGCGTCTCCTCGCCCGCCCGCAGGTCCGGCCGACCGAGCAGCGCCCAGCCGTCCAGCAGCAGCGCGGCCGCGTAGCCGCTGCCGCCCTCCACCACCGGCTCGGCGCCCGGGGTGGAGATCACCAGGGCGGGCTCCGCCGGGACGGTCGTCAGCACCGCGTCCCGCCCGGAGGTCCGGACCGGGATCCGCGGGAACGCCTTGCCCAGCTCCTCCGCCGTCCGCCGGGCCCCGACCACCTGGGCCCGCAGGCGGAACGAGCCGCACTCCTGGCAGTGCCAGTCGGCCGCGGCCTCCCCGCACCACCCGCACTGCAGCGGCGCGTCGGCGGACGGAGCCTCCAGCGGTCCCTCGCACCGGCGGCAGCGCGCGGGCGTGCGGCAGTTCCCGCAGGACAGCCGGGGCACGTAGCCGCGGCGCGGCACCTGGATGAGGACCGGGCCGCCGCTCGCCAGCGCCTCCCGTGCCACCTCCCAGGCCACCGAGGGCAGCCGGGCGGCCTGGGCCGCGGCGTCCCGGTGCTGGTCCTGGTCGGTGACGGTGCGGACCCTCGGCGCCACCTGCCGCACGGTCTCCCGGTCGGCCACCAGCGGCCGGGCCCAGCCGGTGCTGACCAGCTGCGCGCCCTCGACCGTGACGGCGTGCCCGCCGAGCAGGACGGCCGCGCCCTCCTCGGCGGCGCGCAGCAGCGCGACCTCCCGCACGTGCGGGTGCGGGCTGCGCGGATCGCTGTGGCTGCTGTCACCGTCGGACCAGACGACCACCAGCCCGAGGTCGTGCACCGGCGCGAACATGGCGGCGCGGGTGCCGATGGCGGCGCGCACCGAGCCGCGGCTCACCGTCAGCCAGCGCCGGTAGCGCTCGCGGGGGCCGAGGTCGGCCTCCAGGGTCGCGTGCATGCCCTCGCCGAGCAGCTCGGTGAGCGCCTGGTCCACCCGCGCCACCGAGCGTCCCTCCGGCAGGACGACCAGCGCGCCGCGCCCGCTCGCCAGCGTGGCGGCGACGGCCCGGGCGATCTCGTAGGGCCAGCCGGGGCCGGGCAGCGCCGTCCAGACCGCGCGCGGCGAGCCGCCGGCGGCCAGCGAGGCGAGGAAGTCGGCCCCGGCGGGGTAGCGGGACCAGCCGCCGGCCTGCGGCGCCCGGGGCAGCGGGCCGGGCGGCGGCGAGGGCTCCGCCTCGGCCTTGGCGTGCCGGGGCGGAACGGCCAGCTGCAGGACGTCCGCCAGGGTGCCCGCGTACCGGTCGGCGACGGTACGGCAGAGCCGCAGCAGCTGCGGGGTGAGCACCGGCTCGGGCGAGAGGACCTGGGCGAGCGGCGCCAGCGGACCGGGGAAGTCGCTCTTCTCCAGGCGCTCGACGATGAACCCGTCGTGCAGTTCCCCGCCCTCGCGCTGGCCCTTCACCACCCGCGCCCCGAAGCGCACCCGGACCCGGACGCCGGGCCGGGCGTCCTCCGCCATCACGGCGGGCACCTCGTAGTCGAAGAACTTGTCGATGGTCAGGACGCCCTTGTCGACCACCACCCGGGCCACCGGCAGGTGCTCGGCCCGCTTGGCGCCGTGCCACGTCCGGGGCTTGGCGCGGCGGACCGTCTCCCGGATGAAGGCAAGCTGCTCCGGCGCCGCCCCGGCCTCGTCACTCCCCTGCGTGCTGCTCATCGCTCCCAGTACTACCAGGTCACACCGACACGACGCCCACGACGCCCACGACAACGCCGCAGGCGGCGGCCGCCCCTGTGCCGGGGCGACCGCCGCCTGCGGTCCGATCCGATCAGCCGACCACAGGTCAGTCCTGGACGGCCTTCTTCAGCTGCTCGACCCGGTCGGTCCGCTCCCAGGTGAAGTCCGGCAGCTCACGGCCGAAGTGGCCGTACGCGGCGGTCTGCGAGTAGATCGGGCGGAGCAGGTCCAGGTCGCGGATGATCGCGGCCGGGCGGAGGTCGAACACCTCGGTGACGGCCTTCTGGATGGAGAGCACCGGCACGGTCTCGGTGCCGAAGGTCTCCACGAAGAGGCCGACCGGCTCGGCCTTGCCGATCGCGTACGCGACCTGCACCTCGGCGCGGCTGGCGAGGCCGGCGGCGACGATGTTCTTCGCCACCCAGCGCATCGCGTAGGCGGCCGAGCGGTCCACCTTGGACGGGTCCTTGCCGGAGAAGGCACCGCCGCCGTGGCGGGCGAAGCCGCCGTAGGTGTCGATGATGATCTTGCGGCCGGTGAGGCCGGCGTCGCCCATCGGGCCGCCGATCTCGAAGCGACCGGTCGGGTTGACCAGCAGGCGGTAGCCCTCGGTGACGAGCTTGATGCCCTGCTCGGCGAGCGCCTTGAGCTCCGGCTCCACGACGAACTCGCGGATGTCCGGGGTGAGCAGCGAGTCGAGGTCGATGTCGCTGGCGTGCTGCGAGGAGACGACCACCGTGTCGAGGCGGACGGCCTTGTCGCCGTCGTACTCGATGGTGACCTGGGTCTTGCCGTCGGGGCGCAGGTACGGGATCGTCCCGTTCTTGCGGACCTCGGAGAGGCGACGCGACAGGCGGTGCGCCAGGGTGATCGGCAGCGGCATGAGCTCGGGCGTCTCGTCGGACGCGTAGCCGAACATCAGGCCCTGGTCACCGGCGCCCTGCTTGTCCAGGTCGTCCTCGTCACCCTCCACCCGGGCCTCGTACGCCGTGTCGACACCCTGTGCGATGTCGGGCGACTGGGCACCGATGGACACCGACACGCCGCAGGAGGCGCCGTCGAAGCCCTTCTTGGAGCTGTCGTAGCCGATCTCCAGGATCTTGTCCCGGACGAGCTGGGCGATCGGCGCGTACGCCTTGGTGGTCACCTCGCCGGCCACGTGCACCTGGCCGGTGGTGATGAGCGTCTCCACGGCGACCCGGGACGTCGGGTCCTCTCGCAGGAGAGCGTCAAGGATGGTGTCGCTGATCTGGTCAGCGATCTTGTCGGGGTGTCCCTCGGTCACGGATTCCGAGGTGAACAGGCGGCGAGACACAGCGCTCCCTGGGGTTGCAGCGGCTGCTGACTGAAGGCCCCCGGCGAACCGGGGACATCCGGAAAGACTTGATTCCTGGAGTGTAACGGTCAGCTACCGGCTATCGGGACTCGATTCCGGAAAAGGAGACCGGTTGCTCACCTCTTGAGATCACTCGGCGACCGGTTGCCACCGCTTCACGACCAGGTCCCAGACCACGTCGGCGAGCGCCTCCTTGGGCCCCACCGGCACCGCCGTCTCACTGCCGTCCGAGCCCAGTACCACGGCCTCGTTGACGTCCGTACCGAACGCCTTGCCGTTGCCGACCTCGTTCACCACCAGCAGGTCGCAGCCCTTGCGGGCGAGCTTGGCGCGGCCGTTCGCGAGCACCTCGTCGGTCTCCGCCGCGAAACCCACCACCAGTTGACCCGAACGGGGTCGGTGGGCGGAGAGCTCGGCCAGGATGTCCGGGTTGCGGACCAGCGCGACCGGGGCCGGCTCGACCCCGTCGACCTTCTTGATCTTGCCGCTGGCGTACTCGGCCGGCCGGAAGTCGGCGACCGCGGCGGCCATCACCACCGCGTCGGCCCCGGCCGCCGCCTCGAGCGCGGCCTCCCGCAGCTCCAGCGCGGTCGAGACGTGCACCACGTCCACCCCGGCCGGGTCGGGCAGCTCCGCGTTCGCCGAGAGCAGCGTCACCCGGGCGCCGCGCGCCGCGGCGGTCGCGGCGAGCGCGTAGCCCTGCTTGCCGGAGGAGCGGTTGCCGAGGTAGCGCACCGGGTCCAGCGGCTCACGGGTGCCGCCGGCCGAGACCACCACGTGCCGGCCGGCCAGGTCGGCGGCGGCGCCGCCCCGGCGCAGCAGCGCCCGGCAGGCGTCGACGATCGCGGACGGCTCGGGCAGCCGCCCCTTGCCGGTGTCCTTGCCGGTCAGCCGCCCGACGGCGGGCTCCAGCACGACGACGCCCCGGCGGCGCAGCGTGGCCACGTTCTCCCTGGTCGCCGGGTGCTCCCACATCTCGGTGTGCATGGCGGGTGCCAGGACGACCGGGCAGCGCGCGGTGAGCAGGGTGTTGGTGAGCAGGTCGTCGGCCAGCCCGTGGGCCGCCTTGGCCATCAGGTCCGCGGTCGCGGGGGCGACCACGACGAGGTCGGCGCTCTGCCCGATCCGCACGTGCGGCACCTCGTGGACCCGCTCCCAGGTCTCGGTGGCGGCCGGCCGGCCGGAGAGCGCGGCCCAGGTGGCCTCGCCGACGAAGTGCAGCGCGGCCTCGGTCGGCACCACGGTGACCTGGTGGCCGGATTCGGTGAACCGCCGCAGCACCTCGCACGCCTTGTAGGCGGCGATGCCGCCGCTGACGCCGAGGACGACGCGCGGGGCGTCCGCCCGGTCCGTGCTCGCGCTCATGCTTCCCACTCTCTCCTCGCTCGGGACGTGCTCACCCTACGACCCCCCGCCGGCCGGCGGCACGGTGCACCCCGCCCCGCCCCGGCCCGCGCCCGCGGGCACCGGCCGGCATCCGGCTCCGGGCACGCCGAAGGGCCCGCCGGAACGGATCCGGCGGGCCCTTCGACAATTCGACAGAACGAGAGGAGGCCGACTCAGGCCGCCTCGATCGCCTCCGCGGTGAGCATGCCGGCGTTGATCTCGCGCAGCGCGATCGACAGCGGCTTCTCGTGCACGTGGGTGTCGACCAGCGGGCCGACGTACTCCAGCAGGCCCTCACCGAGCTGCGAGTAGTACGCGTTGATCTGGCGCGCGCGCTTGGCGGCGTAGATCACGAGGCTGTACTTGGAGTCGGTGGCCTCAAGCAGCTCATCGATCGGCGGGTTGATGATGCCCTCGGGCGCGGTCATGGAAGAGGACACGCGAAAACCTTCCGAAAGGTGGAAAAGACAGACAGGTCAGGCTACACCGAGCAAGGCTAGCAGTTCGGCCGCTACCTGCTCGACCGAGGTGTTGACAAGACTCGTGTCGAACTCCGGCTCGGCGGCCAGCTCGACCTTCGCCGCGTCCAGCCGCTTCTCGATCACGTCCTGCGGCTCGGTGCCCCGGCCGGTGAGCCGGCGCACCAGCTCGTCCCAGCTCGGCGGAGCCAGGAAGACCAGCTGCGCCTCCGGCATCGACTCGCGCACCTGGCGGGCGCCCTGCAGGTCGATCTCCAGCAGGACCGGCACGCCGGCTTCCAGCTTCTCCAGTACGGCCTGGCGCGGGGTGCCGTAGCGGTTTCCCGCGAACACGGCCCACTCCAGCAACTCGCCGTTGGCGATCAGCTTGTCGAACTCGTCGTTGTCGACGAAGTGGTACTGGACCCCGTGCTGCTCGCCCGGCCTCGGGTGGCGGGTCGTCGCCGACACCGAGAGCCAGACCTCGGGGTGCTGCTTCCTCATATGAGCGACGACCGTGCTCTTGCCGACCCCCGAGGGGCCGGAGAGCACGGTCAGCCGCGGACGCTCACTCATGCACCGATTATCCCGGATCGCGGACGCTCCCGGGACCACGGGGGCACGGTCAGGCGGCACCGCCGCCGAACTCCCGCTCCAGGGAGGCGATCTGGTTCGTACCGAGGCCACGGACACGACGGCTCTCACTGATGCCGAGGCGCTCCATGATCTGCTTGGCGCGGACCTTGCCCACGCCCGGGAGGGACTCCAGCAGTGCGGAGACCTTCATCTTGCCGATCACGTCGTTGTCGGCCTTGCCGGCCTTGATCACCTCGTGCAGGGAGGCGCCGGAGTGCTTGAGCCGGTTCTTGACCTCGGCGCGCTCCCGGCGAGCCTCGGCGGCCTTGGCGAGCGCGGCGGTGCGCTGTTCAGGGGTAAGGGGCGGAAGAGCCACGCCGTTCACCTCAGGGTGTGGAAGGAAGGGATTGAGCTATGACTGGTTTGGTTCCCAGGGCACCGGTTGCAGTGGAACCTCACGGCTCTGACCTGCGAGAGCAACGGGAATCGCCGCTCTTCGATGACCTATCGCCGGACACTACCCGGATTGCGGCGCCACGTCAGGAAAAGAACACGAAAAGTCCTGGTCAGCCAAGGCCGACCAGGACTTTCCCGGGCAAAATGACCGCGATTGCGGACCTTTGGCACCGCCGATGTGACGGCGCTCACGTCAAGTGGCCCGGTCCCGCGCCACCCCGTCGCGCCATCGCAGCACATCACGCCACCTCTCCGGCGGCCGTTCCGCACCCTCCGGCAACCCTCCGGCAGCGCCGCGGCAGCCGTCCGGCAGCGCCCCGACGGCGCTTCGGCGCCCGCTACTTCACCGCGTCCGCGTACTCCTGGACGAAGCGCTCCGCCGCCTCCCGCAGGGCCGGCACCGACGGCCCGTGCCGCAGGACGTCCCGGCTGACGCTCGGCACCACGTTGCGCACCGAGGAGCCGAACACCCGCGGCAGGTCCGCCATCGTGGCGCCCTGGGCGCCGATCCCCGGAGCCAGCAGCGGGCCGTTGATCGCCAGGTCGACGCCGGCGTCCGCCAGCGTCGCGCCGACCACCGCGCCGAAGGAGCCGAGCGGCTCGGCGCCGGCGTTCTCGGCGGCCAGCTGCCGCAGCACCGAGGCCGCCACCGACTCGCCGTCCGCGCCGGTCGCGCGCTGCACCTCGGCACCCTCCGGGTTGGAGGTGAGCGCCAGCGCGAACACCCCCGCACCGCCGGCCGCCGCCAGGTCGAGCGCCGGGCGCAGCGAGCCGAAGCCCAGGTAGGGGCTGACGGTCACGGCGTCCGAGAAGAGCGGGCTGCCCGGCGCGAGGAAGGCCTCCGCGTAGGCGGCCATGGTGGAGCCGATGTCGCCGCGCTTGGCGTCCATCAGGACCAGCGCGCCGGCCGCGCGGGCCTCCTCGACGGACTTCTCCAGCACCGCGACGCCCTTGGAGCCGAAGCGCTCGAAGAAGGCGGCCTGGGGCTTCAGCACGGCCACCCGGTCGGCCAGGGCCTCGACCACGGTGCGGCTGAAGGTCTCCAGGCCCGCGACGGAGTCCTCCAGCCCCCAGGCGGCGAGCAGGGCGGCGTGCGGGTCGATGCCGACGCAGAGCTGGCCGCGGGTGTCGAGGGCGTGGCGCAGGCGGGCACCGAAGGGGGCGAGGGTCATGACGTCCTTCCAGGGCGTACGGCGTGGGTGAGGGGGTGCGGGGGCGGCCGGCGGCGGCACGGGACCGCGGCCGGCGCTCCGGGGGCCGGCTGCGGCGCTCAGGAGGCCTTGGCGCTGCCGACGGCGGCCGCCAGGTTGCGGAAGCCGCCGGCCCGGACGCGGGCGGAGAGGCCCTTGTGGATCCGCCGGCACCAGAACGGGCCCTGGTAGATGAAGGCGCTGTAGCCCTGGACCAGGTCGGCGCCGTGGACGATGCGCTGCCAGGCGTCCTCGGCGGTCTCGATGCCGCCGACCGAGACCAGGACCAGCCGGCCCTCGGTGCGGGCGCGCAGGCGCTGCAGCACCTCCAGCGCGCGGGCCTTGAGCGGGGCGCCGGAGAGGCCGCCCATGCCGATCTCCTCGATCCGCGCGGCGCTCTCGCGCAGGCCCTCGCGGCCGATCGTGGTGTTGGTGGCGATGATGCCGTCCAGGCCCAGCTCCAGGGCGAGGTCGGCGACCGCGTCGACGTCCTCGTCGGCCAGGTCGGGGGCGATCTTGACCAGCAGCGGCACGTGGTGCGCGGTGGAGCGGTCGGCGGCCTCACGGACGGCGGCGAGCAGCGGGCCGAGGTGCGAGACGGCCTGGAGGTTGCGCAGGCCCGGGGTGTTCGGCGAGCTGACGTTGACCACCAGGTAGTCGGCGTACTTGGCCAGCCGCTCGGTGGACTTCACGTAGTCGCCGATCGCGTCGGCCTCCTCGACCACCTTGGTCTTGCCGATGTTGATGCCGACGACCGGGGTGGAGCTGGTGTGCGGGCGCCGGGCGAGGCGGTCGGCGACCCGGGCCGAACCCTGGTTGTTGAAGCCCATCCGGTTGATCAGCGCGCGGTCCTCGACCAGGCGGAACAGCCGCGGGGCCGGGTTGCCGGGCTGCGGCTCACCGGTGACGGTGCCGATCTCGACGTAGTCGAAGCCGAGCATCGACAGGCCGTCGATGCCGACGCCGTTCTTGTCGAAGCCGGCCGCCAGGCCGAACGGGCCGGGCAGGTCGAGGCCGAGGGCGGTGGTGCGCAGCGCCCGGTCGCGCGGGGCCAGCACCAGCCGCACGAGGGAGCGCAGGCCGGGCACCGAGGAGGCCAGCCGGACCCAGAAGAAGGCCAGGTGGTGGGCCTTCTCGGGGTCCATCTTCTTGAAGACGAGGTCGAACAGGAGCTTGTACAAAACGGGCCTCCAACGTGGGCGGGCGCGGCCGTCGCAAAGAAGGGTGGTGGGCATGGCAGTGGGGGGCACCCGGCGGTTCGGTGCCCCCCACTGCGGTGGTGCTACTTCGTGCGGCCGGCGTTGATCAGCTGGGCGTGCTCCTGGAGCGACATCACCCCGACCTCGTCGCGCAGCAGCGCGTCGATGCCCTGGACGGCGGCGCCCATGGCCTGGACGGTGGTCAGGCAGGGCACGGCGCGCGCGACGGCGGCGGTGCGGATCTCGTAGCCGTCGAGGCGGCCACCGGTGCCGTACGGCGTGTTGATGATGAGGTCGACCTCACCGTCGTGGATCAGCTGGACGATGGTCCGCTCGCCGTTCGGGCCCTCGCCCTCGCTGTGCTTGCGCACCACGGTGGCGGGGATGCCGCCGCGCTGCAGCACCTCGGCGGTGCCGGCGGTGGCGAGGATCTCGAAGCCGAGGCCGACCAGCGCGCGGGCCGGGAAGACCAGGTTGCGCTTGTCCCGGTTGGCGACGGAGACGAAGACCTTGCCCTTGGTCGGCAGCGCGCCGTAGGCACCGGCCTGCGACTTGGCGTACGCCGTGCCGAAGACCTTGTCGATGCCCATGACCTCGCCGGTGGAGCGCATCTCCGGGCCGAGCACGGTGTCCACGCCGCGGCCGTAGATGTCGCGGAAGCGGCTCCACGGCATCACGGCCTCCTTGACGGAGATCGGGCAGTCGGCGGGCAGGGTGCCGCCGTCGCCCTCGGCCGGGAGCAGGCCCTCGGCGCGCAGCTCGGCGACGGTGGCGCCGAGCGAGATCCGGGCGGCGGCCTTGGCCAGCGGCACCGCCGTGGCCTTGGAGGTGAACGGCACGGTGCGGGAGGCGCGCGGGTTGGCCTCCAGCACGTACAGGATGTCGCCGGAGAGGGCGAACTGGATGTTGATCAGGCCGCGGACGCCGACGCCGCGGGCGATCGCCTCGGTGGAGGTGCGCAGCCGCTTGATGTCGTAGCCGCCGAGGGTGATCGGGGGCAGCGCGCAGGCGGAGTCGCCGGAGTGGATGCCGGCCTCCTCGATGTGCTCCATGACGCCGCCGAGGTAGAGCTCGGTGCCGTCGTAGAGCGCGTCGACGTCGATCTCCACCGCGTCGTCGAGGAAGCGGTCGATCAGCACCGGGTGCTCGGAGATCAGGCCGGCGTGCCGCTCCAGGTAGGAGGCGAGCGAGGGCTCGTCGTAGACGATCTCCATGCCGCGGCCGCCGAGCACGTAGGACGGGCGGGCCAGCACGGGGTAGCCGATCTCGTCGGCGATCGCCTTGGCCTCCTCGAAGGAGAAGGCGGTGCCGTGCTTGGGGGCGGGCAGGCCGGCGTCGCGCAGCACGCGGCCGAAGGCGCCGCGCTCCTCGGCGAGGTCGATCGCCTCGGGCTGGGTGCCGACGATCGGCACGCCGTTGTCCTTGAGCGCCTGGGCCAGGCCGAGCGGGGTCTGGCCGCCGAGCTGGACGATCACGCCGGCCAGCGGTCCGGCCTGCTGCTCGGCGTGGACGATCTCCAGCACGTCCTCCAGGGTGAGCGGCTCGAAGTAGAGCCGGTCGGAGGTGTCGTAGTCGGTGGAGACGGTCTCCGGGTTGCAGTTGACCATCACGGTCTCGTACCCGGCGTCGGCCAGCGCGAAGGAGGCGTGGACGCAGGAGTAGTCGAACTCGATGCCCTGGCCGATGCGGTTCGGGCCCGAGCCGAGGATGATCACCGCGGGCTTGGTGCGCGGGGCGACCTCGTTCTCCTCGTCGTAGGACGAGTAGAAGTACGGGGTCTTGGCGGCGAACTCCGCGGCGCAGGTGTCGACGGTCTTGAACACCGGGCGGATGCCCAGCGCGTGCCGGACCTCGCGGACCACGTCGGGGCGCAGGCCGCGGATCTCGCCGATCTGCTGGTCGGAGAAGCCGTGCCGCTTGGCGTGGCGCAGCAGCTCGGGGTGGAGCTTGTCGGCCTCGGCCAGCTCGGCGGCGATCTCGTCCAGCAGGAAGAGCTGGTCGACGAACCACGGGTCGATCTTGGTGGCCTCGAACACCTCCTCCTCGGTGGCGCCGGCCCGGATGGCCTCCATGACGGTGTTGATCCGGCCGTCGGTGGGCACCGCGGCCTTCTCCAGCAGCGCGGCCTTGTCGCCGACGGGGCCGGCCCAGGTGAACTGGGAGCCCTTCTTCTCCAGCGAGCGGAGCGCCTTGTTGAGCGCCTCGGGGAAGTTGCGGCCCATGGCCATGGCCTCGCCGACGGACTTCATGGTGGTGGTCAGCGTCGCGTCGGCGCTCGGGAACTTCTCGAACGCGAAGCGCGGGACCTTCACCACGACGTAGTCGAGGGTCGGCTCGAACGACGCCGGCGTCTGCTCGGTGATGTCGTTGGGGATCTCGTCCAGCGTGTAGCCGACGGCGAGCTTCGCCGCGATCTTGGCGATCGGGAAGCCGGTCGCCTTCGAGGCCAGCGCTGAGGAGCGCGAGACGCGCGGGTTCATCTCGATGACGATGACCCGGCCGTCCTCGGGGTTGACCGCGAACTGGATGTTGCAGCCGCCGGTGTCGACGCCGACCTCGCGGATGACGGCGATGCCGACGTCGCGCAGGATCTGGTACTCGCGGTCGGTCAGCGTCATCGCCGGGGCGACGGTGATCGAGTCACCGGTGTGCACGCCCATCGGGTCGAAGTTCTCGATGGAGCAGACGACCACGACGTTGTCGTTCTTGTCGCGCATCAGCTCCAGCTCGTACTCCTTCCAGCCGAGGATGGACTCCTCCAGGAGCACCTCGGTGGTCGGCGAGAGGGTCAGGCCCTGGCCGGCGATGCGTCGCAGCTCGTCCTCGTTGTGGGCGAAGCCGGAGCCGGCGCCGCCCATGGTGAAGGAGGGCCGGACCACGACCGGGTAGCCGCCGAGCGTGTCCACGCCGGCCAGCACCTCGTCCATGGTGTGGCAGATCACCGAGCGGGCCGACTCGCCGTGGCCGATCTTGGCGTTGACGGCCTCGACGACGCCCTTGAAGAGCTCGCGGTCCTCGCCCTTGTGGATCGAGTCGACCTTGGCGCCGATCAGCTCCACGTTGTACTTGGCGAGCACGCCGTTGGCGTCGAGCGCGATCGCCGTGTTGAGCGCGGTCTGCCCGCCGAGGGTCGGCAGCAGGGCGTCGGGGCGCTCCTTGGCGATGATCTTCTCGACGAACTCCGGGGTGATCGGCTCGACGTAGGTGGCGTCGGCGATCTCCGGGTCGGTCATGATCGTGGCCGGGTTGGAGTTGACCAGGACGACCCGCAGGCCCTCGGCCTTGAGCACCCGGCAGGCCTGCGTGCCCGAGTAGTCGAACTCGGCGGCCTGGCCGATCACGATCGGGCCGGACCCGATGACCAGGACGGACTTGATGTCGGTGCGCTTAGGCACGCTGGCCCTCCATGAGCTCAACACTGTTCTTGTCGTCGCCCCGCATGAGCGCGACGAACCGGTCGAAGAGGTAGGCCGCGTCGTGCGGGCCGGCTGCCGCTTCAGGGTGGTACTGCACGCTGAAGGCGGGCACGTCCAGCGCCTGGAGACCCTCGACCACGTCGTCGTTGAGGCAGACGTGGGAGACCTCGACCCGGCCGAAGGGCGTGTCGCTCACCTTGTCGAGCGGTGCGTTCACGGCGAAGCCGTGGTTGTGCGCGGTGACCTCGACCTTGCCGGTGGTGCGGTCCTGCACCGGCTGGTTGATGCCGCGGTGGCCGTACTTGAGCTTGTAGGTGCCGAAGCCCAGCGCGCGGCCGAGGATCTGGTTGCCGAAGCAGATCCCGAAGAACGGGGTCCTGCGCTCCAGCACGCCCTGCGCCACGGCGACCTGGTGGTCGGCGGTGGCCGGGTCGCCCGGTCCGTTGGAGAAGAAGACGCCGTCCGGGTTGACCGCGTAGATGTCCTCCAGCGTGGAGTTCGCCGGCAGCACGTGCACCTCGATGCCGCGCTCGGCCATCCGCTGCGGGGTCATCGCCTTGATGCCGAGGTCCAGCGCGGCCACGGTGAACTTCTTCTCACCGACGGCGGGCACCACGTACGGCTCGCTGGTGGCGACCTCGGGGCAGAGGTCGGCGCCCTTCATCTCGGGCGACTGCTGCACCCTGGCCAGCAGGGCGGCGTCGTCCGCCAGCGCCGGGCCGGAGAAGATGCCGCAGCGCATCGCGCCGCGCTCGCGCAGGTGGCGGGTGAGGGCGCGGGTGTCGATGCCGCTGATGCCGACGACGCCCTGGTTGACGAGCTCCTCGTCGAGCGAGCGGCGCGAGCGCCAGTTGGAGGCGACCCGGGCGGGGTCCCGCACGATGAAGCCGGCGACCCAGATCCGGTTGGACTCGTCGTCCTCGTCGTTCCAGCCGGTGTTGCCGATCTGCGGGGCGGTCATCGCGACCACCTGGCGGTGGTACGACGGGTCGGTCAGGGTCTCCTGGTAACCGGACATGCCGGTGTTGAAGACCGCCTCGCCGAAGGTCTCGCCGATCGCGCCGTAGGCCTGGCCACGGAAGGTCCGGCCGTCCTCCAGGACGAGCACGGCGGGGACGCGGTCCCGCCGTTGGCGCTGCGTGGTGGGGGCAGGTGCGGTCATTGAGCGGCCTCTTCCGTCTTCGTCTGCGTACGTGTTGCAAGGTGAGCGATCGCCTCGACCCAGGCGGCGTGCTCGTCGGGGTGGTCGGCCCGGAAGCCGGAGTCCAGTGCGGTGCCCTCGTGCGTCCAGGTGACGACGAGCAGTCCGGACGGCACGACCTTGCCGGCGATCCCGGAGTCCGTCCGGGCCCCGGTCAGGTGCTCGGCCGGGATCCAGAAGTCGACGTCACCGGGGCGCTGCACCAGCAGGCCGTCCGCGCCGAGGGTCAGGTCGGCACGGCTGCGGGTGCCCAGGCCGTGCGCGACGACCCGGTCCAGCCAGTTCCCGGCGGTGGTGGTGCCGTGGTACCGGCCGCTGCTCTCCAGGATGGTCCGGCCGGCGCGAGCCGGCACGGCGGGCAGCGGCGGGATGCCGGACTGCAGGGTGCGCCGCCAGTTCCAGCCCTGGCGCATCAGCCAGTAGACCAGCCCGATCACCAGCAGCAGGCCGACGGCCCAGCCGATGTACCCGGGCCAGTTGGTGACCTTGGCCTGCTCCTGGGCGAGCGGGGCGAAGGTGTTCACGCGAGCCCGCCCTGCTCGACCAGCTCGCCGGCCAGCACGGTGGCGGCGCCGCGCAGGAAGGTGGCGTGCACCCGTCCGGGCAGGTCCAGACCGCGGTAGGGGGTGTTACGGCTGCGGGTGGCGAAACTGTCGGGATTCACGGCACCACGGTACGCGGGATCGAACAGCACCAGGTTCGCGGGCTCACCGACCGAGACGGGCCGCCCGTGGCCGGTGAGACGGCCGATCCGGGCCGGGCGGTGCGACATCCGGTCGGCGACGCCCTCCCAGTTCAGCAGGCCGGTGTCGACCATGGTCTGCTGCACCACCGAGAGCGCGGTCTCCAGGCCGACCATGCCCATCGCGGCCACGGCCCACTCGCAGTCCTTGTCCTCGGACGGGTGCGGCGCGTGGTCGGTGGCGACGGCGTCGATGGTGCCGTCCGCGAGCGCCTTGCGCAGCGCCTGGACGTCGGCCGCGGTGCGCAGCGGCGGGTTCACCTTGTACACCGGGTCGTAGGAGCGGACCAGCTCGTCGGTGAGCAGCAGGTGATGCGGGGTGACCTCGGCGGTGACGTTCCAGCCCTTGGCCTTGGCCCAGCGGATGATCTCCACCGAGCCGGCCGTCGAGACGTGGCAGACGTGCAGCCGGGAGCCGACGTGCGCGGCGAGCAGCACGTCACGGGCGATGATCGCCTCCTCGGCGACGGCCGGCCAGCCGCCGAGCCCGAGCTCGCCGGAGACCTGGCCCTCGTTCATCTGGGCGCCCTCGGTGAGCCGCGGCTCCTGGGCGTGCTGGGCGACGACCCCGTCGAAGGCCTTCACGTACTCCAGGGCCCGGCGCATGATCACCGCGTCGTCCACGCACTTGCCGTCGTCGGAGAAGACCCGCACCTCGGCGGCCGAGTCGTGCATCGCGCCCAGCTCGGCGAGCTTCTTGCCCTCCAGGCCGACGGTGACGGCGCCGACCGGCCGCACGTCGCAGTAGCCGGACTCCTGGCCGAGCCGCCAGACCTGCTCGACCACACCGGCGGTGTCCGCCACCGGGAAGGTGTTGGCCATCGCGTGCACGGCGGTGAAGCCGCCCATCGCGGCGGCCTGGGTGCCGGTGAGCACCGTCTCGGCGTCCTCGCGGCCGGGCTCGCGCAGGTGGGTGTGCAGGTCGACCAGGCCGGGCAGGACGATCAGGCCGGTGGCGTCGATCTCGATGTCCGCCTCGACCGCGAGCGCGGTGCCGATCTCCTTGACCACGCCGTCGGCGAGGTGGAGGTCCTGCGGGGCGCCGCCGAGGATCTGGGCGTTGCGGATCAGGTAGGTGGTCACTGAGCGGTCTCCACGGAGTCGGTGCGGGGGGCGGCGTCGGCGAGCGTGGCGCCGCCGAGCAGCAGGTACAGGACGGCCATCCGGACGGAGACGCCGTTGGCGACCTGCTCGACCACGGTGCAGCGCGGCGAGTCGGCGACCTCGGCGGTGATCTCCATGCCGCGGACCATCGGGCCCGGGTGCATCACGATGGCGTGGTCGGGCAGCTTCGCCATCCGGCTGCCGTCCATGCCGTAGCGGCGGCTGTACTCGCGCTCGGTCGGGAAGAAGGCGGCGTTCATCCGCTCGCGCTGCACCCGGAGCATCATCAGCGCGTCGGTCTTGGGGAGCACGCTGTCCAGGTCGTAGCTGACCTCGCAGGGCCAGTTGTCGATGCCGATCGGCACCAGCGTCGGCGGGGCCACGAAGGTGACCTGGGCGCCGAGCGTGGTGAGCAGGTGGACGTTGGAGCGGGCCACCCGGCTGTGCAGGACGTCGCCGACGATGGTCACCCGCCAGCCGGCCAGGTCGCGGCCGAGGCCGGCGTTGAGGTGGCGGCGCATGGTGAAGGCGTCGAGCAGCGCCTGGGTGGGGTGCTCGTGGGTGCCGTCACCGGCGTTGATGACGCTGCCGTGCAGCCAGTCGGACTGCGCGAGCCGGGCCGGCGCGCCGGAGGCGTGGTGCCGGATGACGACGGCGTCGGCGCCCATCGCCTGCAGGGTCAGCGCGGTGTCCTTGAGGCTCTCGCCCTTGGAGACCGAGGAGCCCTTGGCGGAGAAGTTGATGACGTCGGCGGAGAGCCGCTTCTCGGCGACCTCGAACGAGGTCTTGGTGCGGGTGGAGTCCTCGAAGAAGAGGTTGACGACGGTTCGACCACGGAGCGTAGGCAGCTTCTTGACGGCCCGTCCGGAGAGCTGGGCCAGCTCCTCGGCGGTGTCCAGGATCAGCAGCGCGTCGTCGCGGGTGAGATCGGCGGCGGAGACGAGGTGGCGCTTCACGCGGGTTACTCCGGGAGGTGCGGTTCGGACGGCCGGGAGGCCAGGGCCTGCGAGCTGCGCTCACCGCGCGGGGACCGCGCGGCGGCCGCGGTGTCGCGGTCGCCGACCAGGACGGCGTCCACGCCGTCGCTGTCGGCGAGGCGGACCTGCACGGCCTCGCGCAGCGAGGTGGGCAGGTTCTTGCCCACGTAGTCGGCGCGGATCGGCAGCTCGCGGTGGCCGCGGTCGACCAGGACGGCGAGCTGGACGGCCCGCGGGCGGCCGATGTCGCTGAGCGCGTCGAGCGCGGCCCGGATGGTGCGGCCCGAGAAGAGCACGTCGTCGACGAGGATGACGAGCCTGCCGTCGATGCCGCCGGCCGGGATCTCGGTGTGCTCCAGGGCCCGGGCGGGCTTCAGCCGCAGGTCGTCCCGGTACATGGTGATGTCCAGCGTCCCGAACGGGATCTCCCGGCCGGTGATCTGGGCCAGCCGGTCGCGCAGGCGGCGGGCGAGGTGCACGCCCCTGGTGTGGATGCCGAGCAGCACGACGTCCTCCGCGCCCTTGGCGCGCTCGACGATCTCGTGCGCTATCCGGGTGATCACCCGGGCGATGTCCGTGCCGTCCAGCACCTGGTGCGGCGGGCGCGGCGTCGTTTCGTGTTCTGCGGTCATGCCGAAGCGGACCTCCTTCCCCGCCTCACTGGACGGGCCTTAAAGGATGCCTGGAACGCCCCCGCCGACGCGGCGCGGGCTCCGGTCATCGTACCAGCGCGGCCGACGGCAAACAGGCCTCCATGATTCCGCTTCACCCGGTTAACGTCCTCGACGCACCGCCGATGCGGGCCATTCGCACGACTGCCCCATTCGGCTTGACGCAGCTACCTCACTCTACGTAACCTCACAGTGAGTTACGAGACTGACGTCGAACCCACCGGTAACGGCGTCGGCAATCGCCCGTGACCCACCACTGAACGCGAAGCAATCTCGTCCGGGGAGATCAATGTCCAGCGACTACGCGAAGCAACTCGGAGGCAAACTCCGAGCGATCCGCACTCAGCAGGGGCTCTCCCTGCACGGTGTCGAGGAGAAGTCCCAGGGGCGCTGGAAGGCAGTCGTCGTCGGCTCGTACGAGCGCGGTGACCGTGCGGTCACCGTGCAGCGGCTGGCCGAGCTGGCGGAGTTCTACGGCGTCCCGGTACAGGAGCTGCTGCCCGGCGGTACGCCCGGTGGTGCGGCCGAGCCGCCGCCGCGCCTCGTCCTGGACCTGGAGAGACTGACCCAGGTCCCCTCCGAGAAGGCCGGTCCGCTGCAGCGCTACGCCGCGACCATCCAGAGCCAGCGCGGTGACTACAACGGCAAGGTGCTCTCGATCCGCCAGGACGATCTGCGCACCCTGGCCGTGATCTACGACCAGTCGCCGTCGATCCTGACCGAGCAGCTGATCTCCTGGGGCGTCCTGAACCCCGACGCGCGCCGTGCGGTGCGCGAGGAGGAGGCGAGCTGAGGCTCGCCCGCACCGGCTCCCGACCGCAGGAACAGGCAGGGCCCAGCAGAAACGTCACGGCGCGGCACCCCGATCCGGGGGCCGCGCCGTCGCGCGTGCGGCCGCCGGCGCCGGGCCCGGGGGTCCACGGGGGCCCTCAGCGGACCGTGCCCAGGCTGTAGCCCGGCTCCGCCGCCACGCCGTCCAGCCGCACCGCCGCCGCGGTCGGCGCCCAGTCCTGTCCGCCGCTGGCCCAGGCCCACGCCGTCCGGCGGAAGCCCCGGTCGGCGGCCCCGCCGCGGGGCTCGTCGGCCGCCGCCGAGCCCCGGGTGCCGTGCAGCACCGCCAGCGCCGGCAGCTCCCTGGTCAGGCCCGCGCAGAGCACCGCGCAGACCAGCTCCAGGTCCTCGTCGTTGATCCGCACCACGCCGTCCTCCCACTGGAGCACCCGGGCGGTGGCCGTCAGCCGGCCGCCGGGGGCGTCCACCGCGAGGCGCAGCTCGTACACGCCGCCGCCGGCGCCGACCAGCATCCGCCGGAACACCTCGGCGCCGCGCTGGTAGGCCTCCCGCACGGAGCGGCCGCGCTCCTCGTAGAGCCCGCCGTCCAGCAGCAGGTCCGCGTGGCGCAGCGTCAGCCCGTTCTCCCGGGCCCGGACCAGCCGGGGCACGAAGTCCCCGGCCAGGTCCTCGCCCTGGTAGGCGAGCAGCTGGGTCTGCAGCGGCGGATTGACCAGGTAGCGGTCGCGGGCGCCCGGCTCGGCCGGGTCGAGGCCGTGCAGCAGGCAGAACTCCTCGAAGTCCTGCGGGTGGAACATCCGGGCCCGGACGGTGTCGAAGCCGCGCCGGGCCTCGGCGAGCAGCTCGGCGGTGTCGCGCAGGTAGCTGTCGTAGTCCGGGGCGTCGGACAGGCGCCAGGCGCCGGCCCGCTCGAAGTCGGCGGCGCTGGTCAGCACACCGATGACGAAGGCCTGTTCGGCGCTGTCCGCCCGGCGGCGCTCGTGCCGCGACCGCGCGCGCGGGCGGGGGCCGGCGGCAGTGCAGTCGGGGGTGCGGCGGGCGCGGCCGTTGCGGCTCATCGGAGGCTCCTGGGGCGGTGGCGGTCGGCGGCGGGGCTGCCGTCGACCGTTGTCCTCCCCAGCCCCGCGTGTCGCACACGTACGGCGTGTCACAGGAATGTAACCGACCGTGAGGCGGGCGTGTCGCGGCCGCCGGAGGCCCCGACCGTGGTGCGGCCGGCCCGGCCGGACCGGTCGCACCACGCCGTCAGGCCGCCCCGGTCACGCCGGTCGCGGGACCCGGGCGAGCTGGCGGGACTGCGCGACGAGGCGGCCGGACTCGTCCCAGACCTCGGCGTCCTCCTCGAAGTAGCCGCCGGCCACGTTGCGGGTGGCGTGGGTGACGCGCAGCCAGCCCGGCACCGGCTTGGCCCGCAGGTGGACGGTCAACTCGATGGTGGGGGCCCAGCCGGGCATGCCGAGGTCGAAGGTGACCGGCGGCAGGGCGTCGGCGACCAGCAGGAGCAGCAGCGGGTCGGGCTCGCGGCCGTCGGCGAGCCGGAACCAGCCCTGGATCCGGCCGTGGCCGGAGGGCTGCCCGAGCGCCCAGCCGATGGTGGCCGGGTCGAGCCGCAGGTCGAACCGCTCCAGCAGGGCGGCCTGCGCGATCAGTTCCTTGGGGGCGTGCTCGACGCCGATGCACTGGTCCGGCGGCGGCAGCTGCGGCGGCTGTGCGGTGGTGCGCACGTCTCCGGCGGCGTCGGCGAGGTCGCCGTGGGTGGCGACCACGCGCAGCCGCTCCACGCCGTCCTGGCTGAGCGAGGCGGTGCCGGTGGAGAGCGAGCGGCCGGCGCGGAGCACCTCGGTGCGGACGGTGGCCGGACCGGGGTGGGAGGCGGACAGGTAGTACCCGCTGATCGAGACCGGGTCGGCGTGGTCGCCGTGCTCCAGGGAGAGGGCGTGGCCCGCCATGGCGAGCAGCAGCCCGCCGTTGACGCCGCCGCCGATCTGCCAGCCGGCGCCCAGTTCGCCGTCGTAGCGGCCCGGCTCGGCCGGGTGCCGGGTGAGGGCGATGCCCTGGTCGAACTCGCTGCGGATCGCCGTGGTCATGGGGGGTGGCCTGCCCTTCGCTGCGGGGGTCACCGGCGAGCGGGGTCACCGGCGCACCAGGTTACTGGCGAGTAGGCCCCCAACATACGCCACCCGGGGCGAACGCACGACGGCCGCCGGACCCCTGACGGGATCCGGCGGCCGTGCGTCGGGGTGCTGCTACCGGCGGATGCTCGGCTTGAGCTCCAGGAAGCGGGCGAGCAGGCCGTTGACGAAGGCCGGGGAGTCGTCCGTGGAGAACTCCTTGGCGATCTCGACGGCCTCGTCCAGGACGACCGCGTCCGGGACGCCGTCCTCCCAGATCAGCTCGTACGCACCGAGCCGCAGGACGTTGCGGTCCACGATCGGCATCCGGTCGAGCGTCCAGCCCACCGCGTACTCGGAGATGAGGTCGTCGATCCGGCGGGCGTGCTGGACGTACCCCTCGATCAGCTCCATGGTGTACTCACCGACCTGCGGGGTGCCCTCGTCCGGCTTGGGCTCCCGGGCCCGGGCCACCCAGTCGGCGAGGACCCGCTGCGGGTCGACCCCGCGGTGGTCGGCCTCGAAGAGGATCTGGAAGGCTCGCGTACGGGCCTTGCTGCGTGCGGCCGACACGGACTTACTTCACCCGGCCGAGGTAGCTGCCGTCGCGGGTGTCGACCTTGATCTTCTCACCGGTCACGATGAACAGCGGGACGGCGATCTCGGCACCGGTCTCCAGGGTGGCCGGCTTGGAGCCACCGGTGGAGCGGTCGCCCTGGACGCCCGGCTCGGTGTGGGAGATGGTCAGCTCGACCGAGGCCGGGAGCTCGATGTACAGGGGGGCGCCCTCGTACATGGCGACCAGGGCCTCGAAGCCCTCCAGCAGGTACTTCGCGGCGTCGCCGACGACGGCGGGCTCGATCGTGGTCTGGTCGTACGTGTCCGTGTCCATGAACACGAAGTTCTCGCCGTCCTTGTACGAGAACTGCATGCCGCGCTTGTCGACGTTGGCGGTCTCGACCTTGGTGCCGGCGTTGAAGGTCTTGTCGACGACCTTGCCCGTCAGGACCTCCTTGAGCTTGGTGCGCACGAAGGCCGGGCCCTTGCCGGGCTTGACGTGCTGGAACTCGACGACGGACCAGAGCTTGCCGCCCTCCAGCTTGAGAACCATGCCGTTCTTGAGATCGTTCGTGGAAGCCACGGGCGCACTTACTCCTGGATATAGCTGTCAAGGAACCAAGGGGTGCGTCCTGCCGCCTGCGGCCGCCTCCGGGCGGCCGCGGGTCACAGGGCGAGGAGCTCCTTGGTGGTGATGGTGAGCAGCTCGGGCCCGCCCTCTTCGAGGGGGCGCACCACGAGCGTGTCCTCGATCCGGACACCGCCCCGACCCGGGAGGTGAACCCCTGGGCCGACGGTGACCGGCACGCGGCTGTCCAGTTTACCCATGTCCGACGGCCCGAGGCGCGGGGCCTCCCGGATCTCCAGCCCGATGCCGTGCCCGACGGGGTGCGGCGAGCTCTCGGTGTGCCCGGCCGCGTGGAGGATCTCCCGGGCGGCCTGGTCGGGCACGTACTGCTCGACGCCCGGGCCGAGCGCCTCCCGCCCGGCCCGCTGGGCCCGGAACACCAGCCGGTGCAGCTCGACCTGCCAGGGCGCGGGGGCCGCGCCGATCACGAAGGTCCGGGCGGTGGAGACGCCGTACCCGCGGTACTGGGCGCCGAGGACGACGGTGAGGAAGTCGCCCTCCTCGACCCTCCGGTCGGTGGGCTGGTGGGCCTGCTGGCCGGAGTGGCTGCCGGTGCCGACCGAGACCGGGAACGCCGCCCGGTCCGCACCGTGGTCGATCATCCGGCGCTCCAGCTCCATCGCCAGGTGCCGCTCGGTGCGGCCGACCAGGATCGACTCCAGCAGTTCGCCGAGCGCCTGGTCGGCGATCTCGGCCGCGATCCGCAGGTCGGCGATCTCGTGCTCGTCCTTGACCACCCGCAGCCGTTCGACCGCCCGGCCGAGGTCGCCCAGCCGGACGCCCTCCGCCAGGCCCGCCACCGCCCGGTGCCGGGTGACGGTCAGGTCGTGCTCCTCCACCGCCAGGTCGGCCACCTGCAGCCGGGCCGCGGCCGCGGCGGCCGCCAGCGCGGTGTCCGCCCCCGCCGCCACCGGTACCCGGGTGACGTCCTCGGCGATCAGGTGCTCACCGGTGTCGTCCGGCGGCAGGTCGTCCGGCAGCGCCAGCAGCACCTGCTCCCGGGTGAGCAGCAGCGTCGCGCCGCACGGCGGGCACCCGGTCAGGTACCGCACGTTCGCCGCCCGGGTGATCAGCGCCGCATCGGCCCCGGCCGCACTGCAATGCTCCCTCAGACGCTCCCGCCGGCCCGCGTACGCATCAGACATGCGTCGAGCCTACGGAGCCGCACCACGATCCGCCCGCCGAGCGGATCCGACCGGGCACCGGGCGGGCGGGGCCCGGGCGGTGACGCGCCCGGCGCCGCTCGGATGCGACCGGTGCCGGGCGGGTGCGCCGGGCGGACGGGCAGATGTGCCGGGCGGACGGTCGGAGCCGGCGGCGCAGCGCGAGCCCCGGCGCGTGCGCGGTCGCGCGCGACTTACGGCCCGCGGCCGGTGGCCCGCGGCCACCCGGGAATGGGCGGGGGCGGGGCCGCGTTACACCTCACGAAAACGACTTCCATTTCGGTGTGCGGCTTTCGGCCGGGCACCCGGCCGGCTCCCGCCGAGCCGCCCCTTCCAGGAGGAGGACTCATGGCCCGCAGCGAACTGCGCCCCGTCGTCAAGCTCAGGTCCACGGCCGCCACGGGCTTCACCTACGTGACCCGCAAGAACCGCCGCAACGACCCGGACCGGCTGGTGCTGCGCAAGTACGACCCGGCCGCGCGCCGGCACGTCGACTTCCGCGAGGAGCGCTGACCCCGCCGCCGCACCGAGCCCCGCCCCGTCCCTCTCCCCCTCGACCCGAGAGGAGCCCCGCTGATGAAGCCCGGCATCCACCCCGTCTACCGCCCGGTCGTCTTCCGCGACAAGGTCGGCGGCCTGACGTTCCTGACCCGCTCGACCCTGGTCCCCGGCCGGACGACCGAGTGGCAGGACGGCACCACCCACCCGGTGGTCGACGTCGAGATCTCCTCGGCCAGCCACCCCTTCTACACCGGCCAGTCCCGCGTCATGGACACCGCCGGCCGCGTCGAGCGCTTCCACCGGCGCTACGGCACGCAGCACAGCTGAGCCCGCCGGACACGGGGAGCGGCGCCCACCCGATCGGATCGGGTGGGCGCCGCTCCGTGAGCGCGACCGGGCGCGGCCGGGCGCGGCCCGGCTACTTCGCGATCTCGGCGGAGTCCTCGGTCCCGGCCGCCCCCTGGGCGGGCACCCCGCCGGCGGCCTTCACCGACTGCGGGCTCCAACGCCGCTCGACGCCGGCCAGCCGCCAGTAGGCGATCGCCGCCGCCCAGACCACCACGAACAGGCCGACGATCACGTAGCCGACGTTGTCCAGCGAGAGGTCGGCGATCCAGCCGCTCACCGGGTCGGTGAGGTCCAGCTTCTCGTGCAGCACGCCGACCAGCTCGATGGTGCCGATGATGAACGCCACCGCGATCGACAGCCCGGTGATCGTCAGGTTGTAGTACACCTTGCGCACCGGGTTGGAGAACGCCCACTGGTAGGCGAAGTTCATGAACGTCCCGTCCAGCGTGTCGAACAGGCTCATCCCCGCCGCGAACAGCAGCGGCAGGCAGACGATCGCGTACCAGGGCAGCCCGGAGGCCGCGCCGGAGCCGGCCATCACCATCAGCGTGACCTCGGTCGCGGTGTCGAAGCCGAGGCCGAGCACCATGCCCACCGGGAACATCTGGCCGGGCCGGGTGATCGAGCGCGTCGCCCGGTTGAGCACCCGGGCGAGCAGACCGCGCGCGTTGAGGTGCTCCTCCAGCTCCGCCTCGTCGAACCGCCCCGCCCGCATCGACCGGAAGACCTTCAGGATGCCGAACAGGGCGGCCAGGTTGAGCGCGCCGATCAGGTAGAGGAAGGCGCCGGAGGCCGAGGTGCCGACCACGCCCAGCCACTGGTGGGTGGGGGAGTCGTCGTCCATCAGCGTGTTGGCCAGCTGCGCGCCGCCCGCCACCAGGGCGGCCATGAGGACCACCATCGACGAGTGCCCGAGGGCGAACCAGAAGCCCACCGAGACGGGCCGCTTGCCGTCCGCCATCAGCTTGCGGGTGGTGTTGTCGATGACCGCGATGTGGTCGGCGTCGAAGGCGTGCCGCATGCCGAGGGTGTACGCGGTGATGCCCAGGCCCACCCCGAAGACCTGCGTACCGACCGCGTAGCCCTCGGGTGCGACCAGGAAGACGAGCGTCCCGAACGCCACCACGTGCATGGCCAGGATCACCCCCATCAGCCCGGCCGTGCGGATGGTGTCCTCGCGCTTCCAGCGGAAGGTGGGCAAGGCGGAGGGCGCCGCGGGGGCGGCGGTTTCGGGCAGGGTCATTCGGGGATCACGCTCCAGCACCTCGTGGAAAGTCGTTCGTGAGATGCCGTGGCCGGTCTCCTGGCTTACGGGGCTTCCGCACCCGCCTTCCCGGGCGCGCGGGGCACCCAGTGGCGTCGTGGGCACGGACGACTCCCCCGATCACAGTGGCGAGGGCCGCTCCGGACTCCGGGCTCCTGAGAGCCCGTCACCGGTCTTCCCGAGCACCACGGCGGGCAACACCGTAGGTGCCCCCGCCGCACCCTTGCAAGGCTGCGCACCTGCGCAGGTGTCCGGAATCACAGGCCCGGGCTGCGAGAATGTCCGCATGCATCTCGTACCGGCCGACCGCGCGGGCCACCGCACCATCGACGGACACCGGGTCTGCGAGGCCATCGCCGCGATCGGCGACCCCGGGCACGTCCGGTCCTGGGCCGAGCGGTTCTCACTGCTCGCCGACCCCGGCCGGCTCGCCCTGCTGCTCGCCCTGCACCGGGCCGGCCCGCTCGCCGTCACCGACCTGGCGGTCGCCACCGGCATGCGCGACCCGGCCGTCTCCCAGGCGCTGCGACTGCTGCGCACGGCGGGTGTGGTCACCGGCGACAAGGACGGACGGGTGGTGCGCTACCGGCTGCTGGACGAGGCGATGCGCCCCCTGCTCGATGCGTGCGCCGCCGCCGAGCACCACGAGCCGGCCGAGGCGCCCGAACACCGCGAGCGCGGACACCGCGAGCCCACCGCGGCGGCCGACCCGCACGAGCCCGGACACCACGAGCCGGGACATCACGACCCCGGGCGCCACCGGCCCACCGCCGCGGCCGGCTGACCCGCCGTCCGGTCAACCGCCCCGGTCCGGGCCCGGGTGAGTACGATCTTCGTGTGCTGATCCGCCGCAGGCCCCGGGCCCGGACCTGGCCCGACGACGACCGCTGGAACACCCGGCCGGTCGAGGCACGCGTCCTGGCGGTCGTCCGCACCCTCACCTCCGCCACCCGCGTGCTCGACGTGCTCAGCCTGCTCCGCGACCGCGACGGCATCCGCTTCTACCTCACCGTCAACCCCGGCTCGGCCTTCACCGCCGGGCTCGACGCCTTCCTGCACGGCCTGCCCGGATTCACCGTCCTGGACTGGCCGGAGGCCACCCGCCACCGCTTCGACCTCGCCGTCGCCTGCGCCGTCCACTCCTCGATGGGCCGGCTGGACGCCCCGCTGATCGTCCTGCCGCACGGCGCCGGCTACAACCGCCTGGTGCGCCAGTCCACCGGGGACACCGTCACCGCCGCCGGCCTCTCCCGGCGTGAACTGACCTACCGCGGGCAGGTGTTCGTCGACGTCCTCGGCCTCTCCCACGAGGAGCAGCTGGACCGGCTGCGGATCTCCTGCCCCGAGGCGCTGCCGCACGCGCGGGTGGTCGGCGACCCGTGCTTCGACCGGATGCTGGGCAGCCTCGCCGCCCGGGACGCCTACCGCGCCGCCCTCGGCGCGGTGGACGGCCGCCGGCTCGTGGTGGTCAACTCCACCTGGAGCGAGCACTCGCTGTTCGGCCGCCACCCCCGGCTGCCGCTGCGCCTGGTCGGCCAACTCCCCGCCGACGAGTACGCGGTGGCCGTCGTCCTGCACCCCAACATCTGGGCCCGGCACGACCCGCAGGCGCTGCTCGCCGCCGCCGAACGCTCCGGGCTCCGGCTCGTCCCGCCGCACCAGGGCTGGCAGGCCGCCCTGGTCGCCGCCGACTGCCTGATCGGCGACCACGGCTCGGTCTCCTTCTACGGCGCCGCCCTGGAACGCCACACCCTGCTGGTCGCCACCGGCGCCGACGAACTCGACCCGCACTCCCCCGGCTACGCCTTCGGCCAGAGCGCCCCGCCGCTCGATCCCGACGGCGACCTGCTCGCCCAGCTCGAACAGGCCGTGGCGCAGCACGATCCGGCGGCGCTGCGCCCGGTCACCGACCGCTCGCTCGGCCGGCGCGGCCGGTCGGCCCGGCTGCTGCGCCCGCTGCTCTACTCCTACCTGCCCCGCCTGGACGAACCGGCCGACGAACCCCGCCTGCCGCCCTACCCCGAACCGCGACCGCTGCCGGGGAGCACCCGCGGCCCGTCGGCGTACGACGTGACGGGGACGGTCTCGGGCACCGAGGTCTGCCTGCGGCGCTACCCCGTCGGGCCGGACCACGGGCCCGCCCGCGGGATCTACGCCGTCCGCGCCGACGAAGGGCGGCTCGAACTGCGCGACGTCGCCGAGGTGCTGGCCCGTACCGAGGTCCGGGCCGAACTGCCCGCCGAACGCTGGCTGGCCGACGCCTTCCGCTCCCCGGGGCTCGGCCTGGCGGTGGCCGCCCTCGGCACGAGCCGCCACCTGCTGCGCCTGCCCGCGGGCCTGCTGCTGGAGGCACACGCCGAGCGGCCGTGGGGGGCGCCGAAGCCGCTGCTCGACCCGCTGCTGCTCGGCGCGGCCGTGGCCCTCTGGCTCCAGCAGGGCGGCGACCCGCAGGCGCTGCCGCGGATCGGGCTCACCATCCGCACGGGCGGGCGCCGCGTCCCGGTCACCTTCACCACCCGGCCGTAGCCGCCCGCACCGCGCGCGCCACCCGGCCGTCGCACCCAGGGCGCCTTTGCAAAGCCCCGCCGGGTCCGACGCGACTTTGCAAACACGCCCTACGCCCCGCCGGGTCCGACCCGACTTTGCAAACACGCCCTACGCCCCGCCGGCACCCGGCGGCCCGCCGAGGACGCCCGCCCGCTCGCGCAGCTCCCGCAGCCGGGCCCGGGCGCCGGCGGCCAGCTCCACGTCGCCGAGCTCGTCCGCCAGTTCGGCGAGCAGCTCGCGGGCCTGGGCCTCCTTGACGAGCTCGCCGCGCCCGGCGGCCCGGTCCGCGGCCGAGGAGACCAGCCGCGCGGCTTCGTCCGGCCGCCCCAGCGCCCGGTGCGCCCGGCCCCGGACCAGCGGCAGCTTCACCAGCATCGAGCGGTCCCCCGTCTCCTCGGCCAGGGCGGTCGCCTCGTCCAGGACGGCCAGGGCCGCCGCCGCTCGGCCGGCCGCGATCAGCGCCTGGCCGAGCTGGTAGCTCTGCACCACCACGCCGTGCGCGTCCCCCGCATTGGCCTCCCGGGCCCGGGTGAACAGCTCCACCGCCCGCTCCGGCCGGCCGTCGGCCAGGCAGAGCAGCCCCTCCGTCTCGACCAGCACACCGGCGAGGCGCGGGTCGTCCACCAGCGGCAGCAGCTCGCCCGCGGCGGCCAACTGCTCGGCCGCCGCCGGGTACCGGCCCAGCTCGTAGTGGGCCCGGGCGAGCTGGTTGCGCATCCGGATCCCGGCGTCCGGGCGGTTGTCCCACTGCGCCGCCTCGACGCCCAGGAGGTGGGAGGCGATCCAGTCGCCGTAGTGCTTGCGGCCGTGGTACAGCGGCCAGAGCGACTCGCAGAGCCGCCAGACCTCGCCGTGCCAGCCCTGCTCGGCGGCCGCCGTCAGGACCGCCAGCAGATCGGCCCGCTCGACCTGCAGCCAGGCCATCGCCCCGGCCGGGTCGGCGAAGCCGGGCAGGGACGGCTCCGGGGGCTCCTGCAGCCTCAGCCGGTCGCCGAGGATCGCCCGGTCGGCCACCGCGGCCCGGCCCCGGTAGTACGCCACGATCCGCCGCAGCAGCTCCTGGCGCTCCGGATCGGCCTGCGCATGCCGCCGGGCGTGCAGCCGGACCAGGTCGTGGGTGCGGTAGCGCTCCCCCGGCTCGGGGGTCTCGTCCGCCACCGGGCGCAGCAGGTGGGCCCGCACGAGGTCGCCCAGCGCCTCGCCGGCCTGCTCGACGCCGGCCGCCTCGGCCAGCTCCGGGGTGAGGTGCCAGCCGGGGTGCAGCCCCAGCAGGTGGTAGAGCCGGCGGGTGTGCGCCGGGAAGTGCGCGTACACGGCCTCGAACGGTTCGACCACGGAACCCTCCCGGTGCTCGATCGCCGCCAGCCGGCCGCCCTCGTCGGTCAGCTCGGCCAGCACCCGCTCCACCGGCAGCCCGCCGCGGGTGATCAGCTCGGACCCGACCGCCTGGAGTGCCAGCGGCAGCCCGCCGCAGAGCCGGACCAGGTCGTGGAGCTGGTCCTCGGTGCCCCGCCCGGGGCCGAGCCAGCTGCGGACCAGGGCCGAGCCGGCCGCCGGGAGCAGCGGTTCGACGTCGAGCAGGGTCGCGCCCACCAGGGCGAGGCCCGGCAGCCGTGCCCGGCCGGTGACCACGACCAGCCCGGCCGTCGGGAGCAGCGCCCGGACCTCCGAGGCGTGTTCGACGTTGTCGAGGAAGACCAGCAGTCCGCCCGCCGAGGTGACCGTGCGGAACAGCGCCGCCCGCTCGGGCAGCCGCTCGGGCACGAAGTCCCGGTGGACGCCGAGCGCCCGCAGGAAGCCGCCCAGGACCTCGCCGAGATCGACGCCGCCCTGGTGGCGGACGGTGGTGAGATCCGCGTACAGCTGACCGCTCGGGAAGACCGGGGCGTGCTGCTCGGCCCAGCGCGCGACGACCTCGGTCTTGCCGACGCCGCCGAGCCCGGTCAGCGCGACGACGGACGGGCGCAGCGGATCGGCCGCCTCCAGCGCGGCGGTCAGCGCGGCGAGTTCCGCGCCGCGGTTGACGAACGCACCGCTGGAGGGCCGGATCTGGCGGGGCACCCCCGCGGGCGGCGCCGGCGCCTGGACGAAGGTGTGCGCCTGCACCACGCTTCCGTACACCGTGCCCGACACGATGTTGGCCGCCTCGTAGCCGTCCATCCGCCCGCTCCCTCCGTGCCGGACCAAGAGCCTTCGACGCATGGGGGCGGCTTCACCCACCCCGCGTGTCGAAGGCTCCAAGCCTACGGCGGATCCTGAACCCGCATCATCCCTCCCGCACCAGCCGGGCGAACCGGTGCAGCGAACGCCGGGCCAGCGGGTCCGTGGCGGGGCGCAGCACGCCGCCGACCACGCCGCCGGCCGGCACGCGGAAGGCGCCGAGGAAGGCGAAGCGCGTGCCGTCCGGCTCGGCCCGGGCCGCCATGCCGCCGAGCAGGAACCGGCTGCGCATCAGACACCAGCCGGGCTCCAGCTCGACGTCGAAGCGGGCCCGCAGCCTGCTCCGGCCGATCACCAGGGCCTGCCGGCGACCGCCCTCCCGGGGTGCGGCGAGCCGGACCTCGCGGATGTCCGGCAGCCAGCGCGGCAGCCCGTCCTCCAGGTCGGCCGCGGCGGCCCAGACCCGGTCGAACGGCGCGTCCAGCAAGGTCTCCCGGACGGCGGCGCCGGGGGTGACGGCGGCGATCACGTGCAGCCGGCGCACCGGGTCGAAGCCGGCCACCGGCCAGGGGGTCTGCGTGCTCACTGCTGCCACGCCCTTCGGAAGCTGAGTCGGGCCCGGGACAGCCGGGACTTCACGGTGCCGGTCGCCACGCCCAGCAGCTCGGCGGTGGAGCGCTCGTCCAGGCCTTCGAGGTCGCGCAGCACCAGGACGGCCCGGTGCTCCGGCGTCAGCCGGGCCAGCACGTCCTCGATGTCGGTGGCGAGCTGCGGGTCGCCCGGGCGCGGCAGCTCCGACAGGTCGGCGGGGACGCAGTGCGCGACCCGCCGGACGTGCCGGACGGCCTCCCGGACCGCGATCGAGCGGACCCAGCCGAACAGCGCGGCCGGCTCCCGGAGCTGGCGCAGCTTGCGGAAGACCGCGATCAGCGCCTCCTGGGTGGCGTCGGCGCCGTCGTCCAGCGCGATCGGGCCGCAGAGCCGGCGCACGTACGGCGTCACCAGCTCCAGCAGTTCGCCGACGGCCAGCTGGTCGCCCCGCTGGGCGGCGCGCACCAGCGCGGCGAGGTCCGGCTCGGCCGGGGCGGCATCGGGTTCTTCGGGACCATCCACATCCGGGTCAGAGGCCCCGAACCGGCCGGAGGTTCCCTCGCTCCCGCGACGTGCGGGTGTGACGCTCGCCACCGGAACGTCCGCGTGCCCGGCCGGCTCCTGCGGGGTGACACACCGTCGAGGATTCCAGGAGGACTCCGTGAACCGCCACCGCATCTGCGCACTCACCGTGGCCGGCGTGCTCGCCGCCGACGGCCTGCTGCACGTCTACTGGGCCACCGGCAGCACCTGGCCCGCGCCGGACCCCGTGTCGCTCTCGCACGCGGTGCTCAACGCCGAGGTGCCGTTCACCCCGCGCGTGGTGCTGCCGCTGGCCGCCCTGCTGTTCTCCGGCGCGACCGTGGTGCTGGCCGACGGCGGGCTGCTCGACGGCGCGGCACGGCGACTGCCCGGCGTCGTGCTGCGCTGGGGGCCGCGCGCGGTGGCCGGCGGGCTGCTCGTGCGGGGGCTGGCCGGGCTGGTCTGGGCGAGCGGGATCGGCACCGAGGCCGGCTCGGCCTTCCACCGGCTCAACCTGGCGCTCTACACCCCGCTCTGCCTGGCCGGCGCGGCCGCCGCCGCGGCGGTGGCCCGGGGGCCGAGGCCCGCACCCGGCCGCCCCGCGGGCGGCGGCCCGACGACGGGCCGCCAGGCCCGCCAGGCCCGCCAGGCCCGCTAGGCCCGCTAGGCCCGCTAGGCCCGCTGGCAGCCGGGGCACCAGAACAGGTTGCGCGCGGCGTGCTGCTCCGTCCGCACGTCGGTGCCGCAGACCAGACAGGGCATGGCGGCCCGGCGGTAGACGTAGACCTCGCCGCCGTGGTCGTCCACCCGCGGGGGCCGGCCCATCGCCTCGGGGGTGTGCTCGGGGCGGACGGTGTCGATCCGCCCCGCGCCGACGCCCTCGCGCATCAGCGCGACCAGATCGGCCCAGACGGCCTCCCACTCGGCCCGGGTGAGGTCGCGCCCAGCCCGGTGCGGGCTGATGCCGTGGCGGAACAGCACCTCGGCGCGGTACACGTTGCCGACGCCGGCCAGCACCTTCTGGTCCATCAGCAGCGCCGCGACCGTCGTCCGGCTGCCGGACACCCGCCGCCAGGCGAGCTCCGGATCGGCGTCGGTGCGCAGCGGATCGGGACCGAGGCGGGCGGCGACGGCGGCCTTCTCGGCGCCGGTGATCAGCGCGCAGGTGTTCGGGCCGCGCAGGTCGGCATGGGCGTCGTCGTTCCGCAGCCGCAGCCGGACCAGGCCGACCGGCTCGGGTGCGGGGCCGTCGCCGAAGGTGAATCCGCCGTAGAGGCCGAGGTGGATGTGCACCCAGGAGCCGCCCTCGAAGCCGAGGAAGAGGTGCTTGCCGATGGCCTCCGCCCCGGTCAGCACCTGGCCGTCGACCAGCGCGGCGCCGTCGGCGAAGCGGCCCTGCGGGCTGCTCGCCCGGACCGGCCGGCCGCCGAAGGTTCTGGCGTTCTCGGCGGCGAGGCGGTGGATGATGTGGCCTTCCGGCACGGGCGTCGGCTCCCCCGGGTGGTCGAACAGGACGCGTCCATCATCGCAGCCGGCACCGACAGGCCGGCGGCGCGAGGCCCGCAGCACGAGCGGCCGGGAGCCCGGGCCGGCCGGGGCTCGGCGGACCGGGGCTCAGCGGACCGGGATGCCCATCAGCCGGGCCAGGATCACCCGGTCCAGCTCGGCGGCGGTGGCGGCGACGTCCAGGTGGGAGTTGTCGATGATCGGCAGCCCGGAGTTGTACCAGCCGGCCATCCGCCCGTGGATCCGGGCCACCTCCTCGTCGCTCAGCCGCCGGTTGCCGCTGCGCCGGGCGTTGCGGCTCAGCACGGAGTCGAGGCTGGGCAGCAGCACGACCGGGATCATCCCGGGCCCGATGTGCCGCTTCCAGCCGCCGAGGCCGATCGCCGGGCGGTCCGGGAAGACCGCGTCGTCGATGATGCAGGAGATGCCGTTGGCCAGGTAGTTGCGGCAGGCGAAGCCACAGGTACGGCGGGCCAGCCGGTACTGCGCCTCGGACGCGTTGTTCCAGCCGGACTGCGGGTTGGCGAAGCCGGACTGCACCCACTCGCGGACGTCGTCGAGGCTGATGTGGGCGGTGGGCGTGGGCCGTCGCTCGGCCCAGTGCCGGGCGACGGTGGTCTTGCCGGCGCCGGCCGGGCCGATCAGCAGCACGGCGAGCGGGCCCGACGGCGTGTGCGGCTGCGGCGGGTGGGTCGGGAGCTGGACGGGCGAGCCGGAGGGCAGCAGGAAGTGCCCGGTGGCACCGGCGGGAACCGGTGCGGGCGCGGCGGGAGCCGACGGCGGGACCGGCCGCGCGGGCGGCGCGGCGGGACCCACCGGGGCGCCGGCGGGCGGCGCGGCCGGCCGGCCGGCGTACGGGGGCCGGCCGTCGGGCTCGCGCGCGGGCTGGGTCGCACCGTGGCGGACGGACTGGCCCGCTGCCTGCGGTACTCCGCGGGACGCGCCCGGCGCGGCACCGGCGGGCGGTGCGGTGGTGGCGCTGCCGGGGTACGGCGGGGCCGGCGGAGCGACGGGACGTGGGGGGACCTGTCCACCCCCGGCGTACTGCGTCACGGTCACCTCCCGACTTCTTTCAGCGGGGACACTACACGGCGGCCCCGCAGCCGGCACAGTCCGCCGCCGGGCCGCTGACGAGGGCCGGAGTACCGGACCGGGCCGGCCGCGGCCGGGCCGATCCGGTACCCGGGCCCCGGGTGTCAGCCTGTGGTGAGCTGCCCGCCGAGGGCCCGCAGGGCCAGCTCGTACGAGCCGAGGCCGAAGCCGGCGATGGTGCCGGAGGCGACGGCGGCGATCACCGAGGTGTGCCGGAAGGTCTCCCGGGCGTACGGGTTGGAGATGTGCACCTCGATCAGCGGGGCGGTCCGCTGGGCGGCGGCGTCGCGCATCGCGTACGAGTAGTGGGTGAAGGCGCCCGGGTTGATCACCACGGGCACCGCGCCGTCGGCGGCCTCGTGCAGCCACTCCACCATCTGCTGCTCGGAGTTGGTCTCGTGCACCTCGACCTCGAAGCCGAGCTCCTTGCCGAGCGCGGTGCAGCGCTCGACCAGCCCGGCGTAGGAGGTGGCGCCGTAGACGTCCGGCTCACGGCTGCCGAGCCGGCCGAGGTTGGGGCCGTTGAGCACCATCACCCGGGTCACGAGGAGACCTCCGCGTAGGCGCCGACCAGCAGGGACGGGTCGGGGCCCTCCAGCATGGAGGTCCGGCCGAGGCCGTCCAGGACGATGAAGCGCAGCAGGTCGCCGCGCGACTTCTTGTCGATCTTCATGGCGTCCAGCAGCTTCGGCCAGGCGTCCGCGCGGTAGCTCAGCGGCAGGCCGACCGAGGCCAGCACGGTACGGTGCCGGTCGGCCGTCTCGTCGTCCAACCGGCCCGCCAGGCGGCCGAGTTCGGCGGCGAAGACCATGCCGATGGAGATCGCCGCGCCGTGCCGCCACTTGTAGCGCTCGTTGCGCTCGATGGCGTGGCCGAGGGTGTGGCCGTAGTTGAGGATCTCGCGCCGGCCGGACTCCTTGAGATCTCCGGAGACCACGTCGGCCTTGACCTGGACGGCCCGCCGGATCAGCTCGACGGTGTGCGGCCCGGCCGGGCTCCTGGCGCCCTCCGGGTCCGCCTCGATCAGGTCGAGGATGACCGGGTCGGCGATGAAGCCGCACTTGATGACCTCGGCGAGACCGGAGACGTAGTCGTGCTTGGGCACGGTCTCCAGGGTGTCGAGATCGGCCAGCACGCCCACCGGCGGGTGGAAGGAGCCGACCATGTTCTTGCCCTCGGCGATGTTGATGCCGGTCTTGCCGCCCACCGCCGCGTCGACCATGCCGAGCAGCGTGGTGGGCATGGCGACCCAGCGCACCCCGCGCAGCCAGGTGGCGGCCACGAAGCCGGCCAGGTCGGTGGTGGTGCCGCCGCCGAGGCCGACGATCACATCGCTGCGGGTGAAGCCGGTCTGGCCGAGCACCGACCAGCAGTACGCGGCGACCTCGGCGCTCTTGGCGTCCTCGGCGTTGGGCACCTGGAGGACGATCGCCTCGTAGCCCTCGCCGAGCAGGTCCTCACGGATGGCGTCCGCGGTGGCGGCCAGCCCCTCGGGGTGGATCAGTGCGACCCGCTTGGCCTGGGTGCCGATCAGCGGCCCCAGCTCGCCGAGCAGTCGGTGTCCGATCAGCACGTCGTACGGGTCGTGGCCGGCATTGCCACCGACGTGAATCCTGACGATGTCACTCATGGGGGGTCTTCAGCTCCAGTGCTTCCATTACGGCGTCCGCGACCTGCCCGGGGGTGCGGCCCGCGGTGTCGACGACGGCGGTGGCCACCTCCAGGTACAGGGGCCGACGCGCCTCCATCAACTCACGCCAACGCGCCCGGGGATTGACCGCCAGCAACGGACGCGGCGCGTCCAGCCCCACCCGCCGGACGGCGTCCGCCAGCGGGACCTCCAGGAACACCACCGGCAGGTCGTGCAGCAGTGCCCGGGTCGCCTCGGCCATCACCGCTCCGCCGCCCAGCGCCAGCACACCCTCGTGGCTCTGTGCGGCGCTGCGCACGGCGGCCGTCTCCAGCTCGCGGAAGTGCGGCTCGCCCTCGTCGATGAAGATCTCCGGAATGGGCTTGCCCGCCGACTGCTCGACGTCGGCGTCGGTGTCCCGGAACCCGACGCCCAGGCGCTCGGCGAGGTCCCGCCCGACGGTGGACTTGCCACTGCCGGGCGGGCCGACCAGCACCACCAGGGGGGCGGTCATCGGACGATCAGGTTGTCCAGGTACCCCTGGACGTTGCGGCGGGTCTCGGAGACGTGGTCGCCACCGAACTTCTCGCTCACCGCGTCGGCCAGCACCAGCGCCACCATCGCCTCCGCGACGATCCCGGCGGCCGGCACGGCGCAGACGTCGGAGCGCTGGTGGTGCGCCTTGGCCGGCTCGCCGGTGCGCACGTCCAGGGTCTGCAGGGCGCGCGGCACGGTGGCGATCGGCTTCATCGCCGCCCGGACCCGCAGCAGCTCGCCGGTGGACAGGCCGCCCTCGGTGCCGCCCGAGCGGCCGGAGGTCCGCTTGATCCCGTCGGCCGTCGGCACGATCTCGTCGTGCGCCTGCGAACCGGGCACCCGGGCCAGCTCGAAGCCGTCGCCGACCTCGACGCCCTTGATCGCCTGGATGCCCATCAGCGCGGCGGCCAGCCGCGCGTCCAGCCGGCGGTCCCAGTGCACGTGCGAACCGAGGCCGACCGGCACGTTGTAGGCCAGCACCTCGACCACACCGCCCAGGGTGTCGCCGTCCTTGTGGGCCTGGTCGATCTCGGCGACCATCGCCTTCGAGGCGTCCTGGTCCAGGCAGCGCACCGGGTCGGCGTCCAGCCGCGCCTCGTCCGAGGGCAGCGGCAGCACCCCGGCCGGAGCCTTCGCGGCGGCCAGCTCGACCACGTGGCTGACGATCTCGATCCCGCAGGTCTCCTTGAGGTACGCGCGGGCGACGGCGCCGAGCGCGACCCGGGCGGCCGTCTCCCGGGCGCTGGCGCGCTCCAGGATCGGGCGGGCCTCGTCGATCGAGTACTTCTGCATGCCCGCCAGGTCGGCGTGGCCCGGACGCGGCCGGGTCAGCGCCTCGTTGCGGGCCAGACCGGCCAGCACCTCCGGGTCGACCGGGTCGGCCGACATGACCTGCTCCCACTTCGGCCACTCGGTGTTGCCGACCATGACCGCCACCGGGCTGCCCATGGTCTCCCCGTGCCGGACCCCGCCCAGGAAGGTGACCTCGTCCTGCTCGAACTTCATCCGGGCGCCGCGGCCGTAACCCAGCCGGCGGCGCGCGAGCGCGTCGGCCACCACCTCGGTGGTCACCGGAACGCCGGCGGGCAGGCCCTCCAGCGTCGCGACGAGTGCGGGGCCGTGCGACTCCCCCGCCGTCAGCCAGCGCAACGTACCCAACGGAGCTCCTTCGTCAGCGGACCGGCCACGGCCCCTGCCGCAGCCCGCCCGGGCGTTCCTTCTCCCTTGAATCCTTTCATGCCGTCGGCGTGCCCGGGAGCAGAGTCCGGGTGACGGACAGCAACCGGTCGACCCTCGGACGCGGTGCACGGGGGCGGCCGCCGGACGACCCGGGCACGGCCGGGCCGCACCGGCGGAGCACCGGCCCGCGGCGCGCACCGGCGCAGGCGGCACCGGACCCCGGCCCGGCACGACACGCCGTCCTGGCACGACACGCCCAGGTGACACGGCACGCTGTCAGGGCACGAACTGCCGTCCTGGCACGACACGCCCAGGTGACACGGCACGCCGTCAGGGCACGAACTGCCGACCTGGCACGACACGCCGTAGTGGCACGATCCGCCACCCCGGCGCCGGCGTCAGCGGGTGGCGAGCGCCGCCTCGCCCGCGGCCCGGATGGCCGCCAGCGGACCGGGCGACCGGCCGGTGAAGCGCTCGTTCTGCAGCACCGCCTGGTGGACGAGCAGGTCCAGACCGCCCAGTACGGCGGCCCCGCGCTCCGCGCAGGCGGCGGCCAGCGCCGTCGGCCACGGGTGGTACAGCACGTCGAACAGCGCACCGGGCGCGGCCGGCAGCGCATCGGCGAACACGTCCGTCGCCCCCGCCGGAGTGGTGGACACGGTGAGCGGCTGCGCGAGCGCCTCGGCGCCCCGCTCCCAGTCGGCGGTCCGCACGGCCACGCCCAGGCGCTCGCCGAGCTCGGCCATCTCCCGGGCCCGCTCCGCACTGCGGACGTAGACCGTCACCTCGCCGGTGCAGATCTGGGCGAGCGCCGCCAGCGCCGACGAAGCCGTCGCCCCGGCACCCAGCACCGCCGCACCCGCCACCTCGGTGATGCCGCGCTCGCGCAGCGCGTTGACCAGGCCCGGGATGTCCGTGTTGTCCCCGGTGCGCCGCCCGTCGGCGGTGAAGACCACCGTGTTCACGGCCTCGACCGAACGCGCGGTCGCGCTGACCTCGTCGAGCAGCGGGATGACCGCCCGCTTCAGCGGCATGGTGAGCGACAGCCCCGCCCACTCGGCCTCGTCCAGACCGTCGAGGAAGGCGGGCAGCCCGGCCTCGTCCACCTCGAAGGCGTCATAGCGCCAGCCGTCCAGCCCGAGCGCCGCGAAGGCGGCCCGGTGCAGGTGCGGCGAGAGCGAGTGGGCGATCGGCGAGCCGAGGACCCCGGCCCGGTGCTTGCTGGTCAACGCTGCTTCTCCGTGAACGACTCGCCCGTCAGGGCTACTTGGTGGTGCAGTGGACGGCCGCCTTGTCGAAGCCCTGACCGGCCGCCTTGCAGTACTCCTCGACGTTGGCCGCGAACTCCTTGTCCGTCTCCGAGAAGCGGGTGGTCTTCGGGTCCATCGCGATGAAGTACAGCCACTTCCCGTCCGCGGGGTTCAGCACCGCGTTGAGGGCCGCGTCACCCGGGTTGGAGATCGGCCCCGGCGGCAGGCCCGCGTTGACGTAGGTGTTGTACTTGTTGGAGCCGTCGTTGATGTCCTTCTTGTCCAGCGTCTTGCGGCCCAACGCGTACTGCAGCGTGGTGTCCATGCCGAGCTTGCCGTCGATCTTGCCCTTGTCGGCCAGCCGGTTCTGGATGGTCCTCGCCATCTTGGCGAAGTCCTCCGGGTTGTTGCCCTCGGCCTGCAGGATGCTCGCCTCGATGACCACCTCGTAGCCGGTCTTGAGGCCGATCTTGGAGGCGTCCGCGTCCAGGCCCGCATAGCGGTCGACGGCGTTCTTGACCATCTGCTTGAGCAGGTCCTCGGGCTTCATGCCCGCGGCGATCGAGTAGCGGGCCGGCCAGAGGAAGCCCTCGATGTTGCCGCCGGCGTACGCGGGCAGGCCGAGGTTGGCGACCTGGGCCTTGGCCACGTCGGCCGTGGTGCCCTTGGCCAGCTGCAGCTTCTCGTCGATCTTGGCGTAGGTGGCGGCGGCCGTCAGCCCCTCCTGGACGATCAGCTTCTCACCGCCGTTCGCCTCCACCAGGTTGGTGACGGCGGCCTCGCCCGACATCTCCTTGGGCATGGTATAGGTGCCGTACTGGATGGTGGTGCACTTCGGGTTCTTCCCGCACGCCTGGGTGAAGGCCTCGACGCTCTTGACCACGCCGGCCTGCTTCAGCGTCATGCCCATCTGGGCCCCGACGGCACCCTTCTTGATCTCCACCGTGACCGAGCCGCTGCCCTGCCCGGTGAAGTCCGGCGGCGGGCCGAAGTGGTCCTGGTAGAAGCCGTAGCCCCACCAGCCGCCGCCGGCGACGCCACCGAGCATCACCAGGGCGACCAGCAGGCACGCGCCACCGTTGCGGCGGCCGGACTTCTTGCCCTTCTCCTTGCGCTTCTTCTTGCCCTCGCGGGAGTTGTCCTCCTCGCCGAGGAAGCCGCTCTGCTCGTCCTCGCCGTGCTCGGCGAAGTCGTCCTCGTGCCCGTCCCACTCGTCCTCGTCCGGCACCGGCGGCGCCTCGACCGGGCTGCCGCCGGCCTCCAGCGCGGCGGCCTCCGCCTCCCAGTCGATGCCGTCCGGACCGGGCCCGGCCGGGGCCTCGGGCTCCTGGCGACGCCGCCCGGCCCGCCCGCCCTGCGGCTGCCCGCCCGGCTGCTGCGGCGGCACCTGCTGCTGACCGGGGTGCTGCGCCGTCCCGGCCTGGGGCACGCCCGGCTGGGGCACGCCCGGCTGGGGCATCCCGGGCTGCGGGACCCCCTGCTGGGCCGCCTGCTGCTGATACGCCTGCTGCTGGCCCGCCTGCTGCCCCTGGAAGTTCTGCTGCTGCCCGGGGAAACCCTGCTGCGGGTACCCCTGCTGCTGATCCTGGTACCCCTGCCCGCCGGGGAAGCCCTGGCCGCCCTGGCCCTGCTGCGGATAGCCCTGCTGGTCCCCGAAGCCCTGGCCGCCGTACTGCTGCTGCCCCTGCGGGAACTGCTGCCCGCCGCCGTACTGCTGCTGGGGCTGCTGGGGCTGCTGCACCTGGCCGCCGCCCGGGTACCCCTGCTGCGGGTAGCCCTGCTGCGGGTACCCCTGCTGCGCCGGCTGCTGCATCTGCTGCGGGTAACCCTGCTGGTCCGCGAAGCCCTGCCCGCCGTACTGCTGCTGCTGGGGATGCTGCTGCCACTGGCCGTCCGGCTGGCCGGGGACCGGCTGCTGGCCACCGTACCCGGGGTCGCCGGGGTGCCACGGCTCGGAGCCCTGGGGGCCGTAGCCCCGACCCAGATCGGTCATTGATCCCCTTACACCGACGGAGACGGCCGGAGGATCGGACCGGCCGTCCGGGACGGCGTCCCGGCTGATTCTCGAACCGGCGTGCTACTGCATCGCCTGGAGGGAGACGTTACCGTACCGCAGCCGGGCCTCCGGCAGGGCCGATGTCCCCTCACTGCCCGGTCGGAGCGGCCGGCGCACCCGCCGGCTGGCCCGCGGTGGCCTCCGCGGAAGCACCGGCCGAGGCGCTCGCCGACGTGCTCGGCTGCGCGGCCCGGAGGGCGTTGAACTCGGCCACGTTGCGCTGCTGCACCTCGAAGCTGTCGGTGAACCGGGTGTCCCCCGGCTTCACGGTGACGAAGTACAGCCAGTCCCCCTGCGCCGGGTCGACCGCCGCCATGATCGCCTGCCGCCCCGGGTTGCCGATCGGCGTCGGCGGCAGTCCGGTGTGCAGGTAGGTGTTGTACGGGGAGTCCAGCTTGGTCTCGGTCACGGTGGTGTTCAGGGTCGAACGCCCGAGCGCGTAGTTGATCGTGGAGTCCAGCTGCAGCGGCATGTTCTTGGCCAGCCGGTTGTAGATCACCCGGGCCACCTTGGCCATGTCCTCGGTGTTGTCCGCCTCCCCCTGCACCATGCTGGCGATGGTCACCAGCCCGTACAGGCTCTGCCCGAGGTTCTGCGCGACGACCTCCGCGTCGTCCCGGGCGAACTCCTTGCCGGCCCGCTCCACCATCTGCTTCAGCAGGTCCACCGCGGTGGTCTCGTCGGTCACGCTGTACGTCGCGGGGAAGAGGTACCCCTCCGGGCTGCCCTTGGCGAAGTCCGGCAGGCCCAGCTCGCCGCCCTGCTCCTGCGCGGCCCGCTGGGTGGTGCCCTCGGGCAGGTTCAGCTTCTTGTCGATCGCCGTGAAGATCTGGTTGCCGCGCCAGCCCTCGGGGATGGTCAGGCCGTTGGCGTTGGCGGGGTCGACCAGGATCGCCAGCGCGGCGGACGCCGACATCTTCCGCTTCAGCGTGTAGGTGCCGGGCTGGATCCGGCCGGCGGCGGCCGCGCTGCCCTTCGCCGCCCGGGTGAAGGCGAGCGAGCTGGCCACCACACCGTTGCGCACCAGCGCGGAGGCGATCTGGGTGAGCCCGGCGCCCTCGGGCACCGAGACCTGGACGTCACCGGTCCCCGCCCCCGCGTAGTCGGCGGCGGCCGGCGGCTTCTGCTGCCCCTGCAGCCAGCTGTACCCGGCCAGACCGGCGCCGCCGAAGACGACCACGAGGGCGAGCGCCGTCAGCCCGCAGGCGAGCCCGTTGCGCCGGCGGTGCGGATCCGGCGCATCGGGGCGGGGGCGGGGCGCGCCCGGCGGACGACCCTCGGGTTCCAGCACCGGCGCACCGAGGTGGCCGGGCGTGAGCCCGGGCGTGAAGTCCTGGTCGGTCATTGCGCCCCCTCGGCGGTCCCGGAACGAGCAAGGGGCCCGTGCGGACGCGTCCGCACGGGCCCCTTCACCGGGACGTTAGATCAGGCCGGTCAGCCGACCGCCTCGACGCTCTCACCGGGCGGGCGTCCGCTCACCCGTTCGGACTCAAGGGCGGTCTGCAGGATCACCACCGCGGCGGCCTGGTCGACCACCGAGCGGCCCTTCTTGGCCTTGACCCCGGAGGCACGCAGCCCGTGGGTGGCCGTGACGGTGGACATCCGCTCGTCGACCAGCCGGACCGGCACCGGGTAGAGCCGGTTGGCCAGCCGGGTGGCGTAGGCGCGGACCTTCTCCGCCGCCGGGCCCTCCTTGCCGCTGAGCGAGCGCGGCAGGCCGACGATCACCTCGATCGCGTCGTACTCCTCGGCGATCGCGGCGATCCTGGCCTGCGACTTCACTCCGGCGGGGACGGTCTCCACCGGCGTGGCGAGCACCCCGTCGGGGTCGCAGGACGCGACCCCGATCCGGGCGTCACCGACGTCGACGGCGATCCGCCGCCCCCGCCGGAAGGGCCGTTCCTGGTCCTGGTCGAGCATCAGCTGGCGCGCTCCGCGACCAGGCCGCGCACCGCGGCGATGGCCTCGCCGACCGCACCCGGGTTGGAGCCGCCGCCCTGGGCGACGTCGTCCTTGCCGCCACCGCCGCCGCCGAGGGTCTTGGCGGCGACCCGGACCAGCTCACCGGCCTTGATGCCGCGCCCGCGCGCGTCCTCGTTGGTGGCGATCACGGTCAGCGGGCGGTCGCCCGCCACGGTGAAGGCGGCGACCACGGCCGGGCGCGAGCCGAGCCGGCCGCGCACGTCCAGGACCAGCTTGCGCAGCTCGTCGGCACCGGTGCCGTCGGCGACCCGGGCGGCCACCACGGCGATGCCCTGGACGTCCTCGGCGGAGTCGGCCAGGCCCGCCGCGGCGGCCAGGACCTTCTCGGCGCGGAAGCGCTCGATCTCCTTCTCGGCGTCCTTGAGCTTGGCGAGCATCCCCGAGATCTTCTCCGGCAGCTCCTCCGGGCGGCCCTTGACCAGATCGGTCAGCTGGGCGACCACGGTGTGCTCACGGGCGAGGAACTTGTAGGCGTCCACGCCGACCAGCGCCTCGACGCGGCGCACGCCGGAGCCGATCGAGGACTCGCCGAGCAGCTTCACCAGGCCCAGCTGGGCGGTGTTGCCGACGTGCGTACCACCGCAGAGCTCCTTGGAGAAGTCCCCGATGGTGACGACGCGGACCTCGTCGCCGTACTTCTCGCCGAACATCGCGATGGCGCCGGCCTTGCGGGCCTGGTCCATCGTCATGACCTCCGCGGTGACGTCCAGCTCGCGGGTCAGCACGTCGTTGATCTTCTGCTCGACGTCGACCAGCACGCTGCCGGGCACGGCGGCGGGCGAGCCGAAGTCGAAGCGGAAGCGGCCGGGCGCGTTCTCGGAGCCGGCCTGGGCGGCCGTCGGGCCGAGCGCGTCGCGCAGCGCCTGGTGGGTCAGGTGGGTGGCCGAGTGGGCGCGGGCGATCGCCCGGCGGCGCTCCACGTCGATCGTGGCGTACGCCGAGGCGCCGAGCACGACCTCGCCGAACAGCACACCGCCGGAGTGCACGGTCACGCCCGGGACGGGCTGCTGCACGTCGCGGATCTCCACCACCGCGCCGGAGTCCAGCCGGATCCGGCCGTGGTCGGCGAGCTGGCCGCCGCCCTCGGCGTAGAACGGGGTGCGGTCGAGGATGATCTCGACCTCGTCGCCCTCGCTCGCGGCCGGCGCCGGGACGCCGTCCACCAGCAGGCCGACCACGGTGGCCTCGCCCTCGGTGAGGTTGTAGCCGGTGAAGACGCTGGCGCCGGACTTGTCGGCGACCTCGCGGTACGCGGCGACGTCGGCGTGGCCCATCTTCTTGGCCTTGGCGTCGGCCTTGGCGCGGTCCCGCTGCTCCTGCATGAGGCGGCGGAAGCCGGCCTCGTCCACCTGGAGGCCCTGCTCCTCGGCCATCTCCAGGGTGAGGTCGATCGGGAAGCCGTAGGTGTCGTGCAGCTTGAACGCCTGCTCGCCGGAGAGCACCGCGCCGCCGGACTGCTTGGTCTCGGTGACCGCGGTGTCCAGCAGGCTGGTGCCGGCCTTCAGGGTCTGCAGGAAGGCCGCCTCCTCGCCGACGACGACCGTCTCGATGCGCTTGCGGTCGGCCTCCAGCTCCGGGTACTGCGGGGCCATCGCCTTGATGGCGACGTCCGTCAGGTCCTTGGCGACCACACCGGTGGCGCCCAGCAGGCGCATGTTGCGGATGGCCCGGCGCAGGATGCGGCGCAGCACGTAGCCGCGGCCCTCGTTGCCGGGGGTGACGCCGTCGCCGATCAGCATCAGCGCGGTGCGGATGTGATCGGTGACCACGCGCAGCGAGACGTCCGCCTTGTGGTCGGCCCCGTAGGTGTGGCCGGTCAGCTCGGCGGCGCGGTCGAGGATCATCCGGCTGGTGTCGATCTCGAAGAGGTTGTCGACGCCCTGGAGGATGGCGGCGAGGCGCTCCAGGCCGAGGCCGGTGTCGATGTTCTTGCTCGGCAGGTCGCCGAGGATCTCGAAGCCGTCCTTGCCGTCACCGTGGCCGCGCTCGTACTGCATGAAGACCAGGTTCCAGATCTCCAGGTAGCGCTCGCCGTTGACGGCCGGGCCGCCCTCCTCGCCGTACGCGGGGCCGCGGTCGTAGTTGATCTCCGAGCACGGGCCGCAGGGGCCGGGGACGCCCATCGACCAGAAGTTGTCCTTCATGCCGAGGCGCTGGATGCGCTCGGAGGGCACGCCGATGACGTCGCGCCAGATCTGCTCGGCCTCGTCGTCGTCCTTGTAGACGGTGATCCAGAGCTTCTCCTTCTCCAGGCCGTAGCCGCCGTCCGCGACGGGAGTGGTGAGCAGCTCCCACGCGAACTTGATGGCCCCTTCCTTGAAGTAGTCGCCGAAGGAGAAGTTGCCGCACATCTGGAAGAAGGAGCCGTGCCGGGTGGTCTTCCCGACCTCCTCGATGTCCAGGGTGCGCACGCACTTCTGGACGCTGGTGGCCCGGGAGAACTGCGGCTTGACCTCGCCGAGGAAGTACGGCTTGAAGGGCACCATGCCGGCGTTGACCAGCAGCAGGGTGGGGTCGTCGGCGACCAGGGACGCCGACGGAACGACGGTGTGGCCGCGCTCCTCGAAGAAGCGCAGCCAGCGGCGGCGAATCTCTGCCGACTCCATTAGTGGTCCTTCCGGTTCGGGGTACCGCCCGGCTGCGGCAGTGCGCGGCCGGGCGTCTTTTCGATGGCTGGGGTGGTGCGGGCACCGTCGGACGATGCGCGGGCACTGCTGGACGGGGGCAGGGCGGCGGCCGGGCTGCCGGGCGCCGCCGAGATAGCTCGGTACTGCGGCTCGCCGCGCAGCACCCGGCGGCGGCGGGGCTCGACGACGGCGGTGCCGTCCAGTCCGAGGTCCTCGCGCAGTTGCTCCTCGCGCTCGGCCATGCCGGCCTTCACGTCCTGGGCGAACCGCTTGGCCGCGTCGCCGAGGTGCAGCGCGCCGCGCGCGGCGGTGCCGGAGAGGCTGTCCGGGGTGAGCCGGTGCACGGCCTCGTTGGCCTTGTTCATGGCCCAGACGGTGGCGCCGGCGCCGACCGCCATCCAGAAGATGCGTCGCACCATGCCGTCAGCCCCTCACCGCGCGCCGGACCCGGGCGAACAGGCCGCTCCTGGCCGCGGTCGCGGCGCGCACCTCGGCCCGGATCAGCCGCGCCAGCTCCTCGCGCTCACCCGGCTGGGTGGGCAGCGGCAGAGTGCCGTTCTGCTTGGCGACGGCCTTGCGGACGCCGTAGCTGAAGGCCGCGACCTTGACCAGCGGCCCGCCCAGGGTGGCCGCGACGGTGGAGGAGAGGGCGTTGGCGTTGGCGGCGGCGTCCTGGACGTTGGCGGTGATCTCGTCCACCCGCTCCAGCTGCTCGTTGGCGCTGCGCACGGCGGCGCCGGCGTCGGTCAGCAGCGGCACGGCCTGCTCGGTCACGGCGGAGACCAGGACGGCGGCCTCCTTGAGGACCCGCGAGAGCCGCACCAGCACGACGGCGAGCAGGGTGACCAGGACCGCCCAGAACACGGCGACGAGCAACCCGGCCAGCTCTCCCACGGACACCTTGTGCGCTCCCTCGCCTTGCTGTTCTCCGAAGGAGACCCTATCGCGACCACGGCCGGTTTCCGGACCGGATATCGGCCGGGGGCGTCCCCGCGCCCGCCGGGCGGATCCGGTCGGGTGTGCGAGCCGCGCGCGTAACCTACCGGTCGGTCACCTCGTTCTGCCAGGCGGGCCGTCGCCTGTACGGCCCATGGGCACGCCCGGACCGCGGAGGTCCGGGCCCGGAGACGGGAGCAGCGCTTGGCCGGCGACTCGACAGCACAGCCCCGGGCGGCTGCGGCGCGCCGGGAGCCCGCGCCCGGCCGGCTCCCGGCGGAGGTGACCAGCTTCGTCGGACGGCGGCAGGAGCTGGCCGAGCTGGCCCGGCTGCTGGCCGCCGCCCGGCTGGTGACGGTGACCGGGCCCGGCGGCGTGGGCAAGAGCCGGCTGGCCCTGCGCGCGGCGGCCCGGGCGGCCGGCGCCTTCCCGGACGGCACCTGGCTGGTCGAGATCGCCCCGGTGCAGGACCGGCTGCTGCTCGGCCACGCCGTGCTGGAGGCCCTGCGGCTGACCGACGGCACCGCCCGGCCACCGCTGGACGTGCTGACCGAGCAGCTCGCCGGGCGCCGGATGCTGATCGTGCTGGACGGCTGCGAGCACCTGGTGGACGCCTGCGCGGAGCTGGCCGACGCGCTGCTGCGGGCGCTGCCGGGCCTGCGGGTGCTGACCACCAGCCGGACGACGCTGCGCGCCCCGGGCGAGCACCTGCTGGTCCTGGCACCGCTGCCGGTGGGCCCGGCCGGCCCCGGCGCGCTGCCGGACGCGGTGCAGCTGTTCGCCGACCGGGCCCGGGCGGTGCTGCCCTCCTTCGAGATCTCCGCGGCCACCGCCGACGGCATCGCCCAGCTCTGCCGCCGGCTGGACGGCATCCCGCTGGCCGTGGAGCTGGCCGCCGGCCGGCTGCGCGCGCTCTCCGTGGAGCAGATCGACGCCCGGCTGAACGACCGGTTCCGGCTGCTCACCGGGGGTGCCCGGGCGGCCCTGCCGCGCCACCAGACGCTTCGCACGACGATCGGCTGGAGTCACGAGCTCTGCACGGTGCAGGAACGTTTGCTCTGGGCACGCCTCTCGGTCTTCGCGGGGAGCTTCGACCTGGAGGCCGCCGAGTACGTCTGCGCCGGCGAGGGCATCGAACCGGACGACCTGCTCGACCTGGTCTCCGAGCTGATCAACAAGTCCGTGGTGCTGCGGGCGGACGCGCCTTCCGGCCACCGGCCCGAGGACGGGAGCACCGTCGGCGTCCGGTTCCGACTGCTGGACACCCTGCGCGAGTACGGCCTGCAGTGGCTGCGCGCGGCCGGCGAGGAGCAGCGGCTGCTGCGCCGCCACCGCGACTGGTACCTGGGCGTGGCCACCTGGGGCGAGGTCGAGTGGTTCGGCCCCCGGCAGGCGGAGACCGCCGAGCGCACCGAACTCGCCCACTCCAACCTCCGCGCGGCGCTGGAGTTCTGCCTGGCCGAGCCGGGCGAGGAGCAGCTCGCCCTGCTGCTGGCGGGCACGCTCTGGTTCTACTGGGTCGGCTGCGGCCACCTCGGCGAGGGCCGGCACTGGCTGGACCGCGCGCTCGCCCTCGACCCCGAGCCGACCGAGGCCCGCGCCAAGGCGCTCTGGGTCACCGGCTACATGGCGACCCTCCAGGGCGACCTGCTCACCGCCCGCCCCGCGCTGGAGGAGTGCCGCCGCCAGGCGCTGGACACCGGCGACGACCGGGCGCTCGCCTACGCCGTCCACCGGCAGGGCTGCGCGGCCCTGATCGGCGACGAGCCGGCCCGCGCCGCCGAGCTCTTCGAGGAGGCGCTCTGGCACTACCGGACGATCGGCGAGCTCAACAGCAACGTGCTGATGGCCATGTTCGAGCTCGGCATCGCCTACCTGTTCCAGGGCGACCAGGAGAGCGGCGAGTTCTGGCTCGGCCAGGTCCGCGAGCTGTGCGAGGAGCACGGCGAGCAGTGGGCGTACGCCTACGGGCTCTACGCGCTCGGGTACTCGCACTGGATGGACGGCGAGGTGCGGCTGGCCCGTGCGCGCGCCCGGGAGAGCGTCCGGCTCAACCACCTCTTCCACGACCTGCTGGGCATCGTGCTGGCGATCGACCTGCTGGCGCTGCTGGAGACCGAGCCCACCGGGCCGGGCCGGCCGGGCGACCTGCGCGAGGCCCGGGTGCTGCAGGGCGCGGCCCACCGGATCTGGCAGGCCGTGGGCAAGCCGTTCTTCGGCTCGCGCACCTTCAACGGCCCGTACCGGCACTGCGAGGAACGGGCCAGAGCCGGGCTGACCGAGCAGGAGTTCACCGAGTACTTCGACCGCGGCGCCCGGCTGGACCTCGACGCCGCCGTCCGGCGGGCCCTCGGCGGGGACGGCCGCGCGGGCGGTCCGGGGGCGCTGCCGGGCCCGCGCCCGGTACCGCCGGCGCCGCAGCCCTCGCCGGCCAGGAATAGTTGAAACTTGTCCATTGCTACAGCGGTCGGCACCCCGACCGGCACCCCCGCCGGACGGGCACCCGGAAGGAGCAACCGTGACCGTCCACACCGCCGCCGACGAGTACCGCCTCGCGACGTTCTACTTCGACTCCAAGGCGTACTCCGACGCCGCCCGCATGCTGGAGGGCGTCCTCGCCGAGGAGCCGGCCAACCTCTCGGTCCGGCTGCTGCTGGCCCGCAGCTACTACCACTCGGCCCAGCTCCCCCGCGCCGAGGCCGAACTGCGCCGGATCCTGGACGCCCACCCGGCCGAGGACTACGCGCGGCTGATGCTCGGCCGGACCCTGGAGCGCCAGGGCCGCGCCGAGGAGGCCCGCCCGCACCTGCGGCTGGCCGCCGCGATGGCCGGCGAGGAGATCTGAGCCCGGCCCGGACCGGGCGGGGCACCACACAAAGGGACGAGCCCCCGCCGCCTCGAAAGGCGACGGGGGCTCGCAGTGGTACGGCAGGCGTACCGCTCGCGGGTCAGCGCGAGTAGTACTCGACGACGAGCTGCTCGTCGCAGATCACCGGGACCTCCTTGCGCTGCGGCGCGCGGTCCAGGCGGAAGGCCAGGGCCTTCAGGTTGACCTCGAGGTACTTCGGGGTCTGGCCCTCGCCCGCGTAGCCACCCTCACGGGCGACCTGGAACGGGACCTTCTCCTTGCTGCGCTCGCGAACAGTCACGACGAAGCCCGGCTTCATCTGGTACGACGGCTTGTTGACCTTGCCGCCGTTGACCTCGATGTGACCGTGGACGACCATCTGGCGGGCCTGGTAGATGGTGCGGGCAATGCCCGAACGCAGCACCAGGGAGTCCAGACGGGTCTCCAGCTCGGCGACGAGCGCCTCACCGGTCTTGCCCTCGGCCTTCTTCGCGCGGTCGAACGCGCGCGCCATCTGCTTCTCGCTCAGGTCGTACTGAGCGCGCAGACGCTGCTTCTCGAGCAGACGGACCTTGTAGTCCGAGTTCTGCTTGCGGCCACGGCCGTGCTGGCCGGGCGGGTACGGGCGGGCCTCGAAGTACTTGACGGACTTCGGGGTCAGCGGCACGCCGAGCGCACGCGCGATCTTGACCTTGGGACGCTTCTGGTTCGCCATGAACCAAACCTTCCTTGCTTACGAATACGGCTTCACCAGGTGTTGACGGAGGTCGCTTCTCGCGGCCCGGAGACAACCCCACCGCCCGAGGGCAGTGCGATCAGCCGCTCTCCGAGGCCGGGCACGAATGTGCAAGCACACGAGTGGCCCACCGAACCGGAGTTGGTGGGCTGCACGCGACACCGAAACGGTGCGCGACGCTCCTGGGGCCTCCCGGAGGAGGCCGCGGCCATTGCCCCGCTGGTGCGGCCGGTCGGTCAGGGTCACCCCTGCCGCCGCGCCCGGGACACGGCACTCCGCACGAGTATACCCACTGCCGTTCGCCCGCTCGCCCACGGGCCGCTTCGACCCGGGGCCGGCCGCCGGCCCTCCGTTCACTCGCCCTTGAGCCGGGCCCTGGTCCACTCCACGATGTCCGCGTACCGGGCCTCGCCGCCGTGCCGGGTCGGCCGGTAGTACGCCTTGCCGTGCACGGCGTCCGGCGCGTACTGCTGCGCCGCGATGCCCTCCGGCAGGTCGTGCGGGTACTGGTAGCCCTGGCCGTGCCCGAGCTTGCCCGCGCCGCCGTAGTGCGCGTCCCGCAGGTGCGGCGGCACCGCACCCGCCAGGCCCTGCCGGACGTCGGCCAGCGCCGCGTCGATGGCCAGGTAGGCGGCGTTGGACTTGGGCGCCAGCGCCAGCGCGATCGCCGCCTGGGAGAGGATGATCCGCGCCTCCGGGAAGCCGATCAGCGCCACCGCCTGGGCCGCCGCGACCGCCGTGGCCAGCGCCGTCGGATCGGCCAGGCCGACGTCCTCGCTCGCCGAGATCATCAGCCGCCGGGCGATGAACCGGGGGTCCTCCCCCGCCTCGATCATCCGGGCCAGGTAGTGCAGGGTGGCGTCCACGTCACTGCCCCGGATCGACTTGATCAGCGCGCTGGCCACGTCGTAGTGCTGGTCGCCGTCCTTGTCGTAGCGCACCGCGGCCTGGTTGACGGCCGTCTCGGTGGTGGCCAGCGTGATGCTCGCCTCGCCCTTCTCCAGGGCCGCCCCGGCCGCCGCCTCCAGCGTGGTGAGCGCCCGCCGGGCGTCCCCGCCGGCCAGCCGGACCAGGTGGTCCTCGGCCTCCGCGGTGAGCTCCAGCGCGCCCTCCAGGCCGCGCTCGTCGGCCACCGCGCGGTGCAGCAGGGCGCGGATGTCCTCGTCGGTCAGCGACTCCAGGGTGAGCAGCAGCGAGCGCGACAGCAGCGGGGAGATCACCGAGAAGTACGGGTTCTCGGTGGTCGCGGCGATCAGGGTGACCCAGCGGTTCTCCACGGCGGGCAGCAGCGAGTCCTGCTGGGCCTTGGAGAAGCGGTGGATCTCGTCCAGGAAGAGCACCGTCTCCTTGCCGCTCATGCCGACCGCCCGGCGGGCGCCCTCGATGACCGCGCGGACCTCCTTGACGCCCGCGGTGATCGCGGACAGCTCGACGAAGCGGCCCTCGACGGACTGGCTGATCACGTGCGCCAGGGTGGTCTTGCCGGTGCCGGGCGGGCCCCAGAGGATCACCGAGCTGGTCGCCGCCGGACCGCGCGAGCCCACGACGAGCCGGCGCAGCGGCGAGCCGGCCTTCAGCAGCTGCCGCTGCCCGGCGACCTCGTCCAGGGTGCGCGGGCGCATCCGTACGGCGAGCGGGGCCCGGCCGGGCTCCTTGGCCTGGCGTTCCTCGGCGGCGGCGGTGAAGAGGTCCGGTTCGTCCACACCGGAAGCCTATGCGAGCCGACCGACAGCCCCGGCCCCCTCGGGCCCGCCGGTGCCGGTACGCCGGGCCGGCCCGGTCCCGCCGGGGGTACCGGCACCGACCGGACGACGCGGCTAGCGCCGGTTCGGCAGGTCCAGCAGGACGGCCTCGAACTCCTGCACCGAGCGCACGGTGATCCCCCCGGCCGCCACCGCCTCCGCCCGCGCCCGCGCGACCGGGCCGCGGGAGGCCACCAGGGCCGCCCGGTCGGCGAAGAGGCCGCCCACCGCGCCGCGCTCGTCCTCGACGGCGAGCAGCATGGAGCCGCCGAGGTACCCGTCGTTCTGCCGCAGCGCGGGCAGCGACACCTCGCGGTACGCGGCGGCCAGCCGGTCGGCCCGCGCCCGGTCGAAGTCGAACATGGTCATCCGGAACCAGGCGCCGGGGCCGGCCTGGGCGGGCCGGACGGCCACCACGGCCTCCCAGACGTCACCGGTCACCGTTCCCGCGAAGGGCGCCAGCAGCTCGGCACGCCGCCCGCGCAGCTGCGCGTCGCTGTCCCGCTGCGCCTGCTCGCTCTCCCACCAGGACCCCATGGTGAGGATCCCGAGCTCCCGGTCGGCGAACAGGCCGAAGCCCCGGTACCCGGGCTGGCCGGAGAGCAGGCCGACCGCCTCGGCGCGCAGCCCGTCGAGGGCCCGGTCGAGCTCGGCCGGATCACCGGTCGCGTAGACGGTACGAACGAACATGGGCGGTTCTCCTGCCGTCCGGCGGGCCCCGCGGCGGGCGCCCGCGCCTTGCTGAGCACCTCCCATCGCACGCTCCGGGCCCGGTACCGGCAACGCCGCGGAGCCGTTCGGAGGAGCGGGCTACCCGATCCCCGCCGCGTGGTCCGGCACGTAGGTCTGCAGGTCGCGCGGCGGGCGCTGGTAGCCGCGCGAGCGCGGCCGGGGCGGCAGCTCGATCGGCCGCGGCGCCACCTCGTGGTACGGGACGGTGGAGAGCAGGTGGGCGATCATGTTGATCCGGGCCCGGCGCTTGTCGTCGCTCTCCACCACGTTCCACGGCGAGTCCGGGGTGTCGGTGTGGATGAACATCTCGTCCTTGGCCCGCGAGTAGTCCTCCCAGCGGCTGATCGACTCGATGTCCATCGGGGAGAGCTTCCAGCGGCGCATCGGGTCCTCCAGCCGGGCCCGGAACCGCCGCTCCTGCTCGGTGTCGCTCACCGAGAACCAGTACTTGCGCAGCAGGATGCCCGCCTCGATCAGCATCTGCTCGAAGGTCGGGCACTGGTGCAGGAACTGCCAGTACTCCTCGGGCGTGCAGAAGCCCATCACCTTCTCGACGCCGGCCCGGTTGTACCAGCTGCGGTCGAAGAGCACGATCTCCCCGGCGGCCGGCAGCTGCTCGACGTACCGCTGGAAGTACCACTGGGTGCGCTGGCGCTCGGTGGGGGTGGGCAGCGCCGCCACGCGGGCGATGCGCGGGTTCAGGTACTCCGTCACCCGCTTGATCGCGCCGCCCTTGCCCGCCGCGTCGCGCCCCTCGAAGACGACCACCAGCCGGGCGCCCTCGGCCCGCACCCACTCCTGGAGCTTCACCAGCTCGTTCTGGAGCCGCAGCAGCTCCCGCTCGTACGGCTTCTTCGCGAGCCGTTCCCGCTGGTGCTCCGGCCCGGTGCCGGTGACGCGCTCGGCCTTGGCTGCCACCTGGGTGCCTCCGTTCGGCAAGGGCTGATGAGCCCTCACCGTAGGCGCAACCCGGGGTTCGCGCAGGTCGTCGGCGCCGGTCCGGCAGCGGCGGCCCCCTGAACCGCCGCTGCCGGGCTCCCCCGTGGCCCGGCCCGCGGGCCGAGCGATCAACCATGTCGCAGACCTGCCGGACCGGTCCAATATCCCGTTCCATAACCTTGGGGCATGGACGTGGACACCCGACTGCTGCGCAGCTTCGCCGCGGTCTGCGAGGAGGGCCAGCTGACGGCCGCGGCGGCCCGGCTGTTCGTCTCGCAGCCGACCCTCACCAAGCAGATCCGCCAGCTGGAGGCCCTGCTCGGGGTGGAGCTGTTCGAGCGCTCGCGCCGGGGCATGGCACCCACCCGCGCCGGCCGGGCGCTGGCCGAGCACACCGGCACGATGCTGGCCGGCTGGGACGACGCGCTGCGCGCCACCCGGGCGGCGGCGGCCGAGCAGGGCTCGACGCTGCGGGTGGGCTTCGAGGGCGGCATCATCAACCTGATGACCCGCCGGACGGTGGCGGACTTCACCCGGCGGATGCCCGGCTGGCAGGTCGAGCTGCGGCAGAACAACTGGTTCGACCCGACCTCGGGCCTCGCCAGCGGGGAGATCGACCTGACGCTCTGGCACGCGCCGCCGTCGATCTCCGAGCAGTACAACGTCGCGGTGCTGGGCGAGGAGCCGCGCTGCGCGGCGCTGCCGGCCGGGCACCGGCTGGCCGCCCAGGACGTGATCGAGTTCGGCGAGCTGCTGGACGAGCCCTTCGTGGCGATCCCGCTGGAGGCCGGGCAGTGGCGCGACTACTGGTTGGCGGTCCGGGAGCGGGGCGGCCGGCCGGTGCGGATCGGCGCGGTGGCGCACAACTCCGACGAGTGGCTGGCCGCGGTGGTGTGCGGCCAGGGCATCGGCTTCGCCCCGGAGGCGATGAGCAGGCTGGCGGCGCGGGAGGATGTCGCGTACCGGCCGGTGCGGGGGCTGCCCCCGAGTCAGGTCGGGCTGTACTGGCCGAAGGGCCGGGAGCTGACGCCCGCCATGGCCGCGTTCGTGCGCAGCTGCCGGGCGACGGTCGGGTTCTCGGCCGGCCCGGCGATCCCGGGCCAGTCGGGTTGGGCCGACGCGAACGGTTGAGCCGACGCGGACGGTCGGGCCGCCGGCGGGGTCAGGCCGCCTCGAAGGGCTCCGGGTAGCGGCAGAGGCCGCGCGGGCCGCCGTCGTACGCCGGCAGGGCGAGTGCCTGGAAGTAGGCCTCCGGCACCTCGAACGGGCCGGTGACCTCGTGCTGCCCGGCCGGGGTGAAGCCGAACCGGCCGTAGTAGTCCGGATCGCCGAGGACGACGACGAGCTTCTCCGCCGCCTCCTCCGCGGCCGTCAGCGCGGCCCGGACGACGAGCTCGCCGACCCCCTTGCGCTGCCACTCCGGGGCGACCGCGACGGGCGCCAGCGCGAGGCCCGGGCCGTCGCCGACCCGCAGCCGGGTGAGCAGCGCGTGGCCGACCACCAGTCCGGTCTCGTCCACCGCGACCACGGACAGCCCGGGCAGCCAGGCGGGGTCGCGGCGCAGCGCGTCCACCAGGTCGGCCTCGTCGGGGCCGGGGAAGGCGGCCATGTGGACCCGTCTGGTGGCGGGCGCGTCCTCGGGACACTCGATTCTGGTGGTGACCTTCATGGGGGGAAGCCTCTCTCCGTCGCACACCGTTGTGGACCGGCCCCGGACGGCGGGTATGCCGTCCGGGGCCGTGAAAGGTTAGCCGATCGAGCGTCAGGCCTTGGGCTGGGCCTCGGACTTGGCCTCGGCGGCCTTGGCGTCCTCGCGGACCTTCGGCTGGGCGTCGACGCCGGCCTCGCGACGCTGCGCCGGGGTGATCGGGGTCGGGGCACCGGTCAGCGGGTCACCGCCGGTGGACGTCTTCGGGAAGGCGATGACGTCCCGGATGGTGTCGTACCCGCCGAGCAGGGTGACGATCCGGTCGAGGCCGAAGGCGACGCCACCGTGCGGCGGCGGGCCGTAGTTGAAGGCGTCCAGCAGGAAGCCGAACTGCGAGGCCGCCTCCTCCTCGGAGAGGCCGATCGCGTCGAACGCCCGCTTCTGCACGTCCCGCTGGTGGATACGGATCGAACCGCCGCCCAGCTCCGAGCCGTTGAGGACCAGGTCGTAGGCGTTGGAGAGCGCCGCGCCCGGGTCGGTGTCGAAGGTGGCGAGCGACTCGGCGGTCGGGGCGGTGAACGGGTGGTGCACCGCGTGCCAGCCCTGGAACTCGCCCTTGTCGTCCTCGATCGGCTCGAACATCGGGAAGTCGACGACCCAGAGGAAGGCCCACTGCGACTCGTCGATCAGCTCGCAGCGGCGGCCGATCTCCAGGCGGGCGGCGCCGAGCAGCTCCTGCGAGGGGCGCTCCTTGCCGGCCGCGAAGAAGATCGCGTCGCCGTTCTTGGCCCCCGCGGCGGCGGCCAGGCCGGCCAGGTGCTCCTCGGAGAGGTTCTTGGCGACGGGGCCGCGCAGCTCGCCGGTCTCGGCGTCGATGACCACGTAGGCCAGGCCGCGGGCGCCGCGCGCCTTGGCCCAGTCCTGCCAGGCGTCCAGCGCCTTGCGGGGCTGCGAGGCACCGCCGGGCATGACCACGGCGCCGACGTACGGGGCCTGGAAGACGCGGAACGCGGTGCCGGCGAAGTACTCGGTGAGGTCCGTGAGCTCCTGGCCGAAGCGGACGTCCGGCTTGTCGGAGCCGTAGCGGGACATCGCGTCCGCGTAGGTCATCCGGGGCAGCGGGTTGGGGATCTCGTACCCGTGCACGTCGCGCCAGATCGAGCCGACGATCTTCTCGCCGAGGGCCAGGACGTCCTCCTGGTCGACGAAGGAGGCCTCGATGTCCAGCTGGGTGAACTCCGGCTGGCGGTCGGCGCGGAAGTCCTCGTCGCGGAAGCAGCGCGCGATCTGGTAGTACCGCTCCATGCCGGCCACCATCAGCAGCTGCTTGAACAGCTGGGGCGACTGCGGCAGCGCGTACCAGTGGCCGGGCTGCAGGCGGACCGGGACGAGGAAGTCGCGGGCGCCCTCGGGGGTGGAGCGGGTGAGGTACGGCGTCTCGATGTCGAGGTAGTCGTTCTCCTCCATCACCCGGCGGATGATGTTGTTGACCTTGGAGCGCAGGCGCAGGCCCTTGGCCGGGCCCTCGCGGCGCAGGTCCAGGTAGCGGTAGCGGAGGCGGACCTCCTCGTTGACCGTACCGGGCTCGTACTCGGCGACCGGGAAGGGCAGCGGGGCGGCCTCGGAGAGCACCTCGATCTCGCTGACCACGACCTCGACGGCACCGGTCGGGATGTCCGGGTTCTCGTTGCCCTCGGGCCGCACGCGGACGTCGCCGACGACCTTGACGCAGTACTCGGCGCGCAGGCCGTGCACCGAGTCGAGGTCGCGGACCACGATCTGCACGGTGCCGGAGGCGTCCCGCAGGTCGATGAAGGCCACGCCGCCGTGGTCTCGGCGGCGGGCGACCCAGCCGGCCAGGGTGACGGTGGTGCCTGCGTGCTCCGGGCGGAGCGTGCCCGCGTCGTGCGTGCGGATCACAGCTGCTTCTCCTTCAGGGTGGTGACGAGAGCGTCGAGGGCGACGGGGTTCTGCTCGCCGGTGGTCAGGTCCTTGAGCTGGACGACGCCGTCGGCGAGGTCCCGGTCACCGGCGAGCACGGCGAAGCGGGCGCCGGAACGGTCCGCGGACTTCATCGCGTTCTTGATGCCCTTGACGCCGAAGGCGAGGTCGGTGGCGACGCCCTCGCGGCGCAGCTCGACCACCTTGGCGAAGAGGACGTTCTTGGCTTCGTCGCTGAGCGCGACGGCGTAGACGGAGGTGGCGGCCGGCAGGTCGAGGACGACGCCCTCGGCCTCCATCGCCAGGTAGCTGCGGTCCACGCCGAGGGCCCAGCCGACGGACGGCAGCGCGGGGCCGCCGATCATCTCGGAGAGCCCGTCGTAGCGGCCGCCGCCGCCGATCGCGGACTGCGCGCCGAGGCCGTTGTGCACGAACTCGAAGGTGGTGCGGGTGTAGTAGTCCAGCCCGCGGACCAGCTTGGGGTCGTCGACGAAGGCCACGCCGTTGGCGGTGAGCAGCTCGCGGACCTTCTCGTCGTAGGCCTTGCACTCCTCGCAGAGGAAGTCGCGCAGCATCGGCGCGCCGCCGAGCTGGGCCTGCACCGACTCGCGCTTGTCGTCCAGCACGCGCAGCGGGTTGATCTCGGCCCGGCGGCGGGTGTCCTCGTCCAGGTCGAGGCCGGCGAGGAACTCCACCAGCGCGGCCCGGTAGACCGGGCGGCACTGCTTGTCGCCGAGGCTGTTGAGCAGCAGCGAGTAGTTGCTCAGGCCCAGCGAGCGGAAGGCGTCGTCGGCCAGGATGATCAGCTCGGCGTCCAGGGCCGGGTCCTCGGCGCCGATCGCCTCGGCGCCGACCTGCGAGAACTGGCGGTAGCGGCCCTTCTGCGCCCGCTCGTAGCGGTAGTAGGAGCCGGAGTACCAGAGCTTCACCGGCAGGTTGCCCTGCTTGTGCAGATTGGCCTGGAGCGCGGCGCGCAGCACCGAGGCGGTGCCCTCGGGGCGCAGCGCGAGCTCGTCGCCGCCCTTGGTGGTGAGGGTGTACATCTCCTTGCTGACGATGTCGGTGGACTCGCCGACGCCGCGGGAGAAGAGCTTCACGTCCTCGAAGACCGGGGTCTCGATGTAGCCGTAGCCGGCCCGGCGGGCCGGCGCGGCGATCCGCTCGCGGATCGCCAGGAAGGTCGCGGAGCTGGGGGGCAGCAGGTCGTAGGTGCCCTTGGGGGCGGTGAAGGTGCTCAACTTCTCTTCCGTCACATTCCTCGTCGCGGGAAGGCTGTGTCCTCGACGGAGCCGGAGCTCCGCGCCGCCTGTCGGAGGTAGGGGTTGGTGGCGCGCTCGCGGCCGATGGTGGTCTGTCCGCCGTGGCCGGAGAGGACCACGGTCGCGTCGTCGAGGGGCAGGCACACCCGGGCCAGCGACCGCAGGATCGCCTCGCTGTCCCCGCCCGGGAGGTCCGTGCGCCCGATGGAGCCGGCGAAGAGCAGGTCGCCCGAGAAGAGCACCGGGGGGAGCTCCTCGGCACCGGGCGTCCGGAACGTCACCGACCCCTTGGTATGGCCGGGCGCGTGGTCGACGGTGAGCTTCAGGCCGGCCAGCTCCAGCACGCTGCCGTCGGTGAGCTCGCGCACGTCGTCGGGCTCGCCGACGGTGAGCTCGCCCATCAGCTGGGTGCCGAGCGAGCGGCCGAGCGCCTTCTCCGGGTCGGCCATCATGTAGCGGTCCTCGGGGTGGATCCAGGCCGGGACGCCGCGCGCGCCGCAGACCGGGACCACGGAGGCGACGTGGTCGATGTGGCCGTGGGTGAGGACGACCGCGACCGGCTTCAGCCGGTGCTCGCGGACCAGCTCCTCCACGCCGCGGGCGGCCTGGTGGCCCGGGTCCACGATGACGCACTCCTCGCCGGCGGCCGGTGCGACCAGGTAGCAGTTGGTGCCCCAGGCTCCAGCGGGGAATCCGGCGATGAACAACGCGCGTCCTTCGTGATTCGGGTCGGCCGTGGCGGCTGCGGGATGCGGCTACACGATGTGATGTAACGGAAGCCTACCGGCGGTCCGGGTCGGGTTGCGAACCAGATAGGGGTGACGGGTTCACTTCCGCCTGACAGGTTCACCGCGTTCTTACAGCCGCGGTCCCTACACTTGGCCGCCGATGGATGCGATGATCCGCTTCAGCATCCGCACACGATCCCCCCTTGTCCGCCCCTGGACAGGAGGGGCCGACAGCACCCATGTAGGAGACACGGCCGGTGGTCACCAGCGAACAGCGGCGGCGGCAGCTCGCCCGCGAGAAGTACGAGCGCCAGGCGCAGCGCCGGGCCGAGATCCACGCCGCGCGCCGGCGTCGCAACACGATCCTCGGCAGCTCGCTCGCCGTGGTCGTGCTCGCGGGCGGCGGTGCCCTGGTGGGCACGGGTGCCTTCGACTCGGACGACAAGAAGGACAGCACGTCCTCCGCGCAGGCCGCGCCGACCGCCACCGAGGAGCCCACCACCCCGACCCGCAAGCCGGTCGAGGGCTGTGGCGACCCGGCGCCGGGCACGCCGAACGGCAAGCAGTGGCAGGCCGAGCCGGCCATGAGCATCGACACCGCCGGCAGCTACACGGCGACCCTGGACACCAACTGCGGCAAGGTGACGCTCTCACTGGACGCGGCCAAGGCGCCGCACACGGTGAACTCCTTCGCCTTCCTGGCCGGCCAGCAGTACTTCGACCACACCAAGTGCCACCGGCTCACCACCGGCGGCATCTACGTGCTGCAGTGCGGCGACCCGACCGCCAGCGCGACCAACCCGGGCGGCACCGGCGGCCCCGGCTACAAGTTCGCCGACGAGAACCTGACCGGTGCGACGTACCCGGCGGGCACCCTGGCGATGGCCAACTCCGGCCCGGGCACCAACGGCAGCCAGTTCTTCCTGGTCTACAAGGACACCCAGCTCGGCCCGAACTACACCCCGTTCGGCAAGATCACCGGCGGTCTGGACGTGCTCCAGAAGATCGCCGCCGCGGGCACCCTGGAGGGCGGGACGGACGGCCACCCGATGGCCGACGTCACCCTCAACTCGGTGACCGCCGCGAAGGGTTGACCCCTACCGGGACCGCGCCGCGCCCGCCCGCGCGGCGCGCCGGCGCGGTCCCGGCCCGAAATCGCCCGGCCCGGATGCGGACAGCACCGGGCCTGGTCGCCTATGTTGGCGTTGTGTAGGGTGCCCAGACCCGCCGGCCGTCACCCTCGGCAGCAAAGCACGGCGGACGGGACGGCGGACCCATCGGTCCGCCGCACATCAACTGTGGACGACGTACGCGTACCGCCTCGGCGCGGGCGCGACGTCATGTGGAGGACGCGCTATGAGCAGCGACCCGTGGGGCCGTGTCGACGAGCAGGGCACGGTCTACGTCAGGACGGCCGACGGCGAACGCGTCGTGGGTTCCTGGCAGGCCGGCTCGCCCGAAGAGGCTCTCGCCTACTTCGAGCGCAAGTACCAGGGCATCGAGGTGGAGATCGGCCTGCTGGAGAAGCGGGTGCGCACCACCGACCTGGCCGCCAAGGACGCCCAGGCCGCGCTGGACCACCTGCGCGCGCAGGTGACCGAGGGGCACGCGGTCGGCGACCTGGACGCGCTGGCCAAGCGGCTGGACGCGCTCGCCGGTGACATCGAGAGCCGCCGCGAGGAGCGCAAGGCGGCCCGCGCCAAGGCACAGGACGAGACCCGTACGGCCAAGGAGGAGCTGGTCGCGGAGGCCGAGCGGCTCGCCGAGTCCACCCAGTGGCGGGAGGCCGGGGACCGGCTGCGCGCGCTGGTGGACACCTGGAAGGGCCTGCCCCGGCTGGACCGCAAGAGCGACGACGAGCTGTGGCACCGCTTCTCGCACGCCCGCTCGGTCTTCTCGAAGCACCGCAAGGCCCACTTCGCGACCCTGGACGCCGAGCGCGACCAGGCCCGGGCCACCAAGGAGCGGCTGGTCACCGAGGCCGAGGCGCTCTCCTCGTCCACCGAGTGGGGCGAGACCGCGGCCCGCTACCGCGACCTGATGGCGCGCTGGAAGGCCGCAGGGCGCGCCCAGCGGGACATCGAGGACGAGCTGTGGGCGCGGTTCCGCGGCGCCCAGGACGTCTTCTTCCAGGCCCGGTCCGCGGTGTTCAGCGAGCGCGACGCCGAGCAGGTCGGCAACCAGAAGCTCAAGGAGGCGCTGGCGGCCGAGGCCGAGGCGATCCTGCCGATCACCGACCTGAAGGCCGCCAAGGCCGCGCTGCGCGACGTCAACGAGCGCTGGGAGGCGATCGGGCACGTGCCGCGCGACGCCCGGCCGAAGCTGGACGCCCGGCTGAACACGGTCGAGCGGGCGATCCGCGAGGCCGAGGACAGCGAGTGGAAGCGCTCGAACCCGGAGGCCAAGGCGCGCGCCGCCGGCATGGTCGGCCTGTTCGAGGCCAAGGCCGAGAAGATCCAGGCCGACCTGGACAAGGCCCGCGCGGCTGGCAACGCGAGCAAGGTCGCCAAGCTGGAGTCCGAGCTGGCCGGCGTGCAGACCCTGCTGGAGCAGGCGCACCGCAGCCAGGAGGAGTTCAGCGGCTGATCCGGCCGGCGCCGGACAGCACGACACGACGAAGGGCCCCGGGAGTTCCCGGGGCCCTTCGCGTTGCCGGCCGTGGCTGCCGCCCCGGGGCTGCGGGCCGGCTCGGGCCTACTTGCGGGCCGAGGTGACCCGGTAGACGTCGTAGACGCCCTCCACGCCGCGGACGGCCTTCAGGACGTGACCGAGGTGCTTCGGGTCGCCCATCTCGAAGGTGAAGCGGCTCATCGCCACCCGGTCGCGGGAGGTCTGCACCGCCGCCGACAGGATGTTGACGTGCTGGTCGGAGAGGACCCGGGTGACGTCCGAGAGCAGCCGGGAACGGTCCAGCGCCTCGACCTGGATGGCCACCAGGAAGACGGACGACTGGGTGGCCGCCCACTCGACCTCGATCATCCGCTCGGGCTGCTGGCTGAGCGCCTCCACGTTGACGCAGTCGGCGCGGTGCACCGAGACGCCGTTGCCGCGGGTGACGAAGCCGACGATCGGGTCGCCCGGCACCGGGGTGCAGCACCGCGACAGCTTGACCCAGACGTCCTCGACGCCCTTGACGATGACGCCCGGATCGCCCTTGGCCCGGCGGCGCGCCGCCCGGCGGGTGTCGTGCGTCGGCGTGGCGGTCTCGGCCAGGTCCTCGGTGGCGCCCTCCTCGCCGCCGAGCGCCTGCACCAGCTTCTGCACGATGTTCTGCGCGGCGACGTGGCCCTCGCCGATCGCCGCGTAGAGCGAGGAGATGTCCGGGTAGCGCATCTCGTGGGCCAGGGTGACCAACGAGTCGCCGGTCAGGATCCGCTGGATCGGCAGGCCCTGCTTGCGCATCGCCCGGGCGATCGCCTCCTTGCCGTGCTCGATCGCCTCCTCGCGGCGCTCCTTGGAGAACCAGGCCCGGATCTTGTTGCGGGCGCGCGGGGACTTGACGAAGCCGAGCCAGTCGCGGGACGGACCGGCGTTCTCCGCCTTGGAGGTGAAGACCTCGACGCTGTCGCCGTTCTCCAGGGTCGACTCCAGCGGCACCAGCCGCCCGTTGACCCGCGCCCCTATGCAGCGGTACCCGACCTCGGTGTGGACGGCGAAGGCGAAGTCCACCGGGGTGGCGCCGGCCGGCAGCGCTATCACGTCGCCCTTGGGCGTGAAGACGAAGACCTCGTTGTTGGAGAGGTCGAAGCGCAGCGACTCCAGGAACTCGCTCGGGTCCTCGGTCTCCTTCTGCCAGTCCAGCAGCTGCCGCAGCCAGGCCATTTCGTTGACGGCGCCGGCCTTGTCGTCCTTGCGGGTCTGGGTCGGGGTGTCGGTGCGGACCTTGGAGGCGCCGGCCACCGCGCGCTGCTTGTACTTCCAGTGCGCGGCGATGCCGTACTCGGCCCGGCGGTGCATGTCGAAGGTGCGGATCTGCAGCTCGACGGGCTTGCCCCCGGGACCGATCACCGTGGTGTGCAGCGACTGGTACATGTTGAACTTGGGCATCGCGATGTAGTCCTTGAACCGCCCCGGCACCGGGTTCCACCGCGCGTGGATGGTGCCCAGCGCCGCGTAGCAGTCGCGGACGGTGTCGACCAGGACCCGGATGCCCACCAGGTCGTAGATCTCGGCGAAGTCCCGGCCGCGGACGATCATCTTCTGGTAGACCGAGTAGTAGTGCTTCGGCCGGCCGGTGACGGACGCCGTGATCCGGGCGCCCCGCAGGTCGCCCTGGACCTGGTCGATGACGGTCGCGAGGTACTCGTCCCGCTTGGGGGCGCGCTCGGCGACCAGGCGCACGATCTCGTCGTACATCTTGGGGTAGAGGATCGCGAAGGCGAGGTCCTCCAGCTCCCACTTGATGGTGTTCATGCCCAGCCGGTGCGCCAGCGGGGCGTAGATCTCCAGCGTCTCGCGGGCCTTCTTCTCCTGCTTCTCCCGCTTGAGGTAGCGCATGGTGCGCATGTTGTGCAGGCGGTCGGCCAGCTTGATCACCAGGACCCGCGGGTCCTTGGCCATCGCGACGACCATCTTGCGGACGGTCTCGGCCTGCGCGGCCTCGCCGAACTTCACCCGGTCCAGCTTGGTGACACCGTCGACCAGCAGGGCCACCGAGTCGCCGAAGTCCTTGCGCAGGGTCTCCAGGCCGTAGTCGGTGTCCTCGACGGTGTCGTGCAGCAGCCCGGCCATCAGGGTCGGGGCGTCCATGCCCAGCTCGGCCAGGATGGTCGCGACCGCCAGCGGGTGGGTGATGTACGGGTCGCCGCTCTTGCGCTTCTGCCCGCGGTGCCACTTCTCCGCGACGGCGTACGCCTTCTCGATGTCCCGCAGCAGGGCCGGGTCGGCCTTGGGGTCGTTGGCCCGGATCGAGCGGAACAGCGGCTCCAGGACGGGGTTGAGCACGCTGGAGCGCTGGCCGCCGAGGCGGGCCAGCCGGGCGCGCATGCCGCCGGAGGAGGAGGGGCGGCTCGCGGGAGCCACCGGGCGCGAGGAGGTGGGCGCCGGGCGTGCCGGGGTGGCCCCCGAGGGCGTGGGACGGTTTTCGGGGGCGGCCGCTTCGGCCGTGGGCACAACCTCGTCGGGCAAGGACACTCCTCGGGGCACCGGGCCGGCCCCTCGTGCGGCTCGCACCATCACGCACAACCGGGAGGGGATGAACCTTCATGGTACCGAGCCCGGCGCCCCCGTGTTCAGCCGCCCGGCCCCGGACACGCAGAGGGCGGCGGTCGGATGATCCGACCGCCGCCCTCCGTCCGTTCGCTCAGACCGTGACCAGCGTCTCCAGCGGCGCGCCGCCCAGGTGCCCGGACAGCCGGTCCCGGCCGTCCAGGAAGCCCAGCTCCATCAGGACCACGACGCCCGCCAGCTCGGCGCCCGCCTCCTTGACCAGGTCCAGCGAGGCACCGATCGTCCCGCCGGTGGCCAGCACGTCGTCCACCACCAGCACCCGCTCACCGGGTGCGAAGGCGTCGCACTGGACCTCCAGCGTCGCCGAGCCGTACTCCAGCTCGTACGAGCGCCGGAACACCTCGCCGGGCAGCTTGCCCTCCTTGCGGATCGGCACGAAGCCGAGGCCGGCCGCGAAGGCCGCCGGGGCCGCCAGCACGAAGCCGCGCGCCTCCAGGCCCACCACCTTGGTCGCACCGAGGGCCGTCGCCCGCTCCGCCAGCGCCTTGGTGAGGGCCGCGAAGGCCTCGGCGTCGGCGAGCAGCGGCGCGATGTCCTTGAACAGCACACCCGGCTTCGGGTAGTCCGGGACGTCCCGGATCCGGCTGTTCAGCAGCTCGGCCAGTGCGGTGTCGGCGGTGGTCACGAAGAGTCCTTACGGTCGGTCGGTGTCAGCGCTTGGTGGACGGACGGCCCTTGGCACGCGAGGTGCCGGCCGCCCGGCCGCGCTGACCGACCATACCCGCCGGCAGGTCGCCGTCGGCGATCTCCTCGCCCTCGGGCGCCTCGCCGGCCGCCGCCGCGGCGGCGTTCTTGGCCTCCGAGGCCCGCCGCAGGGCGACCCGCTTGGCCAGCGCCTTCATCTCCGGCTGCTCCTCCTTGAGCTGCGCGAGCAGCGGGGTGGCGACGCAGATCGAGGAGTAGGCACCGGCGGCGAGACCGATGAACAGGGCCAGCGAGATGTCGTTCAGCGTGCCGGCGCCCAGGAGGCCGCCACCGATGAACAGCAGCGCCGCCACCGGGAGCAGGGCGACCACCGTGGTGTTGAGCGAGCGCACCAGGGTCTGGTTGAGGCCCGCGTTGGCCGCCTCGCTGTAGGTGATCTTGTTCTGCTTGGTGAGCCCCTTCGAGTTCTCCTTCACGGTGTCGAAGACGACCACCGTGTCGTAGAGCGAGTACCCGAGGATGGTCAGGAAGCCGATCACCGTACCGGGGGTGACCTCGAAGCCCACCAGGGCGTAGACCCCGATGGTGATCAGGAGGTCGTGGATGAGGGCGACCAGGGCCGCCACGGCCATCCGCCACTCGAAGGCGATCGCCAGGTAGACCGTCACCAGGACCATGAAGATGATCAGGCCGGTGAGGGCCTTGTTGGAGATCTGCTCACCCCAGCTGGGGCCGATCACCTGGGTGTCGATCTCGGCGACCGGGACGCCGAGCTCCTTGGACAGCTTGTCCGTGAAGACCGACGAGGAGACCTGCTCCTCGGAGCTGACCTGGATGCGGATCTTCTTGCCGTTGTCCACGTCCTGCACCAGCGGGTGCGAGTGGACGATCTTGTCCACCGCGTCCTGCGCCTGCGAGATGCTCAGCCCCGGCTTGGCGACGGTGTAGACCGAGCCGCCCTTGAACTCGATGCCGAGTTTCAGGCCCATGGCCAGGCCGACGGCGGCGACCAGCACGATCACGCCGGAGATGCTGTACCAGAGCTTGCGGCGACCGACGAAGTCGAAGCTGACCTCGCCCTGGTAGAGCCGGTGGCCCAGATTGGAGAAGCGCGACACGGTGTCAGGCCTCCTTCACGGCGGCAGAGGAGGAGGAGCTGCGACGACGGCTGCTGCGCAGCGGCGGGCGGGCGCCCAGGCGCTTCGGGTCCAGGCCGGACCACGGGTGACCCTCGGAGAAGAACTTCCGGCGGGCCAGCACGGTGATCAGCGGCTTGGTGAAGAGGAAGATCACCACGACGTCGAGCGCGGTGGTCAGGCCCAGCGTGAACGCGAAGCCCTGCACCTTGCCGACCGAGACCAGGTAGAGCACCGCGGCACAGAGGAAGGACACGAAGTCCGACACCAGGATGGTGCGCCGGGCGCGCGGCCAGGCCCGCTGGACCGCCGGGCGCAGCATGGCGCCCTCGCGGACCTCGTCGCGGATGCGCTCGAAGTAGACGATGAAGGAGTCGGCGGTGATACCGATCGCGACGATCGCACCGCAGACGGCCGGCAGGTTCAGCGCGAAGCCGATCCCCGCGCCGAGCAGGCTCATGATCGAGTAGGTCAGGACCGCCGAGACGATCAGACCCGCGATCGACACCAGGCCGAGGCCGCGGTAGTAGACCAGCGAGTAGAGGACCACCAGGACCATGCCGATGAGGCCGGCGACCAGGCCCGCCTTCAGCTGGTCGCCGCCGAGCTGCGGCGAGACGGTGGTGACGTCGTCGGTGGTGAACTCCAGCGGCAGGGCGCCGAAACTCAGCACGTTGGCGAGGTCCTGCGCCTCGGCCTGGCTGAAGCTGCCGGTGATCACGGCCGAGCCGCCGGGGATGGGGCCGCGCACGTTCGGGTGCGAGACGACCTGGCCGTCCAGCACGATGGCGAACTGGTTGGTCGGGTCCGGCTGGGCGGAGAGCTTGGTGGTGACGTCGGTGAACGCGTCGGCGCCCTTGCCGTTGAACTGCAGCTGGACCTGCCACCCGGCGCCCTGCTGGGTGTCGATGGTGGCCTGCGCCTTGCTGACGTCGGCACCCTTCACCGCGACCGGGCCGAGGGCCAGCTTGTAGTAGATCCCGCGCTCGTCCTTCTGGGTGCAGGCGACGGCCGGCTGCTCCTCGGACTTCTGCAGGTTCTTGCGCTGCCCGCTCTGCGAGCAGTCGATGGCGGCGAACTCCGCGGCCAGCTCCGGCGGCACGGTGCCCGAGGTCATCGCCGCGGAGAGGTCCGCGTCACTCGGCGCGGTGGCCGGCGGGGTCGCGGCGGCACTGCCGGAGGCGCCCGCGGACGGGGTGGCGTCGGCGGCGAGGGCCTCACCGACGGCGCGGCCCTGCTTGGTCGCACTGGCGCTCGCGCTGGGAGCGCCGGCGGTGGCGGCGGCCGTACCGGTGGCCGACGGGGTCGCGCTCGGGGCGGCGCTGCCGCTCGCCGAGGGGGACGCGGTCGGCGACGGGACCTTGACACCGCTCGGGGCGACGGCGAGGACCGGGCGGAAGTACAGCTGCGCGGTGGTACCGATCTGCTCGGCCGCCGTCTGCTTGTCGCCACCCTTGGGGATGTTGACGATGATGTTCCGGTCGCCCTGGGTCTGGACCTCCGCCTCGGAGACGCCCATCCCGTTGACCCGCTGCTCGATGATCCCGGTGGCGATGTCCATGTTGGACTTGTTGATCGCCTTGGGGTCGGTCGACTTCGCGCTCAGCGTGATGCTGGTACCGCCGGCGAGGTCGATACCCAGGCGGGGCTTGGTGTGGCCCGTCCCGAACATGAGGGCGACCAGTCCGACGGTGACCACCAGGATGAGGGCCAGCGCCCGCCCCGGGTAACCGTCGCGCGGGCGCGACTTGGGTGTTGCCACCTTGCTCGTTTCTCCCTGTCCATGCCACCTCCCCGACCGGACCCCCGTCCGGCTCGTGGCGGACGGGGGCGTGGCGGATCTGCGGCCCTGAGATCCTGTGGGCTCGCGGCACTGCGCCGCGCGGCCGGGCGGATGCCCGACCGTACTACTTGCTCGCGGGAGCCCCGCCCTCGACGTCGCCCTTGTCGGCGCCGTCCTTGGTGAGCGTCAGCGGCTTGTCCTCGACCGACTCGGCGTCGGCGTCCTCGGCCTCCGGCTCGGACAGCTCGTCGTCGGCCGGGCGGCCGTTGATGATCGCGTCGTACTCCTGCGGGTCCAGGACGGCCGCGATCGCGCTCTTGGTGAAGTGGGTGACCACGCCGGGCGCGAGCTCCAGCTCGACGGTCTCCTCGTTGACCGCCTTCACCTGGGCGTACAGGCCGCCGATGGTGCGCACTCCCGCCCCGGGCTCCAGCGCGGTCTGCATGTGCTGCTGCTGCTGCTGGCGCTTCTTCTGCGACCGGAACATGAGCACGATCGCGATGATCGGGAGGAGAAGGATGATGAGGTTCACTGCAGCCAGGGTCCTTTACGGGCCGCCGGGCCGGCGGCCTGTGTGGTAATGGTCGGCCCGTCAGGTGAGAGGGGCGGTCCGGCGGAGTCTAGGCGACCCCGAACTGATCGGACAACGCCAAGCATCGCATCCTGCCGCCGAAAGTGGCGAGCCTGTGCCTGCACAGATTCCCCGGACTTCTCCCTCCGCTTCTCCGCGCGGACCTGCTCAGGCGCGTTCGCGCCCCGATCGTCCCGGTGTCACCCGTTCAGCCCTCGTCCGCCGGGAAAAGTTCCGACTGGGCCGGCACCGCACCCCGGATGGTCTGGACCGCAGCGGTCTGGGCCGGCGGGACCAGACCGAGGTGCTGCCAGGCGGCGGCGGTGGCGATCCGCCCGCGCGGGGTCCGGGCGAGCAGGCCCTCCCGTACCAGGAACGGCTCGGCGACCTCCTCGACCGTCTCGGCCTCCTCACCCACCGCGACCGCCAGTGTCGACAAACCGACCGGTCCGCCGCCGAACAGCCGCAGCAGCGCGTCCAGCACCGCGCGGTCCAGCCGGTCCAGGCCGCGGGCGTCCACCTCGTAGACGGCCAGCGCCTGGGCGGCGATCTCCGGGGTGACCACGCCGTCGTGCCGGACCTGGGCGAAGTCGCGGACCCGGCGCAGCAGCCGGTTGGCGATCCGCGGGGTGCCCCGGGAGCGGCCGGCGATCTCGGCGGCGCCGGCCGGGTCGATCTCGACGTCCAGCAGCGCGGCCGAGCGGTGCACGACCCGCTGGAGCTCGGCGGGCGCGTAGAACTCCATGTGGCCGGTGAAGCCGAACCGGTCGCGCAGCGGCGGCGGCAGCAGCCCGGCCCGGGTGGTGGCGCCGACCAGGGTGAACGGCGGCAGCTCCAGCGGGATGGCGGTGGCGCCCGGGCCCTTGCCGACGATCACGTCGACCCGGAAGTCCTCCATCGCCATGTAGAGCATCTCCTCCGCGGGCCGGGACATCCGGTGGATCTCGTCCAGGAAGAGCACCTCACCCTCGGTGAGCGAGGAGAGGATCGCCGCGAGGTCGCCGGCGTGCTGGATGGCCGGACCGGAGGTGATCCGGATCGGTGCGCCCAGCTCGGCCGCGATGATCATGGAGAGGGTGGTCTTGCCGAGCCCGGGCGGGCCGCTGAGCAGGACGTGGTCGGGTGCGGTGCCGCGCTTGCGGGCGGCCTGCAGCACCAGGGACAGCTGCTCGCGCACCCGCTCCTGGCCGATGAACTCGTCCAGCTGCTTGGGGCGCAGCGCCGCCTCGACCGCCTGGTCCTCGCCGTCGGCGGCGGCCGTCACCAGCCGGTCGGCCGGGTCGGAGTCGTACGGGCTCATCGGTGCGGGCTCCAATGTCGACAAGGTGACAGGTGGTCGGATCGTTGCGGGTGGTGGCCGACGCGGTGTCAGCGGGCCCGGTTGAGCGTGCGCAGCGCGGCCCTGAGCAGCGCGCCCACGTCGGTGACGGCCTGCGCCTCGGCCTCGGGGGCGACGGCGGCGACCGCCTCGTCCGCCTCGCGCGGCGCGTAGCCGAGGCCGACCAGCGCCGCGTGCAGCTGCTCGCTCCAGGGCGCGGGCCCCGCGGCGATCGGCTTCTGGGCCGGGACGCTGCCGTGCGGGGCGCCCAGCTTGTCCTTGTACTCCAGCAGCAGCTTGGCGGCCTTCGCCTTGCCGATGCCGGGGACGGCGATCAGCGCCTTCTCGTTCCCGGCGGCGACGGCCGTGCGCAGCGCGTCCGGGCTGTGCACGCCGAGCATCGCCTGGGCGAGCCGCGGCCCGACGCCGGGCGCGGCCTGGAGGATCTCGAAGGCGGCCCGCTCGTCGTCGTCGGCGAAGCCGTACAGGGTGAGCGAGTCCTCCCGGACGACCAGCGAGGTGGCGAGCCGGGCCGGCTCCCCGAGGCGCAGACCGGCGACGGTCGCCGGGGTGCACTGGACGGCCATGCCCACGCCGCCGACCTCGACGACGACGGTGGCGCCGCTCACGGCGGCCACCGGCCCCTGGACGAAAGCGATCATCGGGCGGCTCCTCGGGGGGATCGTGCGGAGTACGGGGCTCGGGCGGCGGGTGCGGCGGGCGCCGCCTTGGCGAGGGCGGCGGCGATCCGGTCGCTCGCACCGCCGCGCCAGATGTGGCAGATGGCCAGCGCCAGCGCGTCGGCGGCGTCGGCCGGCTTGGGCGGGGCGTCCAGCCGCAGCAGCCGCTGCACCATCGCGGTGACCTGGGCCTTGTCGGCCCGGCCGGAGCCGGTGACGGCGGCCTTGACCTCGCTGGGGGTGTGCAGGGTGACGGGGATGCCGCGCCGGGTGGCGCAGAGCATCGCGACCGCACTGGCCTGGGCGGTGCCCATCACGGTGCGGACGTTGTGCTGGGCGAAGACGCGCTCGACGGCGACCAGGTCGGGCCGGTGCTCGTCGAGCCAGCTCTCGATGCCCTGCTCGACCAGCAGCAGCCGCGGCCCGATCTCCGCCTCGGCGGGCGTGCGCACCACCCCGACCCCGACCATCTTCAGCGGCCGGCCCGGCGCGCCGTCGACCACCCCGATCCCGCACCTGGTCAGCCCCGGGTCCACACCCAGTACCCGCACCTCGGCCCCGCCTCTCCGTTACGCGCCGCCCGCCGCCCGCGCGCCCTTCCGCCCGCAGCGCGGCGACCTGCGAAGGCTACCGCCAGGGTCGGACAGTCCCGCCGACGACACCGGCCCGGTGGTCGTGGGACCACCGGGCCGGGAAGTGAGAACGGTCACTCGGCGTCGAGCTGCGCACCGACCTCGTCGCTGATGTCGAAGTTGGCGAAGACGTTCTGCACGTCGTCGCTGTCCTCGAGGGCGTCGATCAGCTTCAGGATCTTGCGGGCGCCGTCGACGTCCAGCTCGACCTGCATGCTCGGGAGGAAGTTGGCCTCGGCCGAGTCGTAGTCGACGCCGGCGTCCACCAGCGCGGTCCGGACGGCGACCATCTTGGAGGCCTCGGACACGATCTCGAAGGACTCGCCGAGGTCGTTGATCTCCTCGGGCTCCTGGTCGAGGACGACCTCGAAGAGCTTGTCCTCGTCGACACCGTCGGCCTTGGGGACGATCACGACGCCCTTGCGGTTGAACAGGTACGACACGGAGCCCGGGTCGGCCATCGAGCCGCCGTTGCGGGTCATCGCGACGCGCACGTCGGAGGCGGCGCGGTTGCGGTTGTCGGTGAGGCACTCGATGAGGACGGCGACACCGTTCGGGCCGTAGCCCTCGTACATGATGGTCGAGTAGTCGGCCCCGCCGGCCTCGGCACCCGAGCCGCGCTTGACGGCGCGGTTGATGTTGTCGATCGGGACGGAGCTCTTCTTCGCCTTCTGGATGGCGTCGTAGAGCGTGGGGTTGCCGGCCGGGTCCCCGCCGCCGGTGCGCGCCGCCACCTCGATGTTCTTGATCATCTTGGCGAAGAGCTTGCCGCGCTTGGCGTCGATCACGGCCTTCTTGTGCTTGGTGGTAGCCCACTTAGAGTGGCCGGACATCGCCAGCTCCTTTACGTCGCCAAAGGGAAATGAACAGGAGAGATCTTACCGGTGCCGTCACCGGTGGGGCGCACACGGTCCGCGTGCGGCGGCGAAGCGTTACCGCGCGGCGGCCGCCAGGTGCTCCTCGACCATCCGCACGAAGTAGCCGTGCACCCGGTGGTCGCCGGTCAGCTCGGGGTGGAAGGAGGTCGCCAGCAGGTTGCCCTGGCGGACGGCGACGACGCGGCTCTCCGGACCGTCGGCGGCCGGCAGCTCGGCCAGCACCTCGACACCCGCGCCGACGGCCTCGACCCAGGGGGCGCGGATGAAGACGCCGTGCACCGGGGCGTCGTCCAGACCGCGGAAGGCGACGCCGGACTCGAAGGACTCGTTCTGGCGGCCGAAGGCGTTGCGGCGCACGGTCATGTCGATGCCGCCCACGGTCTCCTGGTCGTCACGGCCGTCCAGGATCTTGTCCGCCAGCATGATCATGCCCGCGCAGGTGCCGTAGACCGGCATGCCGGCGGCGACCCGCTCGCGCAGCGGGTCCATCACGCCGAACAGCAGGGCCAGCTTGGACATGGTGGTGGACTCCCCGCCGGGGATCACCAGCGCGTCGACCCCGGCCAGCTCCTCGGCACGGCGCACCGGGCGGGCGAGCGCGTCGGCCTCGGCCAGCGCGACCAGGTGCTCGCGGACGTCGCCCTGCAGGGCGAGGACGCCGATGACTGGAGTGCTCACGGTCTCAAACCTCTTCGATCGTTACGTCGTGTGTACGTGGCGCGGCCCGCCGCGCGCCGAGGCGCTGCGGCGGGCCGACGCGTGGCGCGGGGGCCGACTACCAGCCGCGGTTGGCGTAGCGCTCGCTCTCGGGCAGGGTGTCGCAGTTGATGCCGACCATGGCCTCGCCCAGGTTGCGGGAGGCGTCCGCGATGATCTTCGGGTCGTCGAAGAAGGTGGTGGCCTTGACGATCGCGGCGGCACGCTTGGCCGGGTCGCCCGACTTGAAGATGCCGGAGCCGACGAAGACGCCCTCGGCGCCGAGCTGGCGCATCAGCGCGGCGTCGGCCGGGGTGGCCACACCGCCGGCGGAGAACAGCACGACCGGCAGCTTGCCGAGCTCGGCGACCTCCTTGACCAGCTCGTACGGAGCGCGCAGGTCCTTGGCGGCGGCGAACAGCTCGTTGTTGTCGAAGCCGCGCAGGCGGGCGATCTCGTTCTTGATCTGGCGCAGGTGGCGGACGGCCTCGACGACGTTGCCGGTACCGGCCTCACCCTTGGAGCGGATCATGGCCGCGCCCTCGGCGATGCGGCGCAGGGCCTCGCCCAGGTTGGTGGCGCCACAGACGAACGGAGTGGTGAACGCCCACTTGTCGGAGTGGTTCACCTCGTCGGCCGGGGTCAGCACCTCGGACTCGTCGATGTAGTCCACGCCCAGCGACTGCAGGACCTGGGCCTCGACGAAGTGGCCGATCCGGGACTTGGCCATGACCGGGATCGAGACCGCGGCGATGATCTCCTCGATCATGTTCGGGTCCGACATGCGCGCGACGCCGCCGTCCTTGCGGATGTCGGCGGGCACCCGCTCCAGCGCCATGACGGCGACAGCGCCGGCGTCCTCGGCGATCTTGGCCTGCTCGGCGTTGACCACGTCCATGATCACACCGCCCTTGAGCTGCTCGGCCATGCCGCGCTTCACCCGGGCGGTACCGATCTGCGGCTGGTCTGCGGTGGTGGGGGTGGTGGACACGTGAGACCTCACTCGAAGATGAACCAGTGCTATCGCCCTATGGTAGGCGGAAGAAACGGCCTCTCCATGCGCCATCAAGTCCAGCCTGGCCGACGGGATACGACAAACAGGCCGGATCCGGGCACCCCCGGCCCGGCCGCCGGAACGCCTGACGCTCAGGCCGGAGCGCCCTCCGGGGTCAGCGCGAGGGGCGGCGCGTCGTCCATCTCGAAAGCCATCGGGAACGGCGCCTTGCCCGCCAGCCGGAAGTAGCGCACCAGCCGGTGCTCGCGCACCGCCCGGGCCGCGCGCACCGCGTCGTTGTGGAACCGCCGCGCCATCGGCACCCGGCGCACCGCGGCCGTCAGCTCCTTCACCGCCTCCTCGCCGCCCGGCTCGGCGACCAGCACGGCGACCTGCTCCGGCTCGGCGAACACCGCCCGCAGCGCCATGCTGAGCTGGCTCTCCGCGACCTCGCGCTGCTCGTCGTCGGCCTGCCGGGCCGCGTGCGCGGCGTCCAGCAGCAGCAGCGAGGCCGCCGGGTCCAGCAGCGAGGAGGCGGCCAGCTCGATCGCCACCGAGGCCCGCCGGACCAGCTGCGCGTCCAGCGCCGCCCGCGCGGCGTCGATCCGGGCGTGCAGCCGGTCCAGTCGCCCGGCCGTCCAACTCAGGTACATGCCGAACAGCACCACGGCCACGCCGGCCCAGATCCAGGTAGTCACGGGGCGCTACGCTACCGGGTGCCCGGCATCAGCCCCCGACGGTGGCGCTCCGGTAGCTGTCGCGGTCGATGTCCGCGATGTTCACCGCGGTGAACAGCCGCGAACCCGGCGCCGGCGCGATCCGCTCGGCCAGCAGCGCCAGCACGGCGTCACCGAGCGCCGCCTTCGCCTCCGGCGCACGGCCCGGGAAGATCTGGAACTCGACGTACACCTGGGCGTCCCCGCCCTCGCCCTCGCTGTCGCCCACCACGAAGTCCTGCACCTCGCGGAAGACCGTCTTGCACGCCCCGGGGCTCGCGTCGATGGTCTTCACCGCGAGCCGGTTGATCGCCAGGCCCAGCGCGCGCCGGTCGAAGGCGCCGGCCAGGCTCGGGGAGTAGTCGACGGAGATCTGCGGCATCCGGTGCCTCCAGGGGTCACGATGATCGGTGGGTCCGGCAGCCTCAACCCCGCGCGGGCGGCGCCGATTCCCGCCCGGCCCCGATCAGTCCCGGGCCAGCCCGAACCGGCCGCGCCGGCCGCCGCGCTCGTCCTCCCCGACCACCGCCACCGTGCCGGCCGTCACCGTCTCGTACACGGCCAGGATGTCCGCGCCGACCGTCGACCAGTCGAACCGCCGCACGTGCCGGGACGCCGCCTTGCGCAGCTCCTCCAGCCGGCCCGGATCCCCCAGCAGCCGCAGCGCCGACCGGGCCAGCGCGTCCGCGTCCTCGACCGGGAACAGCTCCCCCGCGTCACCGCCGTCCAGCACCTGCTTGAACGCGTCCAGATCGCTCGCCAGCACCGGCGCGCCCGCCGACATCGCCTCCACCAGGATGATCCCGAAGCTCTCGCCCCCGGTGTTCGGCGCCACGTACAGGTCGACGCTGCGCAGCAGGCGGGCCTTGTCCCGGTCGCTGACCATGCCGAGGAACTCCACCTGCGCGCGGACCTCGGGCGCCAGCCCCGCGACCGCCTCCTCCTCGTCGCCCTTGCCGGCCACCAGCAGCCGCACCCCCGGCCGCTCGGCCAGGATCCGCGGCAGCGCGGCCAGCAGCGTCGGCAGGCCCTTGCGCGGCTCGTTGATCCGGCCGATGAAGCCGATCGTGCCCGGCTCGCCGGCCGCCGCCCCGCCCGTCCAGCGCGCGTCCGGCTCGGCCTGCGCGAAGAACCCGACGTCCACCCCGTTGGGGATCACCACCGCGTCCCCGCCCAGGTGCTCGACCAGGGTCCGCCGGGCGTACTCGCTCACGGCGATCCGGGCCCGCATCTTCTCCAGGCCCGGCTGGAGGATCGGCGAGGCCGCGATCATCGCCCGCGAGCGCGGGTTGGACGTGTGGAAGGTGCCGACCATCGGCCCCGACGCCGACCACGCGGCCAGCATCGACAGGCTCGGCGAGGCCGGCTCGTGCACGTGCAGGATGTCGAACCGGCCCTCGTTCAGCCAGCGCCGGACCCTGGCCGCCGACAGGATGCCGAAGCTCAGCCGCGCCACCGAGCCGTTGTACGGCACGGCCACCGCCCGCCCGGCCGAGACCACGTACGGCGGCAGCGCCTCGTCGTCCTCGGCGGGCGCCAGCACCGACACCTCGTGGCCGAGGTCGATCAGGTGCTCGGCCAGGTCCCGGATGTGGAACTGCACCCCGCCGGGAACGTCCCAGTCGTACGGGCAGACGATGCCGATCTTCACTGGTTCCTCGTGATCCTGTAGGTGCGGCGGGTCAGGGCCCGGAGGCCCCGGCGGCGGGCTCGCCGGCCGGGGCGGGACGCGCGGTGTCGGCCGGCTGCCCGGCCCGGCGGTCGGCCCCGGCCGGCTGCGCCGCCTCGTCCACCGTCGCACGGACCGGCAGGTCGGCCAGCCAGAACCGCTGCAGCATGTGCCAGTCCTCGGGGTGCTCGCGGATCCCCCGCTCCCAGACGTCCGCCATCGCCTGCACCATCGCCCGGGTCTTCTCCTTGCGGTCCCCCTCCGGCGGCACGGCCACCTCGGGGTGGATCCGCGCCCGCAGCAGCGGACCGTCGTACCAGAGCGAGACCGGCAGCAGCGCCGCCCCGGTCCGCTGGCAGAGCGCCGCCGGACCGGCCGGCATCCTGGTCGCCTCGCCGAAGAAGGACACCTCGATCCCCGCCTCCGAGAGGTCCCGGTCGCCGACCAGGCAGACCAGCCTCCCCTGGCGCAGCCGGCGGGCCAGCGTGCCGACGACATTCACCCCGCCGCCGGTCAACGCGAGCACCTCCATGCCCAGGCTCTCCCGGAACGCCACGAAGCGGTCGAACAGCTTCTCGGGCTTCAGCCGCTCCGCGACCGTGGTGAACGGGTACCCCTCCAGCGCCACCCAGGCGCCCGCGAGGTCCCAGTTGCCCATGTGCGGCAGCGCGACCACCGCGCCGCGGCCGGACTCCATCGCCGCCCGCAGCTGCTCGAAGCCCTCCACCCGGACGTCCCGGGCCACCCGCTGCCGGCTCCACACCGGCAGCCGGAAGGACTCCATCCAGTACCGCATGTACGAGCGCATCCCGGCCCGCGACAGCTCCCGCAGCCCGGCCTCGTCCAGCCCCGGGCGGACCCGGCGCAGATTCGCCTCCAGCTGGAGCACCCGCTTGCCGCGCCTGCGCCACGCGTAGTCGGCGATCCGGTCGAACAGGCCCCGCGCCACCGGCTCGGGAAGGTGCTTGAGCACCGCCCAGCCCGACGCGTAGGCCGAGTACACCAGTCGGTCCTTCATCGAAGGCCCGCCCCCCATCAGCTCCCGGCCGCCGCTCGGTCGGCCTCGAACGCCTCCCGGCGCACCGTCAGCATCCGCTGGAACACCGTGACCAGGCTGCCCGCGGCCACCAGCCACAGCGCGATCGGCAGCAGCCACTCCACGTACGGCACCCCGAAGGTGTGCAGACCCGCGACACCGGCCGCGACCAGGCTGATCACCAGCCGCTCGGCCCGCTCCACCAGCCCCGACACATCACACGGCAGACCCTGGCTCTCCGCCCGCGCCTTGGTGTACGACACCACCAGGCCGCTCGCCAGGCAGAAGATCGCCACCGAACAGAGCAGGTTGTTGTCGCCCTCGCCCGCGTACCACATCGCCAGCCCGCCGAAGATCGCCGCATCGGCCACCCGGTCCAGCGTGGAGTCCAGGAAGGCCCCCCACTTGGTGGACCGGCCCAGCTGGCGGGCCATGTTCCCGTCCACCAGGTCCGAGAAGATGAACAGCGTGATCGTGATGGTGCCCCAGAAGAACTCCCCACGCGGGAAGAACACCAGCGCACCGGCCACCGAACCGGCGGTACCGATCAGCGTCACGGCGTCCGGGCTCACACCCAGCCGGATCAGGAACGCGGCGAACGGGGTCAGGACACGTGTGAAGAAGGCACGCGCGTATTTGTTGAGCATGGCCTTCCGGACCGCTCCGATCTCCCTGGTACCCGCCTGCGGCAGAGTGCGCGGCAGACGGCCGGACGGATCAGCCCACCCGGCGCACCCATCGTAGCCACGCCGACGACACGCCGGAGCGCACCGCACCGCCCACCGGCCCCCGCCGCCCGCCCGCCCGGCACCCCCGGCGCACGGGCGCACACGCCCGGTCACCGCGGGCCCCCACGACACGCGGCCCCGCGAACACCGCCCCTAGACTTTTCACGACAGTCTCGGCGCTACGGGAGGAGACCCCGATGCCCGACCGCAGCACCGCACGATCCGGCCAGGCGCCCACCGTCACCGACCCCGCACGGCTGCGCAACGTCGTCCTCATCGGCTGCAGCGGCGTGGGCAAGACCACCCTCGCCGAATCCCTCGCCCTCACCGCCGGCGCCGTCGGCCGGGCCGGCCGCGTCACCGACGGCAACACCGTCTCCGACCACGAGGACATCGAGCACCAGCAGCAGCGCTCCGTCCAGCTCTCGCTGCTCCCCCTCGAATGGAACGGCGTCAAGGTCAACCTGATCGACCCGCCCGGCCACCCCGACTTCACCGCCGACCTGCGGGCCGCCCTGCACGCCGCCGACGGCGCCGTCTTCGTCGTCTCCGCCACCGACCCGGTCACCACCCCCACCCGCGCGCTGTGGCGCGAGTGCGCCGCCGAAGGCATCCCCCGCGCCATCGCCGTCGCCAAGTACGACATCGCCCGCAGTGACTTCGACGACATCCTCACCGCCTGCCACGACGCCTTCGGCCTCGGCCCCGACACCCTGCGCCCGCTCTTCCTCCCCGTCCACGCGGACGGCCACCCCACCGGCACCGTCGACCTGCTCACCGGCCGCACCTACGGCCCGGTCGAACCGCCGCCCGGCACCGGCCCCGCCCGCGAGAGCCTCGTCGAAGCCATCTCCGGCCAGGACGACACCCTGATGGAGCGCTACCTCGCCGGCGAAGCGCTCGACACCGACGCCCTCGAAGCCGGCCTGCGCCGCGAGGTCCTCGCCTGCGCCCTCCACCCCGCCCTGCCCACCACCGATCACGGGCTCGGCTCGGCCGAACTCCTCGACCTCATCACCACCGCGTTCCCCGACCCCACCGAACGCACCCGCCCCGGCCCCGACTGCGACCCCGACGCCCCCCTCGCCGCCCAGGTCGTCCGCGTCACCGCCGACGCCTACGTCGGCCGGATCAGCCTGCTGCGGATCTACGCCGGCACCCTGCGCCCCGACACCCACATCCACCTGACCGGCCCGGACCACCCCGAGGAGCAGGACGGCGACGAACGCGTCACCGGCCTCACCAGCCCGTTCGGCAAACTCCAGCGACCCGTCCCGCACGCCGTCGCCGGGGACCTCGTCTGCGCCGCCAAGGTCACCTCCGCCCGCGCCGGCGACACCGTCCACGAACCCGGCCACCCCGTGAAGCTCGACGGCTGGCCGCTGCCCGAATCACTCCTGCCGATCGCCATCGAGGCCCACAGCAAGGCCGACGACGACCGGCTCTCCCAGGCCCTCGCCCGGCTCACCGCCGAGGACCCGGCGCTGCGCCTGGAGCAGAACCCCGACACCCACCAGCTGGTCCTCTGGTGCACCGGCGAGGCCCACGCCGAGGTCGTCCTCGACCGGCTCCGCGGCCGGCACGGCGTCCACGTCGACACCGTCGAACCCAAGGTCGCCCTGCGGGAGACCTTCGGCACCGCCGCCGCCGGCCACGGCCGGCTGGTCAAGCAGTCCGGCGGGCACGGCCAGTACGCGATCTGCGAGCTGGAGGTCGAACCGCTGCCGGCCGGCAGCGGCTTCGAGTTCCAGGAACACGTCGTCGGCGGCGCCGTGCCCAAACACTTCATCCCCTCGGTCGAGAAGGGCGTCCGCGCCCAGCTCGCCAAGGGCGTCGGCGCCGGGTACCCGCTCGTCGACATCCGGGTCACCCTCACCGACGGCAAGGCGCACTCCGTCGACTCCTCCGACTCCGCCTTCCAGAACGCCGCCGCCCTCGCCCTGCGCGACGCCGCCGAACACGCCGTCATCCGGCTGCTCGAACCCGTCTCGGCCGTCAGCGTCCTGCTCCCCGACGACTACCTCGGTGCCGTCCTCGGCGACCTCTCCGCCCGCCGCGGCCGGGTCCTCGGCACCGAGACCGGCGGGCCCGGCCTCACCCTGCTGCGCGCCGAGGTCCCCGACCTCGAACTCGCCCGCTACCCCGTCGACCTGCGCTCGCTCACCCACGGCACCGCCGAGTTCTCCCGGGCCCACCTGCGCCACGAGCCGATGCCCGCCGCCCTCGCGGCGAAGTACACCGACTGAACCGGGCCCCGGCGGTGCGCCGGCCTAGCGCTGCGGCAGCGCGCAGGCGGGCGTACCGCCCGGCATCCGGTGCCGGTTCTTCGCCACCCAGCGGTACACCGCGCCCGCGGCCGGCCGCACCGGCGCCAGCGCCAGCAGCCCGCCCAGGTACGCCCAGACCCCGCCCGAGCGCATCAACAGCCGCGCCACCGCCTGCGCCCCGCCGTGCACCCGGCCCGCCGGCGTCACCCAGAGCACCTCGCGCTCGGCCCGCTCCCAGGACACCTCACCGCGCCCGCCGGCCAGCGCGTCCAACGCGGCGAGGTCCGCGAACTGGAACGGCACCGCCTCCCAGCCGCCCGACGCCAGCGTCTGCCGCAGGTACCGCTCGGCCCAGCCGGCACACGTCGTGCAGAACGCGCAGTCCCCGTCGAAAACCAGTACCGGATCCTTCATGACGGCTCCCTCCGTACGGCCCATGCGCCCATCGTGCACCAATACGCCCGGCCGCCCCCAACCTGGGGGTATCGCACCGCCGAAAGGTGGGCATCATGCCCCACAGGCCCGTGGTGGCCCGAACGTGACGGCACTTCAGACGATCATCCGCGCGCCGGTACCGCGGCACGGTAACCTGCCGCTGACAAGGGGAGGAGGGGACGCCACCGTGACGACACTCGACATGACCCCGGGTGCGCAGATACCCCGGACCGACACCGGCCCGCAGACCGCCGTCACCCAGGCGCTCTCCTCGGCCGCCTACCGCGACGGCGAGGTCCGCGCGTTCGTCGAGACGGTCACCCACGCCACGGAGAAGAAGGGCCGCTTCGCGCTCTTCCGCCCCAACCTGGGCGAGGCCTTCAGCCGCGCCGTCGTCGGCCGCACCCTCGGCGGCGACCGCAAGCCGCTCGTCCCCTCCTTCGGCATCGACACCCGCCAGATCGTCGAACACTGCCTGGCCGCCGAGGACCTGCGCGCCGCCCGCGACCGCAGGCTCACCACCGTCACCGTCGTCACCGGCCTGCTGTTCCTGCCCGGCACCCTGATCTGGCTCGGCGCCTTCCAGCTGCGCGCCTGGCTCAAGCGGGACAACCCCAAGAACGCCGCCTTCTTCGGCGCCCTGGTCCTCGCCGCGGCCGCCGCCGTCGCCGTGCTCCTCGCCGTCAAGCCGCCCACCGGCGGCCCGTTGAGCCTCTACCTGCGCATCGTGATGTTCGCGCCGATCATCGGCTGGTACCTCGCCAAGCGCATCGTGGTCGCCTCCGCCGTCGACCTGCGCACCCGCTGGCTGGACCTCGTCGAGGGCAACGCCGTCGCCGCCACCGTCCCCAGGGCCGTCCCCCGCGACGACCTGGACAAGAAGGCCGCCGACCTGCGCGCCAAACTCGGCCGCCTGGAGGGCGAGCAGGAGACCAACATCCAGCACTACGCCGGTCCGAAGGGCATCCTCGGCGCCGGGCGGCGCTGGGGCGAGTGGAAGATGGTCGACGCCCTGCGCCCGGCCGAGGGCCACGCCGACTTCCGCGCGTTCCACCCCTGGGACCTCGTCCGCAAGATCGCCGGCCACCTCAAGGGCCTCGGCATCAGCGAGGTCGCCAACAGCGGCATCCCCAACGTCGCCGTCAAGCAGTGGGTGGTCTTCGAGGTCGGCGAGGGCGCCGACGAGATCGGCCGGCCCGACAACGCCGACATGGACGGCGACCGGATGCGCGAGTTCGCGGTGCAGTCCATCGCCGACAAGCAGACCTTCCCCGGCGGCCCGCGGCACTACCTGGCCACCCAGTTCGTGACGCACGACGGCAAGCTCGTCCTGACCTTCACCGTCACCGTCGTCCTGCTCGCGCACACCCTGAACGTCAGTGTGGCGGGCTACGCGCTCGGCCCGGTCAACGGCGTCTTCTCCGACAAGCCGAAGGACAAGGAGAAGTCCGTCCCGAAGAGCCTGAAGTTCTGGGAGGAGCGGACGGTCAAGCTCCCCCTGATCGACAACGACGAGGTCGTCCGGCAGGCCGTCCGCGCACCGCTCTACCGCAGCCCCGGCCTGCTCGCCTGGCTCGGCGGCGGCCTCGGCCTGCCCGAGCCGTTCGGCCTGCGGCACGTCTGGGCCGCACCCCCCTGGAACACCCGGTCGATGACCGACAACGCGCTCAACGCGGCCACCCCCGTGCTCACCGCCGTCCACGCGGCCGTGCTGGAGTTCCTGGAGGAGCACGACCTCGACACCGAGCGCTTCTTCAAGACCCGCGCCTCGATCATCAAGTCCGAGGCGCAGGGCACCCGGCCCTACAAGGTCGACCAGTACGACGCGGGCTGAGCGCCAGGACCGGCGAAGAAGGGGCCCCACCGGATTCCCCCGGTGGGGCCCCTCCGCGTTCCGCCGGGCTCAGCCCTGCGGCCAGGCCTCGGCCAGCATCTTGCGGGTGTCCGCCAGCAGCTGCGGCAGCACCTTGGTGTGGCCGACCACCGGCATGAAGTTGGTGTCCCCGCCCCAGCGCGGCACCACGTGCTGGTGCAGGTGCGCCGCGATCCCGGCACCGGCCGCCGCACCCTGGTTCATCCCGATGTTGAACCCGTGCGCCCCCGAGGCCGCCCGCAGCGCCGCCATCGCCTTCTTGGTGAACACCGCCAGCTCGGCCGTCTCCGCCTCGTCCAGCTCGGTGTAGTCCGCGACGTGCCGGTACGGGACCACCATCAGGTGGCCGCCGTTGTACGGGTAGAGGTTGAGCACCGCGAACACGGCGCTGCCCCGCGCGACGACCAGCCCGTCCTCGTCGCTGAGCGACGGGATCGAGCAGAACGGACAACCGTCGTCCGGAGCCGGGCCGGTGGGCTTGTTCTCGCCCTGGATGTAGGCCATCCGATGGGGGGTCCACAGGCGGCGGAAGCCGTCCGGCTCGCCGACGCCCCGCTGCAGTTCCGGCTCAGTCGTCATGCTGATCAGCATATTCGCACGGCGTGGCTTGCAAAGCAGTGCGGGGCAGACTCCCTGAGGAGACTGCCCCGCACCGACCGCCTCTTCGGCGTCACACCTGGATGCGGCGCTCCACGGCGTCCACGATCTCGGCGATCGCCTGGTCGAGAGGCACGCCGTTCTTCTGCTCGCCGTTGCGGTAGCGGAAGGAGACCGCGCCCGCCTCGACGTCGTCGTTGCCGGCGATCAGCATGAACGGCACCTTGGTCTTCTGGGCGTTGCGGATCTTCTTCTGCATCCGGTCGTCCGAGGTGTCGACCTCGACCCGGATCCCGCGCTTCTTCAGCTCGGCCGCGACCTCCCGCAGGTACGGCACGTGCTCGTCGGTGATCGGGATGCCGGTGACGGTGACCGGGGCCAGCCACGGCGGCATGGCGCCGGCGTAGTGCTCCAGCAGCACCGCGAAGAAGCGCTCGATGCTGCCGAACAGCGCGCGGTGGATCATGACCGGCCGCTGGCGCGAGCCGTCCGCCGCGGTGTACTCGAGATCGAAACGCTCGGGCAGGTTGAAGTCCAGCTGGATGGTGCTCATCTGCCAGGTGCGGCCGATGGCGTCCCGCGCCTGGACCGAGATCTTCGGGCCGTAGAAGGCCGCGCCGCCCGGGTCCGGGACGAGCGGGAGGCCCTGCTTCTCGGCCACGCTCGCGAGCACCGCGGTGGCCTCCTCCCAGGCCTCGTCCGAGCCGACGAACTTCTCCTCGTCCTTGGTCGACAGCTCCAGGTAGAAGTCGGTCAGACCGTAGTCGCGCAGCAGGTTGAGCACGAAGGTCAGCGTGGAGTCGAGCTCCTCCGCCATCTGCTCACGGGTGCAGTAGATGTGCGCGTCGTCCTGGGTGAAGCCGCGGGCCCGGGTCAGACCGTGCACCACGCCGGACTTCTCGTACCGGTACACCGTGCCGAACTCGAAGAGGCGCAGCGGCAGTTCGCGGTAGGAACGGCCGCGCGCGTCGAAGATCAGGTTGTGCATCGGGCAGTTCATGGGCTTCAGGTAGTAGTCCACGCCCTCGTCGAGCTGCATGGGCGGGTACATACCGTCGGCGTACCAGTCCAGGTGGCCGCTCTTCTCGAAGAGCTTCCCCTTGGTGGCGTGCGGGGTGTAGACGAACTCGTAGCCCTCTTCCTCGTGCCGCTTGCGCGAGTAGTCCTCCATCGCGCGGCGGATGATGCCGCCCTTGGGGTGGAAGACGGCGAGGCCGGAGCCGATCTCCTCCGGGATGGAGAAGAGGTCGAGCTCGTTGCCGAGCTTGCGGTGGTCGCGCTTCTCGGCCTCGATCAGGAAGTCGAGGTGCGCCTTCAGCTCGTCCTTGGTCGGCCAGGCCGTCCCGTAGATGCGCTGCAGCATGGGGTTGCGCTCGCTGCCGCGCCAGTAGGCGGCCGCGTTGCGCATCAGCTTGAACGCCGGGATGTGCCGGGTGGACGGCAGGTGCGGGCCGCGGCAGAGGTCGCCCCAGCAGTGATCGCCGGTCTTGGCGTCCAGGTTGTCGTAGATGGTCAGCTCGCCCGCGCCGACCTCGACGTCGGCGCCCTCGCCGGCGGTCGCGGCGGAGCCCTTGAGGCCGATCAGCTCCAGCTTGTACGGCTCGGCGGCCAGCTCCTCGGTGGCGGCCTCGTCGGTGACCACCCGGCGGGAGAACTTCTGGCCCCTCTTGATGATCTCCTGCATCTTCTTCTCGATGGCCTTGAGGTCATCGGGGTGGAACGGCTTCTCGACGTCGAAGTCGTAGTAGAAGCCGTCCTTGACCGGCGGGCCGATGCCGAGCTTCGCCTCGGGGAAGAGCTGCTGCACGGCCTGCGCCATGACGTGCGCGGTGGAGTGGCGCAGGATGTCCAGGCCGTCCTTGCTGCCGATCGCGACCGGCTCGACCTCGTCGCCGTCCTGGACGGCGTACGCGAGGTCCTTGAGCTGGCCCGCGACGCGGGCGGCGATGATCGAGCGGTCGTCGGCGAAGAGCTCGGCGGCCGTAGTGCCCGTGGTCACCACGCGCTCTTCCCGATCGGGTTCGCGGTTGATGATTACCCGGACGTCCGTCACCGGTCTCTCCTGACGTGCTGGATTCATAGGACGCAACACTGCGCTGCGCGTGACGATGGTACCGAGAGCACCAGCCCCGCCGTGCACCTACGCCCCCTGTCCCCCTTCCCCCAGGGTCTTCAGCAGCCGCTCCCGCTCGGCCTCCTCCAGGCCGAGCGGTTCCAGGGCTCCCGGGTGGGTGAGCCGCCGGAAGCCGCCGCGCCGCTCCAGGCGGCCGCTGACCCGCACCGGGGCACCCGCCAGGTGGGCCTCGACCGCGGCCCGGTACGCCGGGTCGGCGAGGCGCACCCGCACCTCGCTGACCTCCGCGCCGGCGAGCACCTTCAGCCGGACGGTGCCCGGTCCGGCCGGGTCCGCGCGCTTGAGCCGGACGACCAGGCCGACCACGGTGACGGCGACCGCCGGTTCGATCCGCTCCAGCAGGGCGGCGGCCTCCTCCAGCGCGGGCAGGTCCCCCGGTGAGAACTCCAGGGCGATCCGCCGGTCGCCGAAGCCGCCGGGCGGACCGGCGGCGGCGGACCAAGCGACGGTCAGCTGCGCCGCCGTCGCGCCGCGCACCAGTTCCCCGACGGACTGCACCAGCTCCCGGCTGACGCCGGCCTGCACCGCGTTCTCGAAGGCCTCCGGGCCGCCGCTGACCCGCCGGTAGTCCACGGCGTCCCGCAGCGCCTCCAGCGCGCGGACCAGGGTGGTGACCACCGCCCGCCCCTCGGGCGCCGGGGTGTACGCGGTGAGCCCGGCGCCGCTCTCCGCCACCGGGCCGCCGCCGACCACCAGCACCTGCTCCAGGAAGTCCCCGGCCCAGGTGTCCAGCCGGGCACCGAAGTAGGCGGCCCTGGTCCGTCCGGCCTTGGCCCCGGCCGCGAGCATCGCCCGCGCGGCCTGCTGGAGCCGCTCGGCGCCGTCCCAGGGCGCGGTGCCGGCCGGGCCCGGCAGCTCGCGCCGCCACTGCAGCTCGTCCCCCGGCACGGCCAGGGCGAGCAGGATCGAACGGGCGGAGGGGCTGCGCGAGCGCGACAGCGCGGTGACGGCGTCGGCGAGCAGCTCGACGGCGTCGTCGAAGCCCTCCCCGGCCGGGACCAGCAGGCTGGTGCCGGGGTCGGTGTCGTCCGGGGGCGTCCAGCGGCCGTACCGGGCCGAGGGGCCGCCGCGCCGGACCCAGCCGTGCCGGGCGAGCAGGGTGGCGAGCACCGCAGGGTCGACGGCCGCCGGATCGGGCAGTGTCCGGGCGTTCTCCTGCGGCCCGCGTGGCAGCGTCATGGTCCTGCTCCTCCCCGCCGGGGCCGGGCCGTCACGGGCTGCCGCCCGCACCGACCCGCGCCATGATGTCGCACAGTGCTCGGTCGTCGAAGACCTTCGCGGTGGGCACCCGGACATTGGTCCGCCGCTGCCCGGTGACCGGGTGGCCGGCCAGGTTGACCCAGTAGCAGCAGTGCCGCAGCTCCAGCGCGTCCGGCCCGGCCGCCAGCCAGCGGTCGACCCGGCGCGGCAGCAGCATCACGACGAGGATCCTGGGCACCGCGACCCGCACCCGCGCGAGCTTGCGCAGGTGGTCGTTGTCCAGGGTGAAGCTGAAGAAGGGGCCGCGCGGATCGGGCGCGATCTGCTGGGTGGCCTTCAGCTGGATCTTGATGGTGACCTCGTCGTCCACCTCGTGGGCGCGCGAGCCGTGGCTGACCTGCCAGTCGATGCCGTTGTCGGGGAAGGGCTGGGACAACGAGCAGCCGGCCGCCGCCACCACCGCGTGCAGATAACCGACCTGCAGTGTCTCCATGCAGGCCGTCACGGCCAGATCGCCCCGCAGGACGGCCGCCTCGTCGGGCTGCGGCTCTGTCAGCGTCATCGCCCCGTAGCCTCCCCCGGCCCCGGGCCCGTCCGGATTCGAACAGGGCATCTTCCCGCAGGGTGCCCGGCCCGGACACCGCCAAACGGTTGAACGGGTGTCAGGGGCGGGTATCAACCGGGCGGAACGCAGTACCTGAGGGGCAGTCATGCAGCAGCACTGGTACACCGGCCCGCTTGCCTCCTTCGACACCGAGACCACCGGCGTGGACGTCGAGACCGACCGGATCGTGTCGGCCGCCCTGGTCGTCCAACTCAGCCCCGGCGCAGCCCCGCAGACCACCTCCTGGCTGGCCGATCCGGGCGTGCCGATACCCGACGGCGCCCGCGCGATCCACGGCATCGGCGACGACCGGGTGCGCGCGCACGGCCGCCCGGCCCCGGCGGTGGTGGCGGAGATCGCCCGCGCCCTCGCCGAGCAGACCCGTGCCGGGCGCCCGGTGGTGGTGATGAACGCGCCGTACGACCTGACGCTGCTGGACCGGGAGTTGCGCCGCCACCGGGCCACGGAACTGGCGGACGCACTGGGCCCGGAGGGGCTGCTGGTGCTCGACCCGCGGGTGCTGGACAAGCACGTGGACCGCTACCGCAAGGGCCGGCGCACGCTGACCGACCTGTGCGCGCACTACGGGGTGGAGCTGACCGGCGCCCACGACGCCGCGGCCGACGCGACGGCGGCGCTGGGGCTGGTCCGCAGGATCGGGGCGCGCTACCCGGCCGCGCTGGGCGGGTTGTCGGCGGCCGAGCTGCACCTGCGGCAGGCGGTCTGGCACGCGGCGCAGGCCCGGGGGCTGCAGAACTGGTTCGACCGCTCGGGGACGCCGGAGCGGGTGGACTTCTCCTGGCCGTTGCGCCCGGCCCGGTGCGGCTGCGGGCGGCGGCTGACGGCGGAGCACAGCTGCGAGGTGGCGGCGTAACGGCCTGCCCGGCCGCCGGGTTGCCGGTTGCCCCGCTTGCTCGGTCCACGAACGCAGCAGGCCCCGATCGGTCTCCCGATCAGGGCCTGCATGCTGTCCGGTGGGCGATACTGGGATCGAACCAGTGACCCCTTCGGTGTGAACGAAGTGCTCTCCCGCTGAGCTAATCGCCCGGGCAACGAGAAGAACAGTAGCACCATTCGGGGGGTGTCGTACAACTCGCACCCCGCCGGGCGGCCGACGCATCCGCAGAACTCGCGCTCCGCACGGAAGATGACTGCGCCTCAGTCCGATTCTCCGGCAGCAGTTCCCGGGGATTGCGGAAATACATGTGAGGCCCAGCCGATAATCGACTGGGCCTCACATATCACAATGCATTCCGGTGGGCGATACTGGGATCGAACCAGTGACCCCTTCGGTGTGAACGAAGTGCTCTCCCGCTGAGCTAATCGCCCGGGTGCAGGGAAAACATTACCGCATCTCCCGGGGTGGTCCGAACACCCCCGCCCCGGGCCCCCCGCCCCGACCCGTCACCCGGACGGGCGGCCACCGGTCGCCGGCGGCCGGGTCAGTGCTTGCTGATCTTCCAGGGCATGGTGAGCCCGTACTTCCAGAGGTACCAGGCGCCGATCGCGGCGATCACCGCCAGCCCGATCGCGGTGAGTGTGATGTTGCGGCGCCGGACCCTCGGGTCCATCGCCTTCTGGGCCGCCTCGGACACCTTGCGGCGGGTCCAGCGCAGGGCCAGCTGGGCCCAGACGAACTCGGTGGCCCAGATGCCCATGCCCAGGAAGATGACCACCCAGCCGGGGCCGGGGAGCGGCAGCATGATCACGCCGGCCACCACCACCGCCAGGCCGACCAGGAAGACGGCCACCTGCCAGCTCAGGTGCAGCGGCCTGGACCGCCGGATGAAGTGCGGTGCGCGCGAGCCCAGCGGCCGGCCGCCGTCCGCGCCCCCCGTCTCCGCTCCCCCGCCCTCGTCCGGCGTGTGTACCCCCGAGTCGTCCGGCACGACCGCATCACCCGTTCTCGTGTTCCCGCCCGCGTTCCCGCGCGCCTTGTCGCTTCGCACAGTCATGCCAGGAAACTAACCGAGAAGTGGCCCGGTAATGCCCCGCAGGGCACTCCGTGCCGATTCCGCAATGCGCCGTAAGGGGTACGACTCGGCCCCGAATCGGGACAGAGGGGTTTACATCGGTCGTGGAGGTGGGATGGTCCGTTCGCCGACGTGCGATTCCCCGAGCGCACACTGAGCGAAAGGCCATGGCGCTTATGAACACCACGGTCAGCTGCGAGCTGCACCTGCGCCTCATCGTGTCCAGCGAGTCCTCACTGCCCGTCCCCGCGGGCCTGCGCTACGACACCGCCGACCCCTATGCCGTGCACGCCACGTTCCACACCGGCGCGGACGAGACCGTGGAGTGGGTGTTCGCCCGAGATCTCCTTGCGGAGGGGCTGCACCGACCCACCGGTACCGGCGACGTCCGGGTCTGGCCGTCGCGCAGCCACGGGCAAGGGGTGGTCTGCATCGCGCTGAGCTCTCCGGAAGGAGAAGCCCTGCTGGAGGCCCCGGCCCGAGCGCTTGAGTCGTTTCTCAAGCGGACGGACGCCGCGGTGCCGCCCGGCACCGAACACCGTCACTTCGACCTCGACCGGGAGCTGTCCCACATCCTCGCCGAAAGCTGACCCCCACCGGAGGCGGTCACGCCCTGTCGTCGGCAGGGCCGTCACCCCCTGCCGTCATCGCAGCCGTCCTACTCGGGGGCACGGCAGCACGACTCAGCCGCGCACGACGCGGTCTCGGGGCCGGTGAAACGGTTCGCCCCCACCGGGGCGGGCCCGAAGCACCGCAGGCGCCCGGCACCGGAGCCGGCCATCCGTACGGGTGGCCGGCCTCGCTGCCGGGCGCCGCTGGTTTGCCGGGCGCCCGGTCGGGCCGACCGCGCGGCAGACCGGCCCGCACGCCCTGACGCGATCCGTACACCCCTTCGAACGAAGCGGCGGCCCGCCGCTGCGGGGCCCGGTAAGGTCTGAGATGACCGTAGACGCGGGGTGCCGACGGCCCCCTCCGCGCGAGGAGCCCCCACGTGCTGATCACCCATGACACCGAGTGCGCGCTGAGCATCCTCGTCGAGCTGCTCAACACCGCGCCAGAGGTGTGCGGCAGCGAGCTGCTGCCCGACGTGGCCGCGCTGGACGCCTTCGTGATCCGCCAGGAGATCAGCGAGATCGACTCGCTGACCGAGGACGACCTGCGCAAGGTCCACGAGCTGCGCACCCGGCTGCGGGAGGTGTTCGGCACCGAGTCCACGGCGGAGGCCGCCGAGCTGGTCAACGCGCTGGTCGCGGCCGCCGGCACCACGCCGCGGCTGACCAACCACGACCACCACGGCTGGCACATCCACTACTTCGCCCCGCACGCCGCCCTGGGCGACCACCTGGCGGCCGAGCTCGGCATGGCGCTGGCGTTCATCCTGATGGCGGGCGAGCGCGAGCGGCTGCGCCGCTGCGAGGCGCCGGACTGCGCCCGCGTCTTCGTCGATCTCTCGCGCAACCGCTCCCGGCGCTACTGCGACAGCCGGACCTGCGGCAACCGGCTGCACGTCGCCGCCTACCGGGCGCGCCAGCGCTCGGCGGAGACCGTGCCCTCCGCCTGAGCCCCGGCGCCCCCGGGCGCGACGGCCGTGGCGGTCAGATGCCGCGGCGGCGCAGGATCTCCTCGATGTCCTCGAAGTCCCCCAGGCCGTCGTCGCGCTTTCCCGCGTTCGACTTCGGGGCGGCACTCCTGGGGGCGGCGGTCTTCGGGGCAGCGCTCCCGGGGGCCGCGGCTCCCGGGCCGGCCGGCGCACCGGTGACGGCGGCCCGCCCCGGCGCGGGGCCGGCGGCGGCCGGGCCGGACCCGGCGGCGTCCACCGCGCGGCGGCGGCTCACCCAGCGGGTGGCGACCAGCAGCGCGGCCGAGACCGCGAGCAGCACGATGCCCGTCCAGACCCGGGGGTCGAACACCAGCTTCGTCGCCCAGTCGGCGAACTCGCTGCCGATCGTCCGCGCCACCGGGAAGAGCCCGGTCAGATAGAGCCCGGCCGGGACCAGTGCCACGGCGAACCAGCGGGTCGCGGAGAGGAAGCGCCGGCGATAGGCGCGCAGGCCCGCCACGGCCACGCCCCCGGCCGTGAGCACGAAGGAGACCGCCGCCGTCAACACGGCCGTCCTCCGTCATGTCCAGTCGTCCTGGTCATCGGATCGGACCTCCCGTCGCTTCCGGCCGGCGCCCGGGCACACCGCCGGGACGGCGCGGTACCCACTAGTGGAACACTGGGAGCATGATCGAAGGTTCCCTCCCCCGGCTTGAGTTCTGGTGCGAGCTCCAGTGCCCGGACTGCCGCACCGCCCTGGACGACGTACGGGCGCTGCGCGAGCAGTACGGTGACGCGCTCGTCGTCGAGCTGCGCCACTTCCCGCTGGAGAAGCACAAGCACGCGTACGCCGCGGCGCAGGCCGCCGAGGAGGCGTTCGCCCAGGGCCTGGGGTGGCCCTACGTGGAGGCGCTGCTGGAGCGGGTCGACGACCTGGCGGCACGCGGCGAGGAGGTGCTGCTGGAGGTCGCCCGCGCGGTCGGGGCGGACGCCGAGGAGGTCGACACCGCGCTGATCGACGGCCGGCACACGCTGATCGTGGACGCCGACCAGGCGGAGGGGAAGGCGATCGGGGTGCAGGGCACCCCGACGTACGTGATCGGCGGGCAGCGGCTGGACGGCGGGCAGAGCCAGGACGGCCTGCGGGCCCGGATCGTCGCCGCCATCGAGGCGGCGAAGGCCTCCTGACGGTCGGTCAGGCCGGTCAGGTCAGTGGTTTGCCGTAGACCCGGTTGGTGATCCGGTAGCCGAGCGACTCGTAGAGCCGGATCGCGACCGTGTTCCCGGTGAACACGTTGAGCCCGAGGTCGCGCACTCCGGCGGCCAGGCACTCGCGTTCGGCGAGCAGCATCAGCGAGCGGCCGTGGCCGGCGCCGCGGTGCGCCTCGGCCACCTCGACGACCATCACCCAGGCGAGCGGGGCGCCGTCGGGGAGGTCCCGGACCCGCAGGGCCAGCCAGAGCGAGCCCAGCGGGTCGGGCCCGTCCCCGTACAGCCGGCGCAGGGCCACCCCGGGGCTGTCGGCGCCCTGCGGCAGCAGGGACAGGTGGTCGGCGTCCGACTTGGCGCGGGCCTGCTCCGCGCCGAGGCCGGAGGAGACCAGGTCGGTCAGGTAGCCCTCCTTGGCGGCGGCCAGCCACCCGGGGAAGGCCTCGGCGTCGATCCGGCGCGCGGCGACGCCGGCCGGCAACGCGGGCGGGGCGGCGAGGCGCTTGGCCATGTTCCGCATCCGCTCGGTGTAGCCGAGGGTGACGGCGAGGGCGCGGGCGACCGGCGCCGCCTCGGGGACGTCGGCGTCGACCCGGGTGCAGCCCCACCCGCGGAGCACCTCCTCGGCGGCCAGCGCACCGAAGGTGCCGCGCCCCCGGCCGCGCCCCTCGTGCACCTCCAACTCCGATATCTCACCCCAGAGTTGGCTGCCGCGAGGAACTGCCGTGGTGCGCAGTGCGCCGACCGGGCGGCCGTTGGCGCAGATCTGCCAGCGTCTGGTTCGGCCGCCGGCGGCGGGTGACTCCGGCCCCTCGGGGCGCAGCGTGGTGGTCATGTCGTGGTCCCTTCCCCGCCGCCCGGGTGTTCTATCCGCCGGGGGCCCGCGAGGAGTCCGGGGCCCGCTCGGCGGGGATCAGGGGTCGAGGTCGTCGCCGCTGCGCTCGGTGAAGACGGCCATCGCCTTGGCGGTGACGGGGCCCGGCCCGGCGAGCTCGCGGTCGTCGACCCGGGTGACGGCCTGGACGTCGCGCAGGGTGGAGGTCAGGAAGATCTCGTCGGCCTCCCGGAGCACGGCCAGCGGCAGGTCCGTCTCCTCGGCGCCGCACCAGTCGATGACGAGCTGCCGGGTGATGCCGGCCAGGCAGCCGGAGGCGAGGGTGGGGGTGAGCAGGCGGCCGCCGAGGACGACGAAGACGTTGGAGCCGGTGCCCTCGCAGAGCTGTCCGGCGGTGTTGGCGAACAGTGCCTCGGAGGCGTCGGCGCGGTGGGCGGCGGCGAGCGCGACGACGTTCTCGGCGTACGAGGTGGTCTTGAGGCCGGCGACGGCGCTGTGCTCGTTGCGGCGCCACAGGACGGTGGCGGCGGCGGTGGTGTCGGGGCGGCGGGCCGCGCTGCCGAGGGAGGCGACCAGGGTGGGGGTGCCGTCGCCGCGCTCGGAGCCGAGCGGGGCGCGGCCGCCGGTGTAGGTGAGGCGCAGACGGCCGAGCGGCATCGGGTTGGCGGCCAGGACCTGGGCGCAGGCCTCGCGGACCAGGTCGTGGTCGGGGTCGGGCAGGCCGAGGCCGCGGGCAGAGCGGGTGAGCCGGTCGAGGTGGCGGGTGACGGCGAAGGCCCGGCCGTCGACGGCCTTCATGGTCTCGAAGACCCCGTCGCCGGTGGTGAGGCCGTGGTCGAGGACGGACAGGGCGGCGTCGGCGGAGTCGACGAGTGACCCATTGACCCAGCTCTTGGTGGGGTGCTGCATCGAGGCTGCTCCTCAAAGCGGTTGTGCGGTGCGGTGAGCCTGGGTCGATGGCGGCCCGGGGGTGTTCGTCCCGCTTCAGTCGGTTTCGGTGCCCGACGCTATCGCGACCAGGCGGGCGGCCTTCAGTTCGGTTTCCGCCCACTCGCGCGCGGGGTCGGAGCCCCAGGTGATGCCCGCGCCGGTGCCGAAGCGCAGGACGGGCGTGCCGGGGTCGGTCCGGTCGATCCAGAACGTGCGGATGCCGACGGCGAGTTCGCCCTCGCCGCGGTCCGCGTCGACCCAGCCGACGGCACCACAGTAGGGGCCGCGCGGGGCGGTCTCCAGGGCCTCGATGATCCGCAGTGCGCTGGACTTGGGGGCGCCGGTGACGGAGCCGGGCGGGAAGGTCGCGCCGAGGAGCTCCGGCCAGCCGGCGTCCGCGCGCAGGGTGCCCCGGACGGTGGAGACCAGGTGGACCAGGCCGGGGTGCTTCTCCACGACGCAGAGGTCGGGCACGGTGACGGTGCCCGTCCCGCAGACCCGGCCGAGGTCGTTGCGGACCAGGTCGACGATCATCACGTTCTCGGCGTGGTCCTTCTCCAGCAGGTCGGCCTCGGTGCGGCCGGTGCCCTTGATCGGACCGGAGGAGACGGTGCGGCCGTCGCGGCGCAGGTAGAGCTCGGGGGAGGCGGTCGCGATCTCGACGCCGTGCCCGGGCAGCCGGACGGTGCCCGCGTAGGGGGCGGGGTTGCCGTGCGCGAGCAGACCGGTGAGGGCGTCGACGTCGGTACGGGCCGGGTCGGGCAGCGGCGCGGAGAGGACGCGGCAGAGGTTGGCCTGGTAGACCTCGCCGGCCGCGATGTGGTCGCGGATGCGGCGGACGCCGGCCTCGTAGGCGGCGCGGTCCAGGGAGCTGTGCCAGCTGCCGGCGGCCGGGCCGAGCCAGCCGGCACCGGACGGGGGCGCGGGGGCGGGGCGGACGTCGTCGAAGCGGGCGCAGGTGAGGCGGCCCTCGAAGTCGTGGGCGACGGCCCAGAAGCCGGCGGAGTCGAGGGCGGCCGGGTCCGAGGTGACGTCGCGCAGCCCGGTGGCGAGGCGGCCGCCGAAGCGGGCGAGCGGGCTGTGGGGGACGGGGTGGCCGGACACGGTTCTCCTGCGCGGGGTGGCTGGGCTGCGGTGCCTGAAGTGTAGGTCGGGGGCGCGAACGGGGGTCGAGCCGCCGCAGGGGGCGTGAGCAGATGAGGGCATCACGCGGGTGTGCGCCGGGTGGCCTGCGGCTGTCCGTCGGGTGCGCCGCAGGTGGGGGCGGTGACCCCGCGGAACGGCTGCCGCGACGGCACCCCGGGGGCACCCCCGCGGCACGCTGCGGGAACGGATTTTTAGCTGGCCCGGGAATCCGCTAGAGTTCAACACGTCGCCAGGGAGCGCAGCCGAAGAAAAGCGGTGAAGCCCCCGGGAGACAGGCGGACGTGGCTCAGTTGGTAGAGCATCACCTTGCCAAGGTGAGGGTCGCGAGTTCGAATCTCGTCGTCCGCTCGATGGAGAACAGTGTAAGATCGTTCTTCGAGTGTTGCCTGGTGGAGTGGCCGAGAGGCGAGGCAACGGCCTGCAAAGCCGTCTACACGGGTTCAAATCCCGTCTCCACCTCCAAGAGGTACGACCGGTTCCGACCGGACGACCTCCCCGCGCGATTAGCTCAGCGGGAGAGCACTACCTTGACACGGTAGGGGTCACTGGTTCAATCCCAGTATCGCGCACGTCGGATCCTTCGGGGTCTGCTGCAGGACCGCCACACCAGGCGCGATTAGCTCAGCGGGAGAGCACTACCTTGACACGGTAGGGGTCACTGGTTCAATCCCAGTATCGCGCACGTCGGGCCCTTCGGGGTCTGCTGTAGGACCGCCACACCAGGCGCGATTAGCTCAGCGGGAGAGCACTACCTTGACACGGTAGGGGTCACTGGTTCAATCCCAGTATCGCGCACAGTAACGGCCGGGGCCGTGATCCGTCAGGATCACGGCCCCGGCCTTTTGCGTTCTCCGGGCCTCCGCTCCCGGGTGCTGCCGCGCCGGCTCCACGGTCGCGCCGGGGCCCGCTGCGGGGGCGGCGCCGGGGTGGAGCTCCGGGGAGGAGCTCCAAGGAAGCCTCGCGGGAGGCTCGGAGAAGGCTCGGGGGAGACTCAGGAAAGAAGAAGAGCCGCGTACGGACGCCCTCACCGACGTCCATACGCGGCATCTCCGCCTGCCGGGGTGCTCTGTGCACCGCTCACGCCCGTCCGCGTGGTCATTGCGGGCACGGCCTTCCCCGGCGGCACTGGTTCCCCGTCCCCAGGGGATCAGTGCCCGTTCAGTGGCCGGCCGGGCTGGTGCCCGGCCGGGATTCACAGGTCGATCGGTCAGTGTGTGATCAGGTCGGCGACGGCCTGGGCCTGGCTCGCCATCTGCTCCCAGCCTCCGAAGAGCATGACCAGCAGCACGGCGCAGGGCAGCGCGATGGCCAGCGCCACCGCCGGGTGCCTGGTCGGCTCCGCGGCCTGGCGCTGGGTGAAGGCCGGCCGACGGCGGCGGGGGGCTCCCGTGAGCTGCGTTGCCATGCCCTCACTCCTGCTTCCTGCGCTGCTTGGATCGTGCGCTGCTCGTGCCGACCGGTGGGCCGAAGTGGACGCGGTGGACGGCTTACCTCGGGGGACGAGTGCCCCGTCCACCGCTGAGGACAACGCTATGGCCCGAGGGGGTGGTCGGATGTCATGCCGTCGTACTGTTCTCCGGGCATCCCCGAGGATGACGCTCCGACTTGAGGACTACTACCGCAGGGGGAGACGCCCTCCGCCGCACCCCCGGGGGAACCCTGAGAGCCGACCCCGAGAAACGATGCGCCGCCGCGCGCGCGACTGTCAGTGCAAGATCGGACAATCGCACGGAGGGTTCAGGTGTTGCGTATCAGCACACCGCAGCAGGCAGTCCGTAAGCTGTGCCCGACAGGAACTGACGATGCCCCAAACCGACGGGGCCTCATCCACAGGCTGACGGGGAACGATGATGGCGATGATGCGGCTGAGGCGTGAGGACCCCCGCATCGTCGGGCCGTACCGGCTGCACCGGCGGCTCGGAGCCGGCGGCATGGGCGTCGTCTACCTCGGCTCGGACCGGCGCGGGCAGCGGGTGGCGCTCAAGCTGATCCGCGCGGAGCTGGCCGAGGACCTGGAGTTCCGGACCCGCTTCGCCCGTGAGATCGCCGCCGCCTCCAGGATCCGGGGCGGCTGCACGGCCCGGGTGGTCGGCTCCGACATCGAGACCGACCGCCCCTGGCTGGCCACCGCGTACGTCCCCGGGCCCTCGCTCTACAAGCGGGTCGGCGACGGCGGGCCGCTGAGCTGGCCGGAGGCCGCCAGGATCGGCGCCGCGCTGGCCGACGGACTGGTCAAGGTGCACGAGGCCGGGGTCGTCCACCGGGACCTCAAGCCCTCCAACATCCTGCTCTCGCCCCGCGGGCCGCGGATCATCGACTTCGGGATCGCCTGGTCGCGCGGGGCCAGCACGCTCACCCACGTCGGCACCGCGGTCGGCTCCCCCGGCTTCCTCGCGCCCGAGCAGGTCCGCGGCGCCGCCGTGACGCCCGCGACGGACGTCTTCGCGTTCGGGGCGACACTGGCGTACGCGCTCACCGGGGACACCCCGTTCGGCTCGGGCGCCTCCTCCGAGGTGATGCTGTACCGGGTCGTGCACGAGGAGCCCGACCTGTCGGCCGTACCGCCGCCGCTGGCACCGCTGATCCGGGCCTGCCTGGCGAAGGAGCCGGCCGAGCGGCCCGGCGCGGCCGCCCTGCACGAGCGGCTGAGCGAACTGGCGGCCCGCGGCACCGGCGACGGAGCGGCGACGGAGCGGCCCGGGCGCGGGGTCGCCGGCCGCGCTGCCGCCGGGGCCCGGCCGGGCACCCCCGGGCACGGCCCGGCCTCCGCGCCGGGGCAGCCGGCCGCCGCCGCGCGCGGCGTACCCGCGCCGGGGCGCGCACCCGACCCGGCGGGCGCCTCGCGCGCCCGGGCCGCGGCCGGCAGCCGCCAGGCCGGCCAGCAGCCCGCCGCGCATCCCGGTGCCCATCTCGGCGCCCACCCGGGGTCCCACCCCGGCGTCGACCGGCGGCGGCCGCAGGGCAGGCCCGGACAGGCGGCCACCACCCCGATGCCCCGGCCCGAGGCGACCCACGCCACCCGGCCGCTGCGCGAGCGCCAGCAGACCCCGCCCCCCGGGCGCACCGGCGGACCGGGCAGCCCGGCGGGCCCCCGCGAGCGGGAGCAACGGCCGGACCGGCCGCGCGGAGGGGGCCGCGACCGACAGCACACGCCCGTCCCCGGGCGCCCCGGCACCGCCCGGCAGCGGCTGCTGCGGCAGCGGCTGGTGGTCTTCGTCACCGTGACGGTCGGCGTGGCGCTGGCGATCGCGGCGGCGCAGGGGTGCGAGAACCGGGACAACCAGAGCCTCGGCCCGACCCGCGGTGCCGGGGCGGCGGTGAGTGCTCCGGCCGCCGAGCAGCCGAGCGCCGGCGCGCCGGGAGCCGGGCTCTCGGCGGACGGCGCGGCCCAGTCCGCGACACCGTTGGCGGCCGCGGCCGCGGCGGCGGCCCACGGCAGTGCTGCGGGGGGTGACGGCGCGCTGGCACCGCCGCAGGGCGCCGGACCGGTGGTGGACTGGCCCAACCGCGGCTACCCCGATCCGGCGGGCGGCCCGGCGATCTCGCTGCGGGACGGCCGCTCGGCGGGGGCGGGGCCCCAGGTCGCGCTCAGCGCCGTCCTCCCGGCCCGTTACAAGGGCGCGCCGGCGGCCCTGGTGGTGCTGCGCCGGGCGGAGGGCTCGGTGCCGGCCGACCTGGTCCAGCTGTTCGGCTTCAACGGGGACGCGCCCGTGGCGCTGGCCTCCCGCTCGTCGGCCGCCGATCCCCAGGCGACGGCCACCTGGCGGCTCGACAACGGCGCGCTGGTCCGCGAGGAGCGGGCCACCCAGACCGGCGCGGTGGCCTCCACCCGCTACACGGTGCGGTCGGACGGGACCATCGAGGAGTCCTGGCCCGGCGCCCCCACCCTGATCGTCACCCCGCCGCCCGCCGCGGCACCCGCGCCGCCGACGGCCCCGGCGGGCTGACTCGCGGGGCGCCCGGCCCCGGGCCCGCGCCGCCCGTGCGCCGGAAGTCGGCCGGTCCGACGTCCCACTCCACCGCTCCCCCGGCCTCCCGCTCCCCCGGCCTGGTCGCCGTCCTCGGCCCCGTCCTCGGCCTCGGCCTCGGCCCCGTCCCCGTCCCCGTCCCCGTCCCCGTCCCCGTCCCCGTCCCCGTCCCCGGCAGGGTGACGGGTCGGACGGGTGCGGGTCAGGCCGTGGCGGTGACGGCGTAGAAGGCCACGGCTGCGGCGGCGCCCACGTTGAGGGAGTCGATGCCGTGGGCCATCGGGATGCGGACCGCGTGGTCGGCGGCGGCGATGGCCCGGCGGGTGAGGCCGTCGCCCTCGGCACCGAGCATCAGGGCCGCCTTGGGGAGACGGTGCGGCGCCAGGGCGGCCAGGTCGACGGCGTCCTCCGCGGGGGTGAGGGCGAGCAGGCTGAAGCCCGCGGCGCGCACGGTGTCCAGCGCAGCCGGCCACGGCTCCAGTCGCGCGTAGGGGACGGCGAAGACGGCGCCCATGGAGACCTTGACGGCCCGCCGGTACAGCGGATCCGCGCAGTCGGGCGAGAGCAGCACGGCGTCCATGCCGAGCGCGGCGGCGCTGCGGAAGATCGCGCCCAGGTTGGTGTGGTCGACCAGCCCCTCCAGCACGGCCACCCGGCGGGCTCCGGCCAGCAGCTCGGCGGCGTCCGGCAACGGCCGGCGCTCCATCGAGGCGAGCGCGCCGCGGTGGACGTGGTAGCCGGTGACCGCCTCGGCCAGGTCCGGTTCGACCACGTGGACGGGGGCGTCGCTCTCCGCGATCACGTCCGCCATCACGTCCAGCCACTTGGCCGTCAGCAGCATCGACCGCATCCGGAAGCCGGCGGCCAGGGCCCGGCGGATGACCTTCTCGCCCTCGGCGATGAAGAGGCCTTCGGCGGGCTCGCGGCGACGGCGCAGTTCGACGTCGGTCAGACCGGTGTAGTCGCCTAGGCGCGGGTCGGCGGGGTCGGTGATGGTGCTGGGTTCGGACACCCTGCGATCTTGCCAAGCCGGAGTGGAGAAGGCCAAACGGCCCAGGGCGCGATGTGCCTGGCCTTGGCCTCCAGGTCTATGGAGTGCAAATATGACGTATGGCCCGTTTTCCGGGCCGATCATGGGCTCCGTCGGCCTCTGGCACTTCCGGCTCCGCCATCTCCTCCCGTGCCCCTGGTACCGCCGGCTCCTCCGGTGGGCGCCCACACGGTCGGCAACAGCAGCCGAACGGCGCCCGGCCGAAGCCGGTGCGACGCCGGTCGGTGGCCGGGCAGGTCTTCGCGCTGCAGGTTCTGGTGGTGCTGCTGCTGGTCGCGGCCGCCGTGATCGCCCTGGTGGTGCAGTCCCGCAACGACGCCCGGCACGAGGCGACCAACCGGTCGGTGGCGGTCGCGCAGACCTTCGCCAACTCGCCGGGCATCGTCGAGGCGCTGCGCTCCCCCGACCCGACCGCGATCCTCCAGCCGAAGGCGCAGGCCGCGGCGCTCAACGCGGGCGTGGACTTCATCGTCGTCCTCAACACCGACGGCATCCGCTACACCCACCCCAATCCGGCCCGGATCGGCCAGAAGTTCGTCGGCAACTACCAGCCCGCGCTGAACGGGCAGGTGGTGACCGAGCAGGTCAACGGCACCATCGGACCACTGGTCCAGGCGATCGTGCCGGTCCGCGCACCGGACGAATCGGTGGTCGGCATGGTCTCGGCGGGGGTCACGATCGCCAACATCAGCAGCGCGAGCGAACGGCAGCTGCCCGTGGTACTCGGCGCCGCGGCGGTCGCCCTGGGGCTGGCCACCTGCGGGACGGCGCTGGTCAGCCGGCGGCTGCGGCGGCAGACCCACGGGCTGGGCCCGGCCGAGATGACGCGGATGTACGAGCACCACGCGGCGGTGCTGCACGCGGTGCGCGAGGGCGTGCTGATCGTCGCCGGCGACGGCCGGCTGCTGCTCTGCAACGACGAGGCGCGCCGGCTGCTGGACCTGCCCGCCGACGCCGAGGGGCGGCTGGTGACGGAGCTGGGCCTGGACCGGGCGCCCGAGGATCTGCTGACCGCCAACCGGCCGGTCACCGACGAGGTGGTGCTGGCCGGTGAGCGGCTGCTGGCCGTGAACGTCCGTCTGACCGACCGCGACGGCGGTCCGCCGGGCTGCGTCGCCACGCTGCGTGACTCCACCGAGCTGCTGGCGCTGTCCGGGCGGGCCGAGGTGGCGCAGCGGCGGCTGCGGCTGCTGTACGACGCCGGGGTGACGGTGGGCAGCTCGCTCGACGTGACGCGCACGGCCGAGGAGCTGGCGCAGGTGGCGGTGCCGCGGTTCGCGGACTTCGTCAGCGTCGATCTGGCCGAGCAGGTGCTGGAGGGCGACGAACCGCCCCAGGGGCAGGCGCTCGGGCGGATGCGGCGGACGGCGCTCAGCGGCGTCCGGGACGACTCGCCGTTCTATCCGGTGGGCACGGTGCTGGACATAGTGCCGTCGACGCCGCTGGCGGGGGCGCTGGACACCGGGCTGCCCGGCTTGGAGCCGCGGCTGGCGGAGTCGGAGGACTGGCGGGCGCAGGACCCGGAGCGGTCGGCCCAGGCACTGGAGTACGGGGTGCACTCGCTGGTCCGGGTGCCGCTGCGGGCGCGCGGGGTGCTGCTGGGGGTGGCGCGGTTCTGGCGGGCGGACCGGGCCGAACCGTTCGACGAGGAGGACCTGGCGCTGGCCGAGGAGCTGGTCTCGCACGCCGCGGTCTGCATCGACAACGCCCGCCGCTACACCCGCGAGCACGCCATGGCGGTGACGCTGCAGCACAGCCTGCTGCCGCGCAGCCTGCCCGCGCAGAACGCGCTGGACGTGGCGCACCGGTACCTGCCGGCGCAGGCGGGAGTGGGCGGGGACTGGTTCGACCTGATCCCGCTGCCGGGCGCGCGGGTCGCGCTGGTGGTCGGGGACGTGGTGGGGCACGGGTTGCACGCGGCCGCGACGATGGGCCGGCTGCGGACGGCGATCCACAACTTCTCGACGCTCGACCTGCCGCCGGACGAGCTGCTCGGGCACCTGGACGAGTTGGTGAACCGGATCGACCAGGAGGAGTCGGCGACCGGCGGTTCGGCGGCGGTCACCGGCGCGACCTGCCTGTACGCGATCTACGACCCGGTGTCGCGGCGCTGCATCCTGGCCAGCGCGGGGCACCCGCCGCCGGCTCTGGTCGGTCCGGACGGACGGGTGGAGTTCCCCGAGCTGCCCACCGGGCCGCCGCTGGGGCTGGGGGTGCTGCCGTTCACGACGACCGAGGTGGAGGTGGCGGAGGGCAGCCGGCTGGTGCTGTACACGGACGGGCTGGTGGAGGACCGCGACCGGGACATCGACGAGGGGCTGGAGATGCTGCGGGCCGCGCTCGCCGGGCCGCCGAGGACGCCGGAGCAGACCTGCGCGGACGTGCTGGGCGCGATGCTGCCGGCCCGGCCGCAGGACGACATCGCGCTGCTGGTGGCACAGACCCGGGTGCTGGCGCCCGACCAGGTGGCGGAGTGGGACGTGCCGTCCGACCCGGCCGCGGTGGGCGCGGTGCGGGCGGCGGTGGCGGAGCGGCTGGAGCAGTGGGGGCTGGACGAGGCGGCGTTCGTCACCGAGCTGATCCTGAGCGAGCTGGTGACCAATGCGATCCGGTACGGGCGCGGGCCGATCCGGGTCCGGCTGCTCCGTGACCGGGCGCTGATCTGCGAGGTGTCCGACGCCAGCAGCACCTCGCCGCATCTGACGTACGCGGCCACGACGGACGAGGGCGGGCGTGGGCTCTTCCTGGTCGCGCAGTTCGCGGACCGCTGGGGCACCCGGTACACGGCCAGCGGCAAGGTGATCTGGACGGAGCAGCCGCTGGAGTGACGGCGGCGGGGCCGGGCCGGGCGTCGGGTGTGGCGGTGCGGCTCGCGGGGTGGAGTGGGAAGTCGGCTGGGCCGACTTCCCACTCCTTGGTGTTTGCAAAGGCGCACTTTGCAAACACCAAGGGCGGCCCGTGGACGGCGGGGAGATCCAGCAGGGGGGCAGCAGGGAGGAGGGGCACAGGAGGACAGGAGGAGGGGCGGCAGGCGGAGGCAGTAAGAGGGACTGCCAAGCAGGCATCGGGGCCCCGGGGGTGCGTACCCCCGGGGCCCTGCTGTTTGCAAAGTGCAGGTTTTGCAAACAGCAGGGCCGGAGCGGGCGGCGGGACCGGGGCGCACGCGACCACGGTGGGCCCGCGGGGGTGCTGCCAGGGCGGATCAGGCGGGGAAGGCGGGGGCGAGGACGTTGACCACGTCGCCGATGACGATCACGGCGGGGGGCTTGATCTGCTCGGCCTCGACGGTGGCCGCGACCGTGGCGAGGGTGGCGTCCACCCGGCGCTGGGCCGCGGTGGTGCCCTCCTGGACGACGGCGACCGGGGTGTCGGCCGGGCGGCCGCACTCGATCAGCTTGTCGGCGATGGCGCCGATCTTGTCGACGGCCATCAGCAGCACCAGGGTGCCGGTCATCCGCGCGACGGCCTCCCAGTTGGTCAGCGAGCGCTCGTCGGCCGGGCCGACGTGCCCCGAGATCACGGTGAACTCGTGCGTCATGCCGCGGTGGGTGACCGGCACGCCGACCGCCGCCGGGACGCTGATCGAGCTGGAGATGCCCGGGACCACGGTGACCGGCAGCCCGGCCTCCGCGCAGGCCAGCAGTTCCTCGCCGCCGCGCCCGAACACGTACGGGTCGCCGCCCTTGAGCCGGACCACGAACTTGCCGGCCTTGGCGTGCTCGATGAGCGTCCGGTTGATCGCCTCCTGGGCCATGAACCGCCCGTACGGGATCTTGGACGCGTCGATCACCTCGACGTGCTCGGGCAGCTCGGCGAGCAGCTCGCGCGGGGCGAGCCGGTCGGCCACCACCACGTCGGCGTCGGCGAGCAGCCGGCGGCCACGCACGGTGATCAGGTCCGGGTCGCCCGGACCGCCGCCGACCAGGGCGACGCTCCCCGTGCCCGGCGGCCGGGAGTCGCCGCCGACACCGTGCGAGCGGAACTGGCGGGTCGCCAGCGAACCGTCCCGCAGGCCCTCCACGATGGCGTCGCGCAGGGCGGCGGAGTGCCGGGGGTCGCCGGTGAGGACGGCGACGGTGGCGCCCGCGTCGCGGCCGCTGGCCGGGGTCCAGGCGGTGGCGGCCGCCGCGTCGTCGCTGCGGGCGCAGAACACCCGCTCGCGCTCCGCCTCCGCGCTGACCGCGGCGTTGACCGCCGGGTCGTCGGTGGCGACCAGCGCGTACCAGGTGCCGGCGAGGTCGCCGTCCTGGTAGCGGCGCTCGTGCCAGGTGAACTCGCCGGCGTCGGCCATGGCCTGGACGGCGGGGGTGGTGGTGGGCGATATCAGGTGCAGGTCCGCGCCGGTGGCGATCAGCGCGGGGAGCCGGCGCTGGGCGACGTGGCCGCCGCCGACCACGACGACGCGGCGGCCGGCCAGCAGCAGGCCGACCGGGTACGGGGTCCGGCCCTCGGTGCCGGGGTGCGGGTTGGGCGCGGTCATGGGCGGAGCTCCTGGATCAGGGTGAGGGTGCGATGTGGGGGTACGGCGCGGCACCGCTCCGCGCGCCGGCGCGCCCTCGGGCCGGTGCACGGAGCGGTGCGGGCGGACGTCAGGCCTTCTCGGTGACCCCGGCGGAGTCGAACGTGGCTACATCGTGCATCGCCCGGGCCGCACTCTGCACCAGCGGCAGGGCCAGCAGGGCGCCGGTGCCCTCGCCGAGCCGCAGGTCGAGGTCGATCAGCGGACGCAGGCCGAGCTTGGCCAGCGCGGCCTGGTGGCCGGGCTCGGCGGAGCGGTGGCCGGCAATGCAGGCGGCGAGCACCTCGGGGGCGATCGCCTTGGCCGCCAGCGCGGCCGAACCCGCGATGACGCCGTCCAGGATCACCGGGGTGCGCAGCGAGGCCGCGCCGAGCAGGAAGCCGGCGATCGCGGCGTGCTCCAGGCCGCCGACGGCGGCGAGGACGCCGATCGGGTCGGCCGGGTCCGGCTGGTGCAGGGCGAGCGCGGCGCGGATGACCTCGATCTTGCGGGCGTGGGTCGCGTCGTCGATGCCGGTGCCGCGGCCGGTGACCTCGGCCGGGTCCAGCCCGGTGAAGACCGAGATCAGGGCGGCGGAGGCGGTCGTGTTGGCGATCCCCATGTCGCCGGTGACCAGGGCCTTGTTGCCGGCGGCGACCAGGTCGCGGGCGGTCTCGATGCCGATCTCGAGGGCCTTGAGAGCCTCTTCGCGGGTCATCGCCGGGCCCTGGGTCATGTCGCCGGTGCCGGGCCTGACCTTGCGCGGCAGCAGGCCGGTGGTCCGGCCCTGCTGGATGGCGTCGGGCAGCTCGGCGGCGACGCCGACGTCGACGACGCAGACCTCGGTGCCGATCTGCTTGGCGAAGGCGTTGACCACCGCTCCGCCGGCCAGGAAGTTGCCGACCATCTGGGCGGTGACCTCCTGCGGCCAGGGGCTGACGCCCTGGGCGTGGACGCCGTGGTCGCCCGCGAAGATCGCCACGCAGGCGGGCTCCGGGATCGGCGGCGGGCACTTGCGGGAGAGCCCGGACAGCTGCGCCGAGATGATCTCCAGCATGCCGAGCGAGCCGGCCGGCTTGGTCATCCGCTTCTGGCGGTCCCAGGCCTCGCCGAGCGCCTTGGCGTCGAGCGGGCGGATGCCGCGCAGGGTCTCGGAGAGCAGGCTGTGCGGCTCCTCGCCGGGCAGCGCGCGGTTGCCGTACTGCTCCTCGTGGACGACCCAGGAGAGCGGGCGCTTCTTGGCCCAGCCCTGCTGCTGGAGCTCGGGCTCGTCCGGGAAGGCGTCGACGTAGCCGACACAGAGGTAGGCGACGACCTCCAGGTGCTCGGGCAGGCCGAGCTCGCGGACCATCTCGTCCTCGTCGAAGAAGCTCACCCAGCCGACGCCGAGGCCTTCGGCGCGGGCGGCCAGCCAGAGGTTCTCGACGGCGAGGGCGGCCGAGTAGGGCGCCATCTGGGGCTGGGTGTGCCGGCCCAGGGTGTGGCGGCCGCCGCGGGTGCGGTCGGCGGTGACCACGATGTTGACGGGCGTTTCGAGGATGGCCTCGATCTTGATTTCCTTGAACTGCTTGGCCCGGCCCTTGGGCAGCGAGTCCGCGTAGGCCTCGCGCTGGCGCTCGGCCAGTTCGTGCATCTTGCGGCGGGTCTTGGCCGAGCGGATGACGACGAAGTCCCAGGGCTGGGAGTAGCCGACGCTGGGCGCGGTGTGGGCGGCCTCCAGGACGCGGATCAGCACCTCGTGCGGGATCGGGTCCGGGCGGAAGCCGTTGCGGATGTCGCGGCGCTCGCGGATGACCTGGTGGACGGCCTCGCGGTCGGCGTCACCGTAGCCGGGGGCGGCCGGGCCGCGCGGCTCGGCGGGCTCCGCCTCGAGCTGCTCGGCGGCGGGCTCCTCGGCGGCGGGCTCCTCGGCGGCGGGCTCCTCGGCAGGCTGCTCGGCGGCGGGCTCCTCCGCGGGCTGGTCCGCGACGGGCTCCTCCGCGGTGGGCTCGACGGCCTCGGCGACGGGGTCGACGACGTCCGCGGCCTCGGCCGTGGGCTGCTCCGCGGGGGCCTCGCCCTCCTCGGGCCGGGCGTCGGCCTCGACGGCGGGCTGCTCCGCGGGGGCCTCAGGAGCCTCGGGGGCGTCGGCGGCCGCCTCGGTGGCGACGGGCGCGTCGTCACCGGCTGCGGCGGCCTCCGGGGCGGCCTCAGCAGCCTCGGGGGCGGCGGCCTCGGCGTCCGCCGGGGCCTCCTGGGGCTGCTCGGCCTCCGCGACGACGACGGCCTGGCCGCCGGGCATCTCGCCGGTGCCGACAGCGGTCTCGGCGGTGGCCTCGGCAGGGGCCTGGGCCTCGGCGGCCGGCTGAGCCTCGGTGACGGGCTGGGCCTCGGTGACGGCCTGGGCCTGCTCACCGGCGTCCGGGGCCTGCGCGGGCTGCGCCGCCTCGGCGGCGGGCTGCTCGGCAGCGGGCTGCTCGGGGGCGGCGGGCTGCACCGGCTCGGCGGCGGGAGCCTGGGCCTGCTCGGCGGCCGCTATGGGGACGGACTGCTCGACCGCCGCCTCCGCGAGTGCCTGGACCGGCTCCGTCCCCTCGACCTGCGGCAGGCCGTGCGGGGTGGGCGCGGCGAGGAAGGCGGAGATCCGGCGGGGCTGACCGGTCTGGGCGGCCGGCTGCTGCGGCGCGGGCTGCGGGGCGGCCTGCTCCTCGACGGCCTGCTCCTCGACGGGCTGCTCCCCGGTGCCCGGCTGGGTAGCGGTCTGCTCGACGGCGGGAAGGCCGGCCGCCGACGGGTCGGCGGCGGGTGCCTGGACCTCGGCGGGCTGCTCGGCGGCGGGCGCCTGGGTGTCGGCCACCACGAGCTCGACGGCCTGCTCGGCGACGGCCTCCGCACCGGCCGGCACGGCGGTGTCCGCGAGGGGCGCGGCCACGAACGCCTCGGCGGCCGGACCGGCCGGCTCCACCACGTCCACGGCCTGCGCGGCCTGGAGGGCCTCGGCGTGCTGCGGAGCCTGCGGAGCCTCCTGGACCGGCTGGACGCCCTGCGGCTGCTGGGCCGGGACCACCGGCTGCTGCACCGGCTGGGCCTGCACGGGCGCGGCGGCCTGCGGCTCCGGCTGCCCGACGACGACCGGGATGCCGTGGGCGGGCGTGCCGCCCTGCGACGGGCCGCGGTCGGCGAGCGAGCGCACCGGGACGTGGCCGGTCATCAGCGACGGGTCCGGGATCGGCGGGCCGGCGTGGAGCGGGCGGCGGGGCTGCTGAGCCGCCGTCAGCGACTCCTGGCCCTGCGACTGGCCCTGCGACTGCCCGTGCGGCTGGCCCGGCATCTGGACCTGCGGCGGGAGCGGAGCCTGAAGGGTCTGACCCTGGAGCGGCTGCGGCTGGAGCTGCTGGACGGCCGGGTCGGCGACGCCGAGGAGCGGCGGCTCCAGCGGCGGCCAGGACGGCTCGACCGGGGTACCGGGTGCGCCCTGGTCGGCGCCCAGCGGCTCGCCCCAGGAGCCCTGCGGGCCGGGCATCAGCAGCACGTCGTCCTCGTCGTCGAGCAGGTCCGGCTGGTCGGGCTGGTCGAGGAAGTGGAACGCGGGGCGCGGGGCGCCCGGGTCGGCTCCCCAGCCCTCGCCGGGGGCGCCCGGGAGCGACGCACCGGCGACCGGGACGCCGTAGCCGGGCACGCCGAGCGGCTGCGGCTGGCCGGCGAGGCCCTGCGAGGGAACCATGCCGATGCCCTGGGACACCGCGCCGGGCAGGCCGTTCCCCGGCCCCGCAGGGTGCGGGATCGGACCGCCGTCCATCGCGACGCCCTGGACGCGTGCGACGCCCTGCACGGGTGCGGCAGTCGCGACGCCCTCCGGGCCGCCGAGTGGGTCGGACCCGGCGAGCAGGTGCTCCGGCAGTCCCTCGTTCGGGACGTGGCCGCCATCGGTCATGTCAAAGCTCCTTCCAGGCCGCTGCCGCGCCCTTGGCGACGCGATCACCGACCGCAGCGCCCATCCGCACGGGCCGGGCCTTGCAACCGGCCCGCCCCTCAACCACACGCGGCCGCCGCGCCGAGGCGCTGCGGCCGAAGTCTTCCGGCGCGCTGCGGCACCCCGGCCCGCGCACCACCCGGGTGGGGCGGCACGCCATCTGAAACAACGACAAGGCGGGGCAACCGGCAACGACCGCACCGGACCCTACGGCATTCTCCAGGTCCGGCACGCGGCCCGTCGAATTGCCCACACTCCGAGCCGTTCCGGGTTGCACCGCGTCAAAAAGGCGACAAACCGACCGGATCGGGCGAGCCACCGGACGCCGCAGGCGTCCCGGACGCCACACTACCGGCCCGGCGCCGTCACCTCTCGAATCGGTGTCCGGATGCGACCTGGATCACCGCCGGCGCCCCGGAACCGCCACCCGGGCGGACCGGCGGCGGCACCTCGTCTTCACACGATCTGCTCACCCCAGAGCAGGAGTACGCCGGGCTCCCCCGCCGCGAGCCCCAGGCCGCCGTCGGGCCCGGCCGGGCGCAGCGGCGTGGACTGCAGCAGCGTGCCGTCGGCCCGGTAGCCGGCCTCCACGACGGCGCGGCGGATCTCCTCCGCCTCGGCGAGGGTGCGGGCGACCGCCACGAACCGCTCGGGGCGGCGGGCCAGGACGGCGCGCACCACCGCGGTGCCGCCGGCCTCGACGACGGCCGCGTCCGGCTCCGGCAGGCCGCCGAGGACCTCCGGGCCGGAGCCGTGGACGGTCTCCACCTCGACGCCGAACCGGCGGGCGTTGACGGCCAGCCGGGCGCAGGCCGAGCGGTCGGCCTCGACCGCGACGACGGCCGCGCCGAACCGGGCGGCCTCGACGGCGAGGGCGCCGCTGCCCGCGCCGACCGACCAGACCAAGTCCCCCGGACGGGCGCCGAGACGGGCCAGCACGAGGGCGCGCGCGTGCGCGGGAAGCGCCTCCGGTGCGCCGGGCGCGTCCTCCGCGCGCCCGGCGCCCGTGTAGGTGTCGCCGGGGAGGGCCCAGCCGCGGTCCGGGCCGGGGTAGCCGACGGGTCGGCCGGCCAGCCAGCCGGCCGCCTCGCCCACCGCGCCCGCCTGCGGTCCGGCGCCGTTGCCGCCGATGACCAGCACCACGTTCGGGTCGCGCCAGACGTGGTCGGCGACCCGGTCGGAGGTGAGGACGGTGACGTCCTCCTCGGGGGTGCCGAGCGCCTCGCAGACCACGAAGGTGCGGTGCACCCCGCGCAGCATCAGGGCGAGTTCGCTCGGCCCGGCGCCGGGGGCGGTGAGCACGGCGACCTTGGGGTGGGCCCGGCAGATGTTGGCCGCGCGGCGCAGCCGTCCGCCGTGGGCGCTGACCACGTGGGCGTCCTCCCAGGGCATGCCGGCGCGGGCGAAGGCGGCGGCGACCGAGGAGACGGCGGGCAGGACTTCGAGTTCGAGGCCGTACTCGGGGCGGCGCAGGGTGCGCACGACGCCGAAGAAGCCCGGGTCGCCCTCGGCGACGACGACGGCGGCGCCGCGGTGTTCGGCGATCCGGCGGGCGGCGAGCCGGATGTTGCCGAGGACGATCCGCTCGGCGGCGGGGGGCACCGGGAGGGCGCTGAGCTGGTAGGGGGCGCCGGCCACCAGGGTGGCCGCGGCGAGGGCCGCGCCGGCGGCCTCGGTCAGCGGGGTGCCGTCCCACCCGATGACCGTGATCCGGTCAGCCATCTGCGGCCGTTCTCCTCGCCTCGGTGCGCCGACATGCTGCGCCCGCGTACGGCGCCGGTGGAAGGCTACCGGGTGTGCTCCCCTCGGCGCCGGGTTCTCGCACACATGTCCGCTGCCCGTCGGCCGCCGCTCCCCCGGCGGTCACCGTGCGGCCGGCCCGGTCCGGTGGCCCGGTGGCGGCGGGTCAGTCCCGCAGGACGTAGCGGTGGTCGCCGTGCCAGGCGCTCTCGGGCTCGGCCGGGTTCTCCATGTCCTCGGGCAGCAGGCTCCACAGGATGAGGTCGCTGCGGCTCTCGGCCTCGCCCCGGCGGCCGAGCGGCGCGCCGGCGGTGGAGCCGCCGCTCTCGCCGTGGTCGCCGCGCACTATCCAGGCGCTGCGCAGCACGCCTTCGCTGATGCCGCCGACCTTCTGGGCGACCTGCTGGGCGGCGGTGTTGCCGGCGGCGGTGCGCATCTCCAGGCGCAGGAAGCCGCGGTCCTCGAAGAGCCACTGCGCGGTGCCGAGGACGGCCTCCGGTGCGTAGCCCTCGCCGCGTGCCCAGGGTGCGGTGACGTAGGCGATCTCGGTGGAGCGCAGCCGCCAGTCGGTGTTGCGCAGTTCGACCAGGCCGACCAGCCGCTCGGTGAGGTGTTCGGTGACGGCGAAGACGATGCCGCGGCCGGACGCGCGGTGGGCGGGGGCGAGGGTGCGGGCGAGTTCGGCGGCGTAGGCCTCGGTGAAGGGGTGGGGGAGGTCGGTCCAGGTCAGGACGAGGTCGTCGGCCATCATCGCGGCCAGGCCGGGGGCGTCGTTCTCCGCAAGGGGGCGCAGCAGCAGCCGTTCGGTGCTGATGGCGGTCTCGGGGAAGCTCGCTGCCATGCCGTCTCTCCTCGCCGGTCGTGGACACACCGTACGCCTCGCCGGTGCCCCGGGTGTCGCGCGGTGCGCGGACCGCACGACGGTACGTCAGAACACGGTCTGTCAGGGCATCACTGGTGCATACTGCCCGACCGGGCCCCCGCCGAGGTGCGGCGGGGGCCCGGTCGTGGAGGTGCGGTCGGCGGTACCGGGTGGGGCTGCCGGTCAGAACGCCGGGATGACGGAGCCCTTGAAGGTGTCGTCGATGTACTTCTTGACCTCGGCGGAGTGGAGCAGCTCGGCGAGCTTCTTGACCCGGGGGTCGTTCTCCTTGCCCTGCTTGACGGCGAGGATGTTGGCGTAGGGGTTGCCCTCGGCCTTCTCCAGGATCAGCGAGTCGCCGGCGGGCTTGAGGCCCGCGTCGAGGGCGTAGTTGCCGTTGATGACGGCGGCGTCGAGGTCGTCGATGGAGCGGGGCAGCTGGGCGGCCTCCAGCTCCTTCCACTTGAGGTTCTTCGGGTTGCCGGTGATGTCCTGCGGGGTGGCGGCGGTGCCGACGCCGGCCTTGAGGGTGATCACGTTGTTGTCGGCGAGCAGCTTGAGCGCGCGGCCCTCGTTGGTGGCGTCGTTGGGCAGGCCGACGGTGGCGCCGTCCTTGAGGTCGCCGATGGCCTTGACCTTCTTGGAGTACACGCCCAGCGGCTCCAGGTGGACCGGCTCGACCGAGACGATCTGGGTGCCGTGCTTCTTGTTGAAGTCCTCCAGGTACGGGACGTGCTGGAAGTAGTTCGCGTCGGCCGAGCCGTCCTGCACCGCGGTGTTGGGGGTCACGTAGTCGGTGACCTCCTTGATGGTGAGCTTGAGGCCGGCCTTCTCCGCGAGGTTGTCCTTGACGAACTTGAGGATCTGACCGTGCGGGGTGGGGCTGGCGACCACGGTGAGCGGGGCGTTCGGGTCGGAGGAGCCGGACGAGCCGGAGCTTCCGCAGGCGGCGAGCGAGAGGGCGATGCCGGCCGTGGCGAGGACGCTGGTGAACTTCAGGGCGTTGCGCACGAAAAGTGCCTTTCTGCGTGATACGGGGAGCCGCGTCCGGAGGCGGACGTCGGGAGGTCTAGGAGGCGACGAGGTCCTCGTCGGGGGTGGCCGGGCTCTTGCCGCGCGGGCCGAGCAGGCGGGTCCGGCCGCCGGTGCGGCCGCGGTTGGCGAGGCGGCTCACGGCCCAGTCACCGAGCAGCTGGACGATGGTGACGATGATCACCAGCTCCGCGACGATGATCCACATGAAGGCGGTCTCGAAGCGGAAGTAGCCGTAGTTGATGGCGAGGGTGCCGAGGCCCCCGCCGCCGACCACGCCGGCCATCGCGGAGTAGCTGATCAGCGTGATGATCGTGGTGGTGACGGAGGCGGTGAGGGCGGGCAGCGACTCGGGGAGCAGCGCCTTGCGGACGATCGTCCAGGTGGAGGCGCCCATCGCCTGCAGGGCCTCGATCAGGCCGCGGTCGACCTCGCGGACGGAGGTCTCGACCAGCCGGGCGAAGAAGGGGATCGCGCCGATGGTGAGCGGCACGGTCGCGGCCTCCCAGCCGATGGAGGTGCCGACCAGCCAGCGGGTGAAGGAGATCAGGGCGATCATCAGGATGATGAACGGCACCGAGCGGACGATGTTCACGATCGCGCCGAGCACCTTGTTGACCGGCCGGTTCTGCAGCAGCCCGCCCTTGTCGGTGAGCACCAGCAGCACGCCGAGCGGCAGGCCGACCAGGACGGTGCCGACGGTGGCGACGCCGACCATCTGGAGGGTCTCCCAGGTGGCGGGCCACATCAGTTCCTGCATCTGGTCCCAGGTCATGCCACCGCTCCGTTCACCGTGTCGAGCACGTCCACCTGCAGGCCCTGCTCGCGCAGGAAGCCGATCGGCACCACGTTGTCCTGGTGGCCGCCGGAGAGTTCGACCCGCATCCGGCCGACCATGCGGCCGGCGATGGTCTCGACGGCGGCGCCGAGGATGTTGATGTCGATCTGGTAGGTGCGGGCGAGCTGGGAGACGAAGGGCTGGGCGGAGGTGTCGCCCTGGAAGGTGATCTCCAGCACGGTGCTGCCGGGGTGGCCGGTGCCGAACTCGCTGAGCGGGAAGAGTTCGCGGGCGAGCTCGGAGCCGGGCTTGGCCAGCAGGTCGGTGAGTGCGCCGGACTCGACCACCCGGCCGCCGCGCATCAGGGCGGCGGAGTCGCAGACGGACTTGATGACGTCCATCTCGTGGGTGATCAGCAGGACGGTGAGGCCGAGCTGCTGGTTGAGGTCGCGCAGCAGCTTGAGGATCGAGCGGGTGGTCTCGGGGTCGAGCGCCGAGGTGGCCTCGTCGGAGAGCAGCACCTTGGGGTCGCCGGCGAGGGCGCGGGCGATGCCGACGCGCTGCTTCTGTCCGCCGGAGAGCTGGCCGGGGTAGCTGCGGGCCTTGTCGCCGAGGCCGACCAGGTCGAGCAGTTCGGCGGCCTTGCGGCGGCGCTCGGTGCGGTCCAGGCCGATGATCTCCAGCGGGAGTTCGACGTTCTGCTGGACGGTGCGGGAGGCGAGCAGGTTGAAGTGCTGGAAGACCATGCCGATCCGGCGGCGTGCCTCGCGCAGCTCCTTGCCGGCCCGGTTCTCGCCGCCGGCGAGCGCGGTGAGTTCGACGCCGTCCACGGTGACGGTGCCGGAGCTGGGGCGTTCGAGCATGTTGACGCAGCGGATGAGGGTGGACTTCCCGGCACCGCTGGTGCCGACGACTCCGTAGACCTCGCCGGGGCGCACGTGCAGGTCGACGCCGGCGAGGGCGGTCACCTCGCGGCCGCGGGAGCGGTAGACCTTGGTGAGGTCCGTGGTGGTGATCACAGCTGCTTCCGTGGGTCGGGGGTGGACGGCGTTGGGCCGCCGGACCGGGTTGCGGTCGGCGGGACGGACGGCGTCGCACCAGGGGGATCCGGACCTGCCACCCCTTGATCGTCGCCGCTGGGCGGCCGGGCCGCGCGACGGCGTGGCCCTTACGAGTCATCAGGGACGACCACCCGCCCGTGGGTGGGCAGGCGGAGGGAGTGGTGGTGCCGTGGCAGGCGGGGCGTGCTCGCTCCGACGGGAGCAGGCCGGGTCTCGCTTCGGGGCGCGAGGGGGAGGACCCCGGCCGGCGGCCGGGGAGGGGACGATGGCCCTCAGCGGTGACACATTCGACGACACATGGCGCGCTCACCTGCCGGCAGGGTGCCGGTGGGGGTCCATTTCGTCGTCGCAGTCATGTGAGCCAGTAAATCAGATGGGTCGATTTCGTCCCAACTATTTGGATCCACTGTCCGCAATGCGGACAACAACGGTCGTGAGCTGCGGTGATACACCTCGGCGCCGCCTCCGGATCGTCCGGATGATGGCGGCGCCGGGCGGCGGCGACGGTGTGGGGCTCAGGCGGTGGCGGCGAGCGGCGCCACCGCGGGCTTCTCCAGGTGGACCAGGCTCGGCCGGCCGTCGACGTGCTCGACGGCGGTCTGCCGGTAGCCCTGGCGGGCGTAGAGGCGCAGGTTGCCCAGGCTGCGGTGGCCGGTGAACAGGCGGTAGGCGGTCACCGGGCGGCCGTCCGCGGCGAGGCGGCGCTCCAGGGCCTCCAGCAGGCGGCCGCCGAGGCCGTGCCGCTGCATCCGGGGGTGGACGACCAGACGCCCTATCCGGCCGATGCCGTCGGGGCCGATCCGGCCGCGGACGGTGCCGACCACCTCGTCGCCGAGCCGGGCGACCAGGACGTACTGCTCGGTGAGTTCGCCGCGCAGGCTCTCCAGGGTCTGCGTCAGCGGCTCCAGGGTCCAGTCGCCGTACAGCTCGGCCTCGCTCTGGTAGCCGAGGTACTGCAGCTTGAGGATCTGCTCCGCGTCCTCGGTGTCCGCCACCGAGATGATCACGCTCATGCCCATGTGCTGGGGCCTCCCCATCGTCGTGCCCGGCGCGCAAACGTGAGGGTGTCGCACCGGATGCCCTGCCGGAGGTGCCCCGGCCGGGGATCCGCCCAGGCCGGGGGTGGCGCACGAACGCACCGGTCGCGCGGCCCGGTGGGGCCACGGCGACGGCGGCGCGCTCACGCTCAGTATCCGAGTGATCGCGCCGCCGTCAAGAGCTGCGTTCGCCAGCGCTCTACCCGCGTGTCAGCTGCTCTCAACCTTCCGGCCGTGCGACGTGGCGAGGGTCACGTCGTACGGGTGGGGGCTAGGGGTAACGCTCGGCATGGAGGGCGACCCGCAGGCAGGCGAGGCAACGGGAGCGGGTGGGGCCGATCGAGCCGCGCGGCATGCCGAGCCGCGCGGAGAGTTCGCGGTAGCTCGGCGGCGGGTCCTCGGCGAGGGCGGCGACGAGCTGCGGGCAGCGGCCCGGCAGGGCGGCCACCGCCTCCCGGACGACGCGGCGCCGCAGTTCGGCGAGGACCTCGTCCTCGGCGGAGGGGACGAGGGGAAGGTTGGTGCACATACCGTGCATGACCGGCTCCGGGCCGGGCCGGTTACGGCCGGGCGGGCGTGCGCACGCGAAGGGGGCGCGGCGGTCGACCCGCCACGCCCCCTTCGAGGGGTACCACCCCGAGGCGCCGTCAGCCCTGGACCCACTCCTCCTGGAGCGCCAGGTCGGCCTTCACCTCGGCGAGCTGGACGGCCACCGCCGAGGGGGCCGTACCGCCGCGACCGTTGCGCGAGGCGATCGCGCCGTGGACGCTGAGCACCGAACGCACCTCGGGCGTCAGGTGCGGGGAGATCCGCGCGAACTGCTCGTCCGTCAGGTCGGACAGCTCGATGCCCTGCTGCTCGCAGACCTTGACGCAGGCGCCGGCGACCTCGTGCGCGACCCGGAACGGCACGCCCTGCTTGACCAGCCACTCGGCGATGTCGGTGGCGAGCGAGAAGCCGGCCGGGGCGAGCTCCTCCAGCCGGTCCCGGTGCACGGTCAGGGTGGCCATCATGCCGGTGAAGGCCGGCAGCAGCACCTCCAGCGTGTCGCAGGAGTCGAAGACCGGCTCCTTGTCCTCCTGGAGGTCCCGGTTGTAGGCGAGCGGCAGCGCCTTCAGCGTCGCCAGCAGGCCGGTCAGGTTGCCGATCAGACGGCCGGACTTGCCGCGGGCCAGCTCGGCGATGTCCGGGTTCTTCTTCTGCGGCATGATCGAGGAACCGGTGGAGAAGGCGTCGTGCAGCGTGATGAAGCCGAACTCCTTGGTGTTCCAGATGATCACCTCCTCCGCGATCCGGGAGAGGTTGATCCCGATCATCGCGGTGACGAAGGCGAACTCGGCGACGAAGTCGCGCGAGGCCGTCCCGTCGATGGAGTTGCCGACCGAACCGCGCTCGAAGCCGAGGTCGGCGGCGACCGCCTGCGGGTCGAGGCCGAGCGAGGAGCCGGCCAGCGCGCCGGAGCCGTACGGGGAGACGGCGGTGCGGACGTCCCACTGGCGCAGCCGCTCGGCGTCCCGGCCGAGGGCCTGCACGTGCGCGAGGACGTGGTGGGCGAAGAGGACGGGCTGCGCGTGCTGGAGGTGGGTGCGCCCCGGCATCGCGGTGTGCGGGTGCTCCTCGGCCAGGCCGACCAGGGCGTGCTGGAGGTCCAGGATCAGCCCGCCGATGATCCGGGCGTGGTCGCGCAGGTACATCCGGAACAGCGTGGCGATCTGGTCGTTGCGCGAGCGGCCGGCCCGCAGCTTGCCGCCCAGCTCGGCGCCGAGCCGCTCCAGCAGGCCGCGCTCCAGCGCGGTGTGGACGTCCTCGTCGGCGACGGTGCCGGTGAAGGTGCCGGCCTCGACGTCGGCCAGCAGCTGGTCCAGGCCGGCGAGCATGCCGTCGAGCTCGGCGGCGCTGAGCAGGCCGGCCTTGTGCAGGACGCGGGCGTGGGCCTTCGAGCCGGCGATGTCGTACGGCGCGAGGCGCCAGTCGAAGTGCACCGAGGCGGAGAGCCTGGCCAGCGCCTCGGACGGGCCGTCGGCGAAGCGCGCGCCCCAGAGGCGGACGTCAGCATTCTGGTCGGCGGGCATCGCTGGGCTCCTTACGTAGGGCGGGTCGGGGGCGGCCCCGGCCGCGGGGTGGCGCGGCCGGGGCCCGGCGGGTGGTCGCGGGACCGGGCGGGGTGGATCAGCCGAGGTCGCGGCGGGCGGCGATCTTCGAGGAGAGCCCGAAGATCTCGATGAAGCCCTTGGACATCGACTGGTCGAAGGTGTCGCCGGTGTCGTAGGTGGCGAGGTTGAAGTCGTACAGCGACTGGTCGGACTTGCGGCCGTTGACGACGGCCCGGCCGCCGTGCAGCACCAGCCGGATGTCGCCGGAGACGTGCTGGTTGGCCTCGTTGACGAAGCCGTCCAGGGCGCGCTTCAGCGGGGAGAACCAGAGGCCGTCGTAGACCAGCTCGGCCCAGCGCTGCTCCACCTGCCGCTTGTAGCGGGCGAGTTCGCGCTCGACGGTGACGTTCTCCAGGGCCTGGTGGGCGGTGATCAGGGCGATCGCGCCGGGGGCCTCGTAGATCTCCCGGGACTTGATGCCGACCAGCCGGTCCTCGACCATGTCCAGGCGGCCGATGCCCTGGGCGCCGGCCCGCTGGTTGAGCTCCTCGATGGCCTGCAGGACGGTCACCTTGCGGCCGTCGACGGCGACCGGGACGCCGGCGTCGAAGGTGATGACCACCTCGTCGGCCTCGCGGGGGGTGGCCGGGTTCTGGGTGTACTCGTAGACGTCCTCGATCGGGGCGTTCCAGATGTCCTCCAGGAAGCCGGTCTCGACGGCCCGGCCGAAGACGTTCTGGTCGATCGAGTACGGGGACTTCTTGGTGGTGGCGATCGGCAGGCCCTTGGCCTCGGCGAAGGCGATCGCCTTGTCCCGGGTCATCGCGTAGTCGCGGACCGGGGCGATGCACTTCAGCTGGGGGGCCAGCGACTGGATGCCGACCTCGAAGCGGACCTGGTCGTTGCCCTTGCCGGTGCAGCCGTGGGCGACGGTGGTGGCGCCGTGCTTCTGTGCGGCGGCGACCAGGTGCTTGACGATGGTCGGCCGCGAGAGGGCCGACACCAGCGGGTACTGGCCCTGGTAGAGGGCGTTGGCCTTGATGGCCGGGAGGCAGTACTCGTCGGCGAACTCGTCGCGGGCGTCCGCGACCTCGGCCTCGACGGCACCGCAGTCCAGCGCCCGCTGGCGGATGACGTCGAGGTCCTCGCCGCCCTGGCCGACGTCGACGGCGACGGCGATGACCTCGGCGCCCGTCTCCTCGGCGATCCAGCCGATGCAGACGGACGTGTCCAGACCGCCCGAGTAGGCGAGTACGACGCGCTCGGTCACGGCTTTCTCCTTCACAACTGTGCGAACAGGCTTACGGCGATAGGCATAAGTATGCACTACACCGTATGGATTTCAAAACCCCGGCCGCGAAATCGACGACCGGGGGGCGGGAGCGGGGCAGGAGCGGGGTGGGGGTGGGGGCAGGAGGGGCGCAGTGGGGGCAGTGGGGCGCGGTGGGGGGCGGGGCCCGGGGGTCTCCGGGCCCGGCCGGATCGCTACTGGGCCTTGGCCTGGGCGAGCTGCATCAGGTGGTCGGCGAGGGCCTGGCCGCCGAACGGGTCCCGGCTGATCAGCAGGACGGTGTCGTCGCCGGCGATGGTGCCGATGATCTCGAAGACCTCGGCCTGGTCGATCGCCGAGGCCAGGAACTGGGCGGCACCGGGCGGCGTCCGCAGCACGACGAGGTTGCCGGAGGCGGTGGCGGAGACCATGAGTTCGCCGGCCAGCCGGGCCATCCGGCCCTCGCTGGCCGACTCCCCCATCGGTGCGCGCGGCGTGCGGTCGCCGCCCTCGGCCGGGACGGCGTAGATGAGCGCGCCGTCCCGGTTGCGGATCTTCACCGCTCCCAGCTCGTCCAGGTCCCGGGAGAGGGTGGCCTGGGTGACCACCAGTCCGTCGTCGGCGAGCAGCTTGGCGAGCTGGCTCTGCGAGCGCACGGGCTGGCGGGTGAGCAGGTCCACGATTCGCCGGTGGCGCGCGGTGCGGGTCTGCGGGACCTGCGGCGTCGGACCGGCGGCGGGCTGGTCGGAGTGGGGAACGGTCATGTGATTATTCTCCCGGACTACGCTCGGCTCGCATCGGCCGGGGCGTTCTCCCGCACCGTCCGGAGGATCTCCGGCAGGGCGGCCAGGAAGGCGTCCGCGTCCTGTTCGGTGAGCACCAGGGGCGGCGCGAGCCGGACGGCGTCCGGGACGGCGGCGTTGACCAGGAAGCCCGCCTCCTGGGCGGCGGCCTGGATCCGGGCGGCCACCGGCTCGGTCAGCACGATGCCGAGCAGCAGGCCGGCCCCGCGCACGTGCGAGACCAGCGGGTCGCCGATCGCCTCGACGCCGTGCCGCAGCCGCTCGCCGATCTTGCGGACGTGCTCCAGCAGGCCCTCGGACTCGATGGTGTCGAGGACGGCGAGGGCGGCCGCCGCGACCACCGGGTTGCCGCCGAAGGTGGTGCCGTGCTGGCCCGGGGTGAGCAGCTCGGCGGCCTCCCCGAAGGCGAGCACGGCGCCGATCGGCAGCCCGCCGCCGAGCGCCTTGGCGAGGGTGACCACGTCCGGCTCGACCCCCTCGGCGGCCTGGTGGGCGTACCAGTACCCGGTGCGGCCGATGCCGGTCTGGATCTCGTCCAGGATCAGCAGGGTGCCGGTGGCACGGGTGATCTCGCGGGCGGCCTTCAGATAGCCGTCGGGCAGCGGGATCGCGCCGTTCTCGCCCTGGATCGGCTCCAGGAAGACGGCGGCGGTCCGCGTGGTGACGGCCGCGCGCAGCGCCTCGACGTCACCGAAGGGGACGTGGGTGACCTCGCCGGGCAGCGGCAGGAACGGCTCCTGCTTGGCGGGCTGGCCGGTCAGCGCGAGGGCGCCCATCGTCCGGCCGTGGAAGGCGCCCCGGAGGGCGACGACGTGGGTGCGGCCGGTGCGCCGGCTGATCTTGAAGGCGGCCTCGTTGGCCTCGGCGCCGGAGTTGCAGAAGAACACCCGGCCGTCGCGGCCGGAGAGCGTCAGCAGCCGCTCGGCCAGGGCGATGGTCGGCTCGGCCATGAAGAGGTTGGAGACGTGGCCCAGCGTCGAGATCTGCCGGGTGACGGCCTCGACGACCGCCGGGTGGGCGGTGCCGAGGGCGTTGACGGCGATCCCGCCGAGCAGGTCGGTGTACTCCTTGCCGTCGGCGTCCCACAGCTTGGCGCCCTCGCCGCGGACCAGCGGGATCCGCGGGGTGCCGTAGTTGTCGGTGAAGGCGTGCTGCCAGCGGTCGGTGAGCTGCTCGTTGCCGGTCGGCTGCGCGCTGGTGCTGCTCGGCTGTGCGTCGGTCGTCATGCCAGTCCCCCGGTCACGGTCGCTTCGTCGTCCGGCACGACCATCGTGCCGATGCCCTCGTCGGTGAAGATCTCCAGCAGCAGGCTGTGCTGCACCCGGCCGTCCAGCACGCGGGCGGTGCCCACGCCGGAGCGGACGGCGCGCAGACAGCCCTCCATCTTGGGGAGCATGCCGCTGGCCAGCTCGGGCAGCAGCTCCTCCAGCTCGGTCGCGGTGAGCTGGCTGATCACGTCGTCGGAGTGCGGCCAGTCGGCGTACAGACCCTCGACGTCGGTGAGGACGACGAGCATCTCGGCGCCGAGCGCCACCGCGAGGGCGGAGGCGGCGGTGTCGGCGTTGATGTTGTAGACGTGTCCGTCGGTGCCGCGGGCGATCGAGGAGATCACCGGGATCCGGCCGTCGGCGATGAGCGCCTTCACGGCGCCGGCCTCGATGTTGACGATGTCGCCGACCAGGCCGATGTCGACCTGCTCGCCGTCGACCACGGCGTAGCGCTTGACGGCGGTCATGGTGTGGGCGTCCTCGCCGGTCATGCCGACCGCGAACGGGCCGTGTCCGTTGAGCAGCCCGACCAGCTCGCGCTGGACCTGGCCGGCCAGCACCATCCGGACCACGTCCATGGTCTCGGGGGTGGTGACCCGCAGGCCGTTGGTGAAGGAGGACTCCAGGCCGAGCTTGTCGAGCTGGGCGCTGATCTGCGGGCCGCCGCCGTGGACGACGACGGGGTGCAGGCCGGCGTACCGCAGGAAGACGACGTCCTGGGCGAACGCCGCCTTGAGGCTCTCGTCCACCATGGCGTTGCCGCCGAACTTGACGACGACGGTCTTGCCGTGGAAGCGCTCCAGCCACGGCAGCGCCTCGATCAGCGTCACGGCCTTGGGCAACGCGGTGTTGTTGCGGGCCTGTTCGCCCTTGGGTGCGATGTGCACGTGTCTGGTCCCCGGCTCGGTGGGCAGGTGTCGGCTGTCAGGTGGAGTAGGCGCTGTTCTCGTGCACGTAGTCGGCGGTGAGGTCGTTGGTCCACACCGTCGCGGCGGCCTCGCCGGCGTTCAGGCGGGCGGTGATGACGATCTCCCGACCGGTCATGTCGACGAGGTCGCGGTCCTCCCCCACGCTGCCGCCCTGGCAGACCCAGACGCCGTTGATGGCGACGTCGAGGTGGTCCGGGTCGAAGGTGGCGGCGGTGGTGCCGATCGCCGCCAGGACCCGGCCCCAGTTCGGGTCCTCGCCGTGGAGGGCGCACTTGAGCAGGTTGTTGCGGCTGATGACGCGGGCGACGTCGACGGCCTCCGCCTCGGTGGCGGCGGCGGTGACGTCGATCCGGATGTCCTTGCTCGCGCCCTCGGCGTCGCCGATCAGCTGCCGGGCGAGGTCGGCGCAGACGCTGCGGACGGCCTCGTCGAACTCGGCCCGGTCCGGGGTGACGCCGGAGGCGCCGGAGGCGAGCAGCAGCACGGTGTCGTTGGTCGACATGCAGCCGTCGGAGTCGATCCGGTCGAAGGTGGTGCGGGTGGAGGCGCGCAGCGAGGCGTCCAGGGCGGTGGCGTCGAGGGCGGCGTCGGTGGTCAGGACGACCAGCATGGTGGCGAGGCCGGGGGCGAGCATGCCGGCGCCCTTGGCCATCCCGCCGACGGTCCAGCCGTTGTTCGTCACCTGGGCGGTCTTGTGGACGGTGTCGGTCGTCTTGATGGCGATCGCGGCGGCCTCGCCGCCGGCGGCGTCGAGCTCCTGGGCGGCGAGGGCGACCCCGGGCAGCAGGATGTCCATCGGGAGGCGGACGCCGATCAGGCCGGTGGAGGCGACGGCGACCTCGCCGGCGTTGAGCTCGAGCTCCTCGGCGACCTTCTCGGCGGTGGCGTGGGTGTCCTGGAAGCCGAGCGGTCCGGTGCAGGCGTTGGCGCCACCGGAGTTGAGGATCACGGCGCTGACCTGGCCGCCCTTGAGGACCTGCTCGGACCAGAGCACGGGCGCGGCCTTGACCCGGTTGCCGGTGAACACGCCGGCGGCGGCCAGCGAGGGGCCGTCGTTGACGACGAGGGCGAGGTCGGGGGTGCCGGAGGCCTTGATCCCGGCGGTGACGCCGGCGGCGCGGAAGCCCTTGGCGGCGGTCACGCCGACGTTCCGGCTGGTGCTCGCGGTGCGGTCGGTCACGGTGCGACTCCGTTCAGGGGAAGGCCCAGCTCCTCGGGCAGGCCGAGGGCGATGTTCATGCTCTGCACCGCGCCACCGGCGGTGCCCTTGACCAGGTTGTCGATCGCGCTGATCGCGATGATCCGCCCGGCGCCCTCGTCCAGGGCGACCTGGACCAGGGCGGCGTTGGAGCCGTAGACGCTGCTGGTCTGCGGCCACTGGCCCTCGGGCAGCAGGTGCACGAAGGGCTCGTCGGCGAACGCCTCGGTGTAGGCGGCGCGCAGGCTCTCGCCGCTCACCCCGGGCTTCGCCTTGGCGGAGCAGGTGGCGAGGATGCCGCGCGGCATCGGCACCAGGGTGGGGGTGAAGGAGACGGTGACCGGCTCGCCGGCGACCGGGGTGAGGTTCTGCGACATCTCGGGGGTGTGCCGGTGCAGGCCGCCGACGCCGTAGGCGCTGACGCTGCCCATGACCTCGCTGCCGAGCAGGTGGGTCTTGGCGGCCTTGCCCGCGCCCGAGGTGCCGGAGGCGGCGACGATCACGGCCTCGGGCTCGGCGAGCCCGGCCGCGTACGCCGGGAAGAGCGCCAGCGAGACGGCGGTCGGGTAGCAGCCGGGGACGGCGATGCGGTTGCTGCCCTTGAGCGTGGCGCGGTGGCCGGGCAGCTCCGGCAGGCCGTAGGGCCAGGTGCCGGCGTGCGCGGAGCCGTAGAACTGCTCCCAGTCGGCGGCGGCCTTGAGCCGGAAGTCGGCGCCGCAGTCGACGATCAGCACGTTCTGGCCGAGGGCCTCGGCGACGGCGGCGGACTGGCCGTGCGGCAGCGCCAGGAACACCACGTCGTGGTCGGCCAGCACCTCGGGGGTGGTGGGCTCCAGGATCCGGTCGGCGAGCGGGATCAGGTGCGGCTGCAGGGCGCCGAGCCTGGCACCCGCGTTCGAGCCGCCCGTCAGCGCCCCGATCTCCACCTCCGGGTGGCCGAGCAGCAGGCGCAGCACCTCACCGCCCGCGTATCCGCTCGCACCGGCGACGGCGACTCGCAATGCCATGGCAGTTCCCTCCTTGGTCGGAGCATGAATATACGCATCACGGAACATCCATGCAAGGGAGTGCGAGCCGGGGCCACCCTGCGACCGGCCCGCACCCGGGTGCCGGGGTGCGCCGTCCGCCGTGGGCGGTTTCCCGACCCGACGGCGACATGAGCTTAGGCTACCCTTAGTTGATCACGTGCCGCCCCGGCTCCGGGCACCGCCGGGGCGGTGCCCGGCCGGTTCACCGGCGGACGGCCCGCAGCACCACGAACTTCGGGTTGCCGGCGACGAGTTCGCAGTTGCCGAAGAGGCGGCGGAGCTTGACGTGGTAGCCGAGGTGACGGTTGCCGACCACCCAGAGCTCACCGCCGGGGCGCAGGGCGCGGCGGGCGCCGGTGAACATCCGCCAGGCGGTGGCGTCGGTGGTGGCCTGGTGGGAGTGGAACGGCGGGTTGTTGAGCACCAGGTCGACCGAGCCGGCCGGGACGGCGTCCGTACCGAGCGCGTCGGCGGTGAGGAACTCGGCGGGCGCGTCCGGGCCGAGGTTCGCGCGGAAGGTGGCCTCGGCCGAGGCGACGGCCTGGTGCGACTCGTCGACGAAGACCAGCTCGGCGCCGGGGCTCGCGAGGGCCGCCGCGGTGCCGACCACGCCGTTGCCGCAACCGAGGTCGACGACCCGGGCGCCGGGGGCGGCGGCGGGCAGGTGGCCGAGGAGGAAGCGGGTGCCGATGTCCAGACGCTCGGCGCAGAAGGTGCCGGCGTGGTTGACCACCGTGCGCCCGGAGGCCGGGCCGATGTCACCGGGCAGGGCGTAGCTGTGCGGCCAGGGGTTGGGGCCCGGGTCGAGCGCCGGGTCGGGGATGCAGAAGATCAGCCGGGCCTTGCGGACCGCGAGCGAGGTGCGGGTCGGGCCGAGGATCCGCTCGAAGAGCTGGAGGGTGGAGGTGTGGATCTCGGTGACCATGCCGGTGCCGATCACCACCGTGCCGGGGTGCAGGGCCGGCGCGAGGCGGTGCAGCTGGTCCTCCAGCAGCGCGAGGCTCTTGGGGACGCGGACCAGCAGGACGTCGATGCGCTCGGGCGGGGTGTCGCGGGTGGTGAGCAGCCGGGCCGCGTCGGGGGCGGCGCCGGCCCGGGCGAGGTTGGCCAGGGTGGCCTGCCGGCCGAGGTGGGAGTCGCTGATCTGGACCGGAGCGGCGGCCGGCGCGGGCGTCGGCGCGGCGGCCGGGGCCGGGGCCGGGGTGAGCGCCGGGGCCAGCGCGGTGGTCAGCGCGGTGGTCAGCGCACCCCAGCGGTCACCGAGGACGACGACGGTGCGGCCGGCGAGCTCGGTGGCCCCGCCCTGCGCGCTGTCGGCCTCGCCGGCGAGGTGGCGCAGCAGGTACTCGTCGGCGGCGTCCCAGGCGCGCAGCCGCTCACGCGGGTCCTCCGGGAAGCGGGTGAGGTCGAAGGTGCCCCACGGGGTGGTGAAGGGGGTCGCGGCGGTGGGCGTGCTGAGGCGGTTCATCGTGATCTCAGGCTAGCCGACCGCCGGGCGCCGGCCGCTCGGACGGCCGATACTGGAGGGGCCCGACCGGAAGGTCCTGACCGGAAGGGGATTGGGCCATGGACTGGAAGCTCGAAGTGGTGGTGGTCCCGGTGTCCGACGTGGGCCGGGCCAAGCTCTTCTACGAGGAACAGGCCGGTTTCACCGTCGACCACGACACCCGGATCCGTGACGGCGTCCGGGTGGTGCAGCTGACCCCGCCGGGATCGGGCTGCTCGATCGTGGTGGGCACCGGCGTGACGGACGCGCCGCCGGGCTCGCTGAAGGGCCTGCAACTGGTGGTGCCGGACATCACCAAGGCGCACGGCGAGCTGGTGGCGCGGGGTGTGGAGGTGAGCCCGGTCCAGCACTTCGAGGACGGCGCCCGGGTGGACGGCCGCGGCGGGGCGTGGAACTCCTTCGTCTTCTTCAACGACCCGGACGGCAACGGCTGGGCGGTCCAGGAGTCGCCGCCCGCGTAGCGGGGCCCTCGCCGTCCCCCGGCGCGGGGCCGGGCCGGCCGTGGGTAGGCTCGGAGGATGGTCGAAGACGAGGGAAGCGTCCGGGTGGACAGCTGGATCTGGTCGGTGCGGCTCACCAAGACGCGGGCGCTGGCGGCGGCCGCCTGCCGGGCCGGGCACGTGCGGGTGAACGGGGAGCGGGTCAAGCCGGCGCAGGCGCTGAAGCCCGGGGACGAGGTGCGCGTGCGCCAGGACGGCTTCGAGCGGGTCGTCGTGGTGAAGCGGCTGGTCCGCAAGCGGGTCGGGGCCGGTGTCGCGGCCGAGTGCCTGGTGGAGACCGGCCCGCCGAGGCCGCCGCGCGAGCTGCTGGCGACGGCCGGCGAGCGCGACCGGGGTGCCGGCCGGCCCACCAAGCGGGACCGGCGCGAGCTGGACCAGCTGCGCCACGGCTAGCGCCGGGCCCGGGCCGGCACGCGCGTCGGCCCGGAGACCCGTCGACCCAGCGAGCCGTCGACCCAGGGAGCCGTCGGCCCGGAGGCCCGGAGGCGTCAGGCCGAGGTGTCGGTGCGGACCTTGGTCAGGAAGGCGTCCAGGTTCGCCACCGTGCGGGCGATCAGCTCCTCCTGCGACAGCGACTCCTCGGCCCGGCTGACCAGCGCGGACTTCTTCAGCCCGCGCAGGTAGAGCGAGCAGGCCAGATCGGCGCAGATGTAGGTGCCGACGGTGTTGCCCTCGCGGCCGGCGACGCCGGCCCGGCGGGCGGCCAGCAGCGCGACGCCCGAGCCGGCGTGGGCGGAGAGGCACAGCGAGCACACGTTGGTCTTGGTCAGGCTGCGGCGCACGGACGGCACCCGCAGCGTGACGCCGACCAGCTCGCCGCCGTGCTCGGCGACCAGGTAGGCGCGGTCGGGCGCGCCCTGGTCCCGCCAGCCGAGGAAGTCCAGGTGCTCCCAGGGGAGTTCGGCCAGACCCCGGGGCAGGTTGAGCCGACGGGCCTCGCCCTTGGAACAGTTGACGAAGGAGCCGCGGATCTCGTTCTCGCTCAGGGGGTTCATGATCCGAAAAGTAACACCGCGCGCGCCGGGTCGTCGCGGCATTTTCCGCCGAAGCGTCCCCCTGTGCGGTGAATTCCGGTCCGGGCCGCGGGCGGACGCGGACCGGCCCCGGTGCCCGTAGCGGGCGCCGGGGCCGGTGGGCCACGCGGTGGTTCAGGCCCGGGAACGGGCCGGAACCGGGTCGGGTTCGCAACGGGCCGGGCCCGGAACAGGCCCGGCCGAAGACGGTCCCGGCCCGGAACGGGTCAGGCCTTGAAGGCCACCCCGGCGTAGGCCGAGACGTCCTGCCAGCCCCCGGGCAGTTCGCCGGTCGGGACGTGGCCGGCCTCGGGGCGCCAGAGCGGCAGCTGGACGAGGCCGGGCCCGGCGAACCCGAAGTCGCCGAAGAACGGCTCCACGGCGGCGCGCGGGCGCAGCACCAGCGGAGCGCTGGCGCTCTTGTAGATCCGGGCGCCCTCGGCCGCGCTCTCCCGCGACGCGAAGTCGGGGCTGCCGTGCGAGAGGATCAGCGCGCTGCCGGGAGCGAGCGCCTCGCGCAGGGTGCGGACGATCTCCTGGGCGCCGTCCTCGTCCCGGATGAAGTGCAGCACCGCGACCAGCATCAGGGCCACCGGCCGGTCGAGGTCGACGGCGGCGCGCAGGCCGGGGTGGTCGAGGATGGTGGCCGGGTCGCGGAGGTCCGCCTCGATGACGGAGGTGTGGCCGGCCTTGTGGCTCGCCAGCAGGGCGCGGGCGTGGGTGGCCACGATCGGGTCGTTGTCGACGTACACCACGCGGGCGTCCGGGGCGACCCGCCGGGCGACCTCGCTGGTGGAGCCGACGGCGGGGATGCCGGTGCCGATGTCGACGAACTGGCGGATGCCCCGGCCGGCCACGAACTCGACGGCGCGGCCGAGGAATTCGCGGTTGGTGCGGGCCAGCAGCGGCAGCGCGGGGTAGGCGGCGATGGCGGCCTCGGCGGCCTTGCGGTCGACCTCGAAGTTGTCCTTGCCGCCGAGGTAGTAGTCGTACATCCGGGCGGTGTGCGGGATGCCGGTGTCCAGCTCGGTCGGCGGCTGCCAGTCCTCGGCCTTCACCCAGTCCCAGTCCGTACCGACGTCCGTCGTCGCGGTGTCCTCGTGCATCCTGCTTCCGCCCCCTCAAGCTCACTGCCGGAATGCCTGCCCGTCACGGCGCCGGAGCGCCTCGGCGGGGCACCGGTCGGCACGGGCGCACCTGTCGGGGCCCACCACGCGGTGCGCGGTGATCGTATCCGACAACACGCCGTGGAGACAGCGGGAGTTCAGGATTCCGCCGCTCTTCGGGGATGGTGTGGGTGCACGTCGTTCCGCGGGGCGGCGGCGCCGTCCTCGAATCGCCTCGGCGTTTCACCGTCTCTATGCTGGCTGCCGATGACTGCCGACCGGATGACCGCCGACCGCCGCACCGTCCTGCGCGCCACCGCCCGGCTGGCCGCCCTCACCGCCGTCGGCGGGCTGCTCGGAGCCTGTGCCGGGGCCACCCCCCGCCGGGCCGACCCGGGCTCGCTCGCCGTCCACCCCGGCACCGTGGACCCGGCCGGCGGCGACCCGGCGGCGGTCGACCCGGCCTGGGCGCCCGGCGAGGGCCCGGCCTCCCCCGCCCCGAGCGCCACCGCCGCGCCGGCCGACCCGCAGGCGGCGGCCTCCCCCGCCGCGGCCGCGACGACCGCCGCGCCACCGGCCCCGCCGGTCCTCACGCCGCTCGCCCCGGGCACCCCGGCCGAGGTGGTGTACGGACCGCGGACCGGCCGGAACGTCGCCCTGACCTTCCACGGCAGCGGCGACCCGAGGCTGGCCACCGCCCTGCTGGAGATCGCCGAGCAGCGCGGTGCCAGGCTCACCGTGATGGCCGTCGGCAGCTGGCTGGACCAGCAGCCGCAGATGGCCCGCCGCATCCTGGACGGCGGCCACGAGTTGGGCAACCACACCCAGAACCACCAGAACATCTCCGCGATGAGCCCCGACCAGGCGCGCGCCGAGATCGCCCAGTGCGCGGAGCGGCTGCAACGGCTCACCGGCTCGATCGGCCGCTGGTTCCGGCCGTCCGCCGCCCAGTACGCCACGCCGATGGTGCGCGAGCAGGCCCGGGCGGTCGGCTACGAGCACGTGCTCTCCTTCGACGTCGACCCGCGCGACTACAGCGATCCGAGCGCGGCCGAGCTCCAGCGCCGGGTGCTCGGCTCGGTCAGGGGCGGCTCGGTGGTCGCCCTGCACATGGGCCACCAGTGCACGGTGGACGCGCTGCCGGCCATCCTGGACGGGCTCACCAAGGCGGGGCTCACACCGGTCACCGCCAGCCGGCTCTGCGCCTGAGGCCCGCCGCCACCGTCCCGGCCTCCCGCTGATCGCCCCCGCGCGCCCGTGCCATGCTGTCGGCCATGCGCTACATCATCATCGGGGCGGGTGCGGTGGGCGGCACGATCGGTGCCCGGCTGCACGAGGGCGGTCACGACGTCCTGCTGGTCGCGCGCGGCGCGCACCTGGCGGCGCTGCGGGAGCGGGGCCTGCGGTTCGGCACCCCGGAGGGCACCCGGACGCTGCGGATCCCCGTCGTCGGCGGGCCCGGGGGTGTCGACCTGCGGCCGGACGACGTCCTGCTGCTCGCCGTCAAGACCCAGGACACCGCCGCCGCCCTGGCCGACTGGGCGCCGCGACCGGTCGCCGGCGGCGGCACGGCCGGCGAGCGGCTGCCGCTGGTCTGCGCCCAGAACGGGGTGGAGAACGAGCGCCTCGCGCTGCGCGCCTTCCGCGAGGTGCTGGCGATGTGCGTCTGGCTGCCGTCCAACCACCTGGAGCCGGGCCGGATCACCGCCGGCGGGACGCCGGTCAGCGGCGTGCTGCGGCTGGGCGGCTACCCCGCCGGCGACGGCGGCGGGCGCGCCGCGTCGATCGCCGCCGACCTGGCCGGGTCCGCGTTCCGCGCGCCGGTGGACGCCGAGGTGATGCGCTGGAAGTACGCCAAGCTCCTCGGCAACCTCGGCAACGCGCTGGACGCGGTGGCCGGCCGGATCGAGGGCGAGCCGCTCGGCGGCCTCCAGCGGCGGGTGACGGCGGAGGGCGCGGCGGTGCTGGCCGCCGCCGGCATCCCCCACCACGACCCGCTCGACCAGGTCCGGCTGGCCGGGGAGGTGCTGCGGCAGGCACCGGTCGCGGGGGCGCCGCGCAGCGGCAGCTCGTCCTGGCAGAGCCTGGCACGCGGCACCGGCTCGATCGAGGCGGACCACCTGAACGGCGAGATCGTGCAGCTCGGCCGGCTGCACGGGGTGCCGACGCCGCTCAACGAGGCCCTGCAGCGGCTCGCCAACGCGTTCGCCCGGACCGGGCGCGCCCCCGGCTCGCTCACCGCCGAGGAACTGGCCGCGCTCCTGGCCCTGTGAGGGGGGGCGCTGCCGGGCCGCCGTGCCGTAGCGGCCCCGCGGGCGGTCAGCCCATCGGGTCGTCGGGCCCGTAGGGGCGCAGCCGCAGCGTGCGGGCGTCCGTCGCGCGGATCTCCTCCGCCCGGCGGACCAGTTCCTCCAGGTTGTCCCGCCCGGCGTGGATGAACCGGCCGTGCAGCGCGTCGAAGCGGCCGCGGGCGGCGTCCACCGTCACCGCGACCATGTACGGGACGGAGCCCCAGGTCTTCATGGACCGGAACATCGGCATGCCGGCCGTCATGTCGGTGGCGACCGCGCCCGGGCTGATGTCGAGGATCACCACGCCGTGCTCGGCGAGCGAGTCGGCCAGGTTGTCGGAGAGCCGCAGCAGCGCGCTCTTGGAGGTGGCGTACGCGGTGTAGTGGCCGTCGGGGCGCAGGGCGAAGCCGGTGTTGAGGTTGACCACGCGGCCGCGGCGGCGCTCGACCATGCCGGGCAGGACGCAGCGCAGCAGGTTGTAGGGGCCGCGCAGATTGGTCTCGATCACCTGCCACCACTGGTTGGCGTCGGTCTCCCAGAGCGGGGCCTCGGTGCGGTCGACCTGGCCGGCGTTGTTGATCAGCAGGTCGACCGGGCCGAGGTCGCGCTCGACGACGCGGACGGCCTCGCGCACCGAGCCGGGGCGGGTGACGTCGGCGGTGACGGCGACGCCGCGGGCGCCGTGCCGGGCGCACTCCTTGAGCGTGTCGGTGAGGGTCTCGTGGGTGCGTCCGACCAGGCCGACGGCCATGCCCTCGGCGGCGAGGCCGATGGCGATCTCCCGGCCGATGCCCCGGCCGGCTCCGGTGACCAGGGCGACCTGTCCTGTGAGCGATCCCGTCGGCATCCCCTGCTCCCTTCGCGTGGCCCCCGACCGACCCGCATTCTGTCCGGCGGCGGGCGTGCCGGACCCCGGGCGCACGGGTTCCCCGGCCGGGGCTCACCCGTTCGGATCAGCGGCCCGGACGGCCGGCCCAGCCGGGGAGGGGATGACCTACCGACGGGTACGGAGTAGTAACGTCGTCGGGGCGGTGAGTCGGTGCGCACATACCGGTGCACCCGCCCGCTGAACAGCAGCTTGCTGGGACACCTGTCGCTGGGGGATCCCCGGCACCACCGAAGGGCAACTGAGTGAGTGACATCGCGCGCGTCGGAGTGATCGGCTGCGGTCTGATGGGGTCGGGCATCGCGGAGGTGTTCGCCCGGGCGGGGCTGGACGTCCTGGTGTCGGAGGCCAGCGGGGAGGCCCTGGAGTTCGGTCGCACCCGGCTGACCAACTCGCTGGAGACGGCGGTCAAGCGGGGCAAGCTGACCCCCGAGGACCGCGACGAGGCGCTGGGCCGGCTGTCCTTCACCACCGACCTGGCCGACTTCGCCGACCGCGACCTGGTGGTCGAGGCGGTCGCCGAGCGTGAGGACATCAAGGTCCAGATCTTCCAGACGCTGGACCAGGTGGTCGAGCGCCGGGACGCGATCCTGGCCTCCAACACCTCGTCGATCCCGATCGTGAAGCTGGCCGCCGCCACCTCGCGCCCGGAGCAGGTGATCGGCCTGCACTTCTTCAACCCGGCGCCGGTGCAGAAGCTGGTCGAGGTGATCCCGACGCTGACCACCTCGGCCACCACCACCGAGCGGGTCGAGGCCTTCGCCTCCCAGGTGCTCGCCAAGGAGCCGATCCGCGCCCGCGACCGGGCCGGGTTCGTGGTGAACGCGCTGCTGGTGCCGTACCTGCTGTCGGCGGTGCGGATGTTCGAGTCGGGCGTGGCGACCGCGTCCGACATCGACAAGGGCATGGAGGCCGGCTGCGCCCACCCGATGGGCCCGCTGCGGCTGTGCGACCTGATCGGTCTGGACACCATCGTCTCGATCGCCGAGTCGATGTACGACGAGTACAAGGAGCCGCTGTTCGCCGCTCCCCCGCTGCTCTCCCGGATGGTCGACGCGGGCCTGCTGGGCCGCAAGTCGGGCCGGGGCTTCTACGACTACACCGCGGGCGCCTGACCGACCGCCCCGCGGGCGCCCGGACGGCGGGAACGGTGACGGGGCCCGGGAGCGGTATCCAGCTGCCCGGGCCCCTGAGGTGCCACCCAATTGCTTGCACCGGCACGTTTAAGGGTGTGGGTCATTCTCACAGCATCGTGCTTTGCCATTGGAGCTACCGCGCCATGGGAGAGGCGCAGACGGGAGTCGAACCCGCATCCGACGCTTACGGCACACACCCGGTCGATCCGGCGCTCGGCGGCGAATGCTGAGTCTGGAGCGAGAGTCTGAGTCTTACAGGGGCGCCTCTGCCATGTTGGGCCACCCCGGCGCGAAGTGCCGGGAGGAGGACTCGAACCTCCACGTTCTCCCCTGCTATCAGCTTCAACCTCAGTATCAGCTTGCGCTCTTGGCGCCACCCCCGCTCTCATACGGGGGCGATCTGGGGGCTACCCGAACAGGTAGCCGAACACCGCATCACCGACCCGGCGGTCGGTGACCTCGGAGCCGTTGGCCTCCTCGCGGGCGAACTGGACGGCCTGCTGGAGCTTCTCGACCCGCTCCAGGAGCTCGTTCACCCGCCGGGCCGGCAGGGCCCCGGAGAACTTGACGGTCGTCCAGTAGCCGACCGCGATGTCCTCGTAGTACACCTCGACCTGCGCCGGGTGCTTCTCCGTCGCCTCGGCCTTCACGTGGTTGCGCGGCACCTTCTTGGTGCGGATGGTGCGCACCACCTCGGTCTTCCAGGAGTCCGTGGAGGCGTCGTGGTTCCAGGCCTCGGCGGCGTCCAGCACCGGCAACTTGCGGACGAAGGTGCGCAGGTCGGTGAGCTGCTTCTCCAGGAAGAGCAGGTAGGTGACCGGTACCTCGGCGACGAGGGTGCGGCCGTCGACCACGACGTCGGCGCGGGCCTCGGTGTTGGCCCAGTCCTTGGTCGCGGTGACGTCGAACAGCCGGGACAGCGTCGCGGCGGTGGTCCGCAGGACGTCCTCGGCCTTGACCTGGACGCGGGTGGACTCCGGGGGGAGCTGCTCACCCTCCTCGTCCTTGGGCTGGTACGTCCGGGAGATGCCGGCCAGCAACGCGGGCTTCTGCAAGTCCTGGTGGGACTGCGTCAGCTCCTGGAACGACTTGGACTTGACGCCCTTTTCGACGGCGATGATCTGGTTCAGCTTTGCCACGTCGCCGAACGTATCAGCGAATGCGGCGGGGTGTCACCCGATAAACGGGCGGCCGCGGAGGCCGGGCGAACGGCCTCCGCGGCCGGCGCGGCTCAGCTGTTGATGGCGTAGCTGTCGCCGTAGACCTTCCACTTCAGCGGGGGGTTGAGGTCGAAGTTCTTGGCGTTGAGGAAGACCAGCTGCTCGGTGTCGACGCGGCTGGTGTCGGAGTGCGCCTCCTCCAGCTTCATGGCGGCCCGGCGGGCGTCCAGGAAGGCCTTGAGGTAGGTGGCCTCGTCGCCGCCCTGAGCCGGCGTCTTGGCCTTCTTCATGGCGTTCTTGCGGATGGTGCCGAAGCCCGCCTGGTCGAAGCCGCCGCCGTGCATCACGATGGCGTCGTAGTAGGCGAACTGGCCGAGCGCGCGCAGGCCGTCGGCCTTGGCCTGGTTGACGGCTGGGTTGAAGTAGACGCGGTCGCGCTCGTCGTTCTGCGCCTTCTGGAAGACGCTGTCCTTGGCGGCGGCGGCCCAGTCCTTCTCGAAGGCGCTGCCCAGGCCGGAGTGCGACTCCGTCCCGTTCACCTTGCGCAGCGCCGGCAGGTACTTGGCGAGGACGTTGCCGGGCTTGAGGTCGGTGTAGTGCTCGACCAGGTCGAGCATGTCGCCGGTGCCGGAGCAGAAGCCGATGATGCCGGCGGTGTAGCCGCGGCCGTCGCCGATGTCCTCGATGTACTTGTACTGCGACTTCCAGTCCAGCGAGGAGTTCTCGGCACTGGACACCAGCTGCATCGCGATGTCCTTCTTGTGCGGGTCGTCCAGGCCGACGGCCTTGACCTGGACGACGGCGGCGGTCGGCGCCGCGTGGGCGGCGCCCGCGGCCACCACCGTGGCGGGCGCGGCCACCAGCAGGGCGGCGAGGGCTATGCGGACGGTGCGGTGCTGCGGACGGTGCATCTGACGCTCCGTATTCCGTGGGGGCGGGCGTGGGGGTGCCGCCGGCGGGGAGTTAGGAAACTTTCCTAACCAAGAAATAGCGCCCACCGCCCCGGGCCCGCAAGGGCTTTGACGCAAACTCTTCAAAGACCCAGGTCAGGCCGCCCGGTCCGGCGGCCGCCGGGCGCCCCGGACCGGCGGCGCCGGACGACGAAGGGCCCCGCCGCCGGAAACCGGCGACGGGGCCCTTCCGCAGGGTGCGCGTCAGGCGCCGCGCAGCACCGCGCCGGTCCGGGCGACGGCCTCGGCCACGGCCGCCCCACGGGCCGCGGTGGCCTCGTCGGCGGTCAGCGTGCGGTCCGCCGCGCGGAAGCGCAGCGCGTACGCCAGCGACTTCTTGCCCGCGCCGACCTGCTCGCCGGTGAAGACGTCGAACAGCCGGATGGCCTCCAGCAGTTCGCCGGCACCGGCACGCAGCGCGGCCTCCACCTCGGCGGCCGGGACGGCCGCGTCCACGATCAGCGCCACGTCCTGGGTCGCGACCGGGAACGCGGAGACGGCCGGGCCCGAGGCCCGCACGGCACCGTCGGCGGTCAGCAGGTCGAGGTCGACCTCCATCGCGCTGGTGCGCTCGGGCAGGCCGAGCGCCTTGACGACGCGCGGGTGCAGCTCACCGGCGTGGCCGACCACCCGGTCGGTACCGGCGACCACCAGCTCGGCGCAGCGGCCCGGGTGCCACGGAGCCAGCCGGCCCTGGCGGACGGCCAGTTCGACACCGGCCGCGCGGGCCACCGCACGGGCGGCCTCGATCGCGTCGGCCCAGGAGGCCGGGGCGCCCTTGCCCCACCAGCCGGACGGCAGCCGCTCGCCCGCGAGGGCGGCGGCGATCCGGCGCGGCTGGTCCGGGAGGGCGGCGTCGAGGGCGGCCAGCTCCTCGTCGCTCGGACGGCGGTCGACGGCCGGGCGCGGCGCGACGCTCTGCTCGTCCTTCGGCAGGAAGACGGTCCCCGTCTCGAAGATCGCCAGATCGGTGTTGCCGCGGCCGATGTTGCGGCGCAGCGCCCCGAGCAGGCCCGGCAGCAGCGTGGTGCGCAGCGCCGGCTCCTCGTCGTTGAGCGGGTTGACCAGCTTCACCGTGCGGCGGCGCCGGTCGTCCTTCTCCAGGCCGAGCCCGTCGAAGGCGGCCTCGCCGACGAACGGGTAGTTGTTGACCTCGACGTAGCCCGCGCCGGCCAGCGCGACGCCGACCCGGCGGTGGGTGCGCTGGGCCTCGGTCAGGCCCTTGCCCGGCGGCACGGTGGGCATCCGGGCGGGCACGTTGTCGTACCCCTCCAGGCGGATGACCTCCTCCGCGAGGTCGTACGGGTCGGTGAGGTCGGGGCGCCAGGTCGGCGGGGTGACCTCCAGGACGTCGGCGCCCGCGACGGAGCAGCCGATCTCCTGCAGGCGCCGGGTGACGGTCTCGCGGCCGTACGCGGCGCCGGCGACGCGGTCCGGCAGGTCCGCGGCGATGGTGATGGTGCGCACCGGGTGCGGGGCCGCGATGTCGGTGACCCCGGCCTCGGCGGTGCCGCCGGCGATCAGGACCAGCAGGTCGACGGCGCGCTGCGCGGCGGCGCGGGCGGCCTCCGGGTCGACGCCGCGCTCGAAGCGCTTGGACGCCTCGGAGGGCAGCTTGTGCCGCTTGGCACCGCGGGCGATGACGACCGGGTCGAAGTGCGCCGCCTCGATGATCACCTCGGTGGTGCCCGGCCCGGCGGCCGGGTCGAGGATCTCGGTGGAGGCGCCGCCCATGACGCCGGCCAGGCCGATCGGGCCGCTGTTGTCGCAGATCAGCAGGTCCTCGGCGGAGAGCTTGCGCTCGACGCCGTCCAGGGTGGTCAGGCTCTCGCCCGGCTCGGCCCGGCGGACCAGGATCGGGCCGTCCACGCGCTGCTTGTCGTAGGCGTGCAGCGGCTGGCCGACCTCCAGCATCACGTAGTTGGTGATGTCCACGGCCAGCGAGATCGGCCGGACGCCGGACTTCTGCAGGCGGCGCTGGAGCCAGATCGGCGACTTGGCGGTCGGGTCGAGGCCGATCACCGTGCGCGCCACGAAGCGGTCGCAGCCGGCCGGGTCGGCGACCTTGACCAGGTAGCCGTAGGAGTTCGCCGGCGGCACGTCGAGCAGCGCCGGGTCGGCCAGCGGCAGCCCGTACGCGGCGGCGGCCTCGCGGGCCACCCCGCGCATCGAGAGGCAGTAGCCGCGGTCCGGGGTGACGGCGATGTCCAGCACCTCGTCGACGAGCTGGAGCAGCTCGATGGCGTCGGTGCCGGGCTCGTACTCCGGCGGGAGGACGATGATGCCGTCGTGGTCGTCGCCCATGCCCAGCTCGCGGGCGGAGCAGATCATGCCGGCCGAGGTGTGGCCGTAGGTCTGGCGGGCCGCGATCGGGAACGGGCCGGGCAGCACGGCGCCCGGCAGGACGACGACGACCTTGTCGCCGACGGCGAAGTTGGTCGCGCCGCAGACGATCTCCTGCGGCTCGCCGGTGCCGTTGGCGTCGCCGACGTTGACGTAGCAGTGCCGGATCGGCTTCTTGAAGCCGGAGAGCTCCTCGATGGAGAGCACCTGGCCGACCACCAGCGGGCCCTTGAGGTCGGTGCCGATCTGCTCGACCGTCTCGACCTCCAGACCGGCCCGGACCAGTCGCTCCGCCACGTCGCGGCCGGTCTCGCCGGCCGGCAGGTCGACGTACTCGCGCAGCCAGGAAAGCGGGACGCGCATCAGATCTCCATCCCGAACGGGAGGGTGAATCGCACATCACCCTCGACCATGTCGCGCATGTCGGCGACGTTGTGACGGTTCATCAGGATCCGCTCCAGGCCCAGGCCGAAGGCGAACCCGCTGTAGCGGTTCGGGTCGATGCCGCAGGCGACCAGCACCCGCGGGTTGACCACGCCGCAGCCGCCGAGCTCGATCCAGCCCTCGGAGGAGCAGGTGCGGCAGGGCCGGTCCGGGTTGCCGACGCTCTCGCCGCGGCAGACGAAGCACTGCAGGTCGATCTCGGCGCTCGGCTCGGTGAACGGGAAGTACGAGGGCCGCCAGCGCAGCTCCAGCCCGTCCCCGATCAGCTTGGAGACCAGCAGCTCGATGGTGCCCTTGAGGTCCGCGAAGGTGATGCCCTCGTCCACGGCCAGACCCTCGACCTGGCGGAAGACGGGGGTGTGGGTCGCGTCGAGCTCGTCCGTCCGGTAGACCCGGCCGGGGCAGACCACGTAGATGGGGGGCTCGCGGTCGAGCATGGTGCGGGCCTGGACCGGGGAGGTCTGGGTGCGCAGCACCACGCCGGAGTCGGCGGAGCCGTCCGGGGCCTGGACGAAGAAGGTGTCCTGCATCGAGCGCGCGGGGTGGTCCGGGCCCAGGTTGAGGGCGTCGAAGTTCAGCCACTCGGCCTCGACCTCGGGGCCCTCGGCGACCTGGTAGCCCATCGCGACGAAGGTGTCCTCGATGCGCTCGGCCAGCGTGGTCAGCGGGTGGCGGGCGCCGCGCGGGGCCCGGTCGTAGGGCAGCGTGACGTCCACCGCCTCCTCGACCAGGACACGGGCGTCGCGCTCCGCCTCCAGCTCGGCCTGGCGCCGGGCGAGCGCCTGGTTGACGGCGCCGCGGGCCTGGCCGATCAGCTTGCCGGCGGCGGCCTTGGCGTGCGGGGGCAGGGCGCCGATCTCGCGGTTGGCGAGGGAGAGCGCGGAGCGGTCGCCGGTGTGGGCGACCTTGGCCTGCTTCAGCTCGTCGAGGGTGGTGGCGGCGGCGAAGGCCTGGACGGCCTCGTCCCGGGCCTGCTCCACCACCTCGGGCTTGAGGGCCTCGACCTCGACCGGGTCGTAAGACTTGTTGGGTGCCGACATCTCTATCTTCCCGTGCTCCTGCTCGTCCGTGCTCAGGTAAGGGCTCGTGCCTTCGCGTGACGCCCGGTGTGGCCGGGGCACGGGCAGCCCCCGCCGCGGTACTCGGGAGGGGGTGTCCGCGGCACGGCCGCGCAGGGCGTCCCACAACGCCAAAGGTCGAGTGTAGTCGCAGCGCGTAGCGCGGCTGCCGTCAAGCCCGCCCGGCCTCCCGATCCGCCGCGTGCCCCGGGGCGGCGTCGCCGCCCGCGGAGCCTGCCGCGGCTGTCCTCCAGGCTCCGTCAGAGCATGAAGTCGGGCACGCCGGCGGGCAGGATAAATCGGAACCGGGCGCCGCCGCCGGGCGCGCGGTCGACGCGGATCGAGCCGCCGTGGGCCTCGACGATGCCCTTGACGATGTAGAGGCCCAGGCCGGTGCCGCCGCGCTTGGAGCCGCGCCAGAAGCGGGTGAAGACGCGCGGCATCGAGTCCTCGGGGATGCCCGTTCCTTCGTCGCTCACGGTGACCGCGGTGCCTTCCACTGTGCGGGGCGGGGTGCCGGAGCGCTCCCAGACGGGTGCCTCGACGACCTCCTTGGCCGGTGCCACCTCGATCGTGACAGTTCCCTCACCGTGGCGCACCGCATTTTCCAGCAGGTTCGCCAGCACCTGGTCGACCTTGTCCGGGTCGGCCCACAGCACGGTGAGCGGCTCGCTGATCCGGATGTCGAAGCGGTCCTCGGGGATGCCGGTGGCGACCTTGCGGTCCACGTGCCGGCGCACGGCGGCGGCCAGGTCGACCACCTGCTTGCGCAGCTCCAGCCGGCCGGCGTCGATCCGGGAGATGTCCAGCAGCTCGGCGATCAACCGGGTGACCCGGTCGGCGTCCGCGTCGACGGTCTCCAGCATCAGCCGCTTCTGCCCGTCGGTGAACCGCTCCCACTTGGCCAGCAGGGTCGCGGTGAAGCCCTTGACGCTGGTGAGCGGCGAGCGCAGTTCGTGCGCGACGGTGGCGATCAGCTCGGCGTGGCTGCGCTCGGTGCGGCGGCGGGCCTCGGTGCCGCGCAGCGCGATCACCAGCCGCTCCAGCGGCGCCTGCGGGCGGGCCCGCACGTACCGGGCGGAGACCAGCACCTCGCGGCCGCCGGGGAGCAGCAGGTTGCGCTCGGGCTGGCTGGTGCGGGTCGCCAGGCCGCCGTACGGGTCGGTCAGCTGCCACCAGCGGCGGCCGTCCAGGTCCTCCAGCGGGAGCGCGTGCTCCAGCGGGCTGCCGAGCGCGCTCTCCCGGACGATGCCGGTCAGCCGGGCGGCGGCGCGGTTGAAGCAGACCACCCGGCCCAGGGCGTCGGCGACCACCAGGCCGTCCGGCAGGTCGTCCGGGTCGAGCTCTGGCCCGCTGCCGACCATGGGTGTCCTCCCCGATTACCCACCGTGTCTTTCCCCCCACCGAGGCAGACCCTAGCGTCTCGCGGCCCCCCGCAGTAGGGCCCGCGGCGTCGCGATGGCGACTTCCGGGGGCGCCCGGGGGCGGTCTACGCCTGCGCGCGGCAGCCGCCGGGCGAGCGCTGGGCCCGGGCGGAGGCGTAGAGGCAGACCGCGGCGGCCGTCGCGAGGTTGAGGCTCTCGGCGTGTCCGTGGATCGGCACGCGCACCACCTCGTCGGCGAGTGCGCGGGTCTCCTCCGGGAGCCCCCAGGCCTCGTTCCCGAACACCCATGCGCCGGGCGCACCCAGGGTGCCCTCGTCCAGCTCCTGGTCGAGGTCGCGCTCCCCCGCGCCGTCCGCGGCCAGCACCCGCACGCCGGCCTCGCGCAGCCGGCCGACCGCCTCCTCCACCGGCACGCCGACGGCGACCGGGAGGTGGAACAGGCTGCCGACGGAGGCGCGTACCGCCTTCGGGTTGTACAGGTCCACCGAGGCGTCGGTGAGCACCACGGCGTCCGCGCCGGCCGCGTCGGCGGTGCGCAGCACGGTGCCGGCGTTGCCGGGGTCGCGCACGTGGGCGAGCACCGCGACCAGCTTGGGGCGGGCCTTGAGCACCTCGGCGAACGGGGTGTCGATGAACCGGCAGAGCGCCACGATGCCCTGCGGGGTCACGGTGTCGCAGATCTCCGCGATGACCTCGTCGGTGGCGGTGAGCACCGGCAGCCCCTCGGCGAGGGCGGCGGCGACGATGCCGGCGTGCCGCTCGGCGGCCTCCGGGGTGGTGTAGACCTCGACCACGGCGTGGTCGGCCGAGCCCGGCAGCGTCCCGAACGCGACGGCCTCGCGGACGGCCTGCGGGCCCTCCGCGAGGAAGCGGCGCTCCTTGGTGCGCTGGTTCCGCTTGGCGAGCCGGCGGGCGGCGACGACGCGGGGCGAGCGCAGGGAGGTCAGCAGGGGGGTGTCGGTGCTCGACATGGTCTCGTCTCTGAGGCGGGGCGCCGGTGGCGTGCAGGGACTGTGGCGGGGGGAACGCAAAACCGGACCCGCAGGGAGAGCCTGCGGGTCCGGTCAGTGCGACGGAACCGATCCGGGAGGATCAGGCCGATCCAGGAGGATCAGGCGGCGTCGGCGGCGGCCTTCGGGGCGTTGACGTCGGCCGGCAGCGCCTTCTGCGCGACCTCGACGAGCGAGGCGAACGCGCCCGGGTCGTTGACCGCGAGGTCGGCCAGCATCTTGCGGTCGATCTCGACGCTGGCGGCCTTCAGGCCCTGCACGAAGCGGTTGTAGGTGATGCCGTTGGCACGGGCCGCAGCGTTGATGCGCTGGATCCACAGCTGACGGAAGTCGCCCTTGCGCTTCTTGCGGTCGTTGAAGTTGTAGACCAGCGAGTGGGTGACCTGCTCCTTGGCCTTGCGGTACAGGCGCGAGCGCTGGCCCCGGTAGCCGCTGGCGCGCTCCAGGATGACCCGGCGCTTCTTGTGGGCGTTGACTGCCCGCTTGACGCGTGCCACTTGATTACTCCTTGGGTTGGACCACGGACTACTTCACGCGGTCCGTCATTCGAATGGGTCGGGAAGGATCAGCTGCCCCGCTCACGGCTCACGCCGGGCGGGAGGGCGATCACTTGCCGAGAAGCTTCTTGATCTTCTTGGCGTCAGCGGGGGCCAGCTCGACGGTGCCGGCCAGCTTGCGGGTCAGCGTCGAGGGCTTGTGCTCCAGGAGGTGGCGGCGGCCGGCGCGCTCGCGCAGCACCTTGCCAGAGCCACTGATCTTGAAGCGCTTGCTGGCGCCACTGTGCGTCTTCTGCTTCGGCATTTCGCCGTATCTCCTCGTCGGTCCGTCCACGCCCGCGCGGTGTGCGCCGCGCGGGCGTGAAGGATGGATCTGCGATGACCGGGCGGACGCCCGGTCACCTTGGTGGCCGGTCTCCCGAACCGCCCTGGCCGGTGAAGGCTCAGGCGTCCTGGGAGGCCTCGGCCGGCTGCTCGACCTCGACGGCGTCCTCGGCGTCGGCCTCGTCGGCCTCCGCCTCGGCCGCGGCGTTCTCGGCCTCAAGCGCTGCGTCCTCGTCGACGTCGACGTCGGCGGCGTCGGAGCCGGGGGTGCGGCCCTGACGCTCGGCCTTACGGGCGTCCGCGAGGGCGCGGGCCTCGGCCATCGCCTCGGTCTTCTTCTTGTGCGGGCCGAGAACCATGATCATGTTTCGGCCGTCCTGCTTGGCCGAGGACTCGACGAAGCCCAGGTCCTGGACGTCGTTGGCCAGCCGCTGCAGCAGTCGGAAGCCCAGCTCGGGGCGGGACTGCTCACGACCGCGGAACATGATCGTGATCTTGACCTTGTCGCCCTGCTTGAGGAACCGGACGACGTGACCCTTCTTGGTGTCATAGTCGTGCGGGTCGATCTTCGGCCGGAGCTTCATCTCCTTGATGACCGTGTGCGCCTGGTTCTTGCGCGCCTCACGGGCCTTCATGGCCGACTCGTACTTGAACTTGCCGTAGTCCATGAGCTTGCACACCGGCGGCCGGGCGGTCGCCGCGACCTCGACGAGGTCGAGGTCGTACTCCTGCGCGAGCTCCAGCGCCTTGGCAAGCGGCACGATGCCGACCTGCTCGCCGCTGGGACCGACGAGTCGCACCTCGGGGACGCGAATCCGGTCGTTGATGCGGGGCTCGGTGCTGATGGGGCCTCCTCGGTTGCACCTTCTGCGATGCGGCCGTCGGACGGCGGTCGCACGTAGTGGACTCGACCACTGGGCGGGGCTTCATTCGTGCTGCGCTGCCTACCTTGCTGGTTGGCACTGCATGCACCGCGACACGAAAAAAGCCCCGCTCGGTACAAGCGGGGCTCCACACAACCGGGGGCCGCACCCGGTGAGGGGTGCTGCGGGCGACTCGGCGCCTGGGCGCCCGTCGCGGACCGGGACCCGTCGACCGCGAGGCCGATCGGGTGGGAGACTTTCGCGGTTGCCCTCTCGGGCCTCCTGGGTGGAGCCTCCACTTGCTGGCCGGGGGCCCTCGGAGAGCTCCTGGCCGGTCAGTCTCGAAGCATACAGCGTTTCGGCCGTGCCCGGTATTCCGCCCCTCGCTCCCCGCGGCCCGGGTCCTCGCCCGCCCCCTTGTACGCTCCTCGGGTACGGACACCGGCACGACGGAACGAGCCCCCCTTGAGCAGCGAGCCCACCCAGAACCCCGCCGCGGACGACGAGGCGATCGGTTTCGACGACCTCACCCGGGACATCGCCGAGGTCCCGGCCGTCGAGGTGATCACGACCGTCGCGGTGCACCTGATGAGCGCCGCCGCCGTCAAGTGCGGCCTGGCCGAGGGCGGCGAGGCCGACAAGGACCTCGACGAGGCGCGCAAGCTGATCACCGCACTGGCCGGGCTGGTCACCGCCGGCGCCCCCGAGATCAGCAACTTCCACGCCGCCCCGCTGCGGGACGGCCTGAAGTCGCTCCAGCTGGCCTTCCGCGAGGCGTCGATCGTCCCGGACGCGCCGGGCACCGGGCCGGGCGAGAAGTTCACCGGGCCGGTCTACGCCTGAGAACCACCAGGACACGGCGGTGCCCCCTCGCCCACCGGGCCGAGGGGGCACCGCCGTCCTGTCGTCCTGCGCCCCGGCCCGCTTCGCCTTAGGCCCTGCCGCGGCCGCTACCGGCGGTACAGCGGCTCACCGGGCAGCTCGGCACCGGCCGGCAGGACGGCCAGGCTCAGGCCCCGGTCGAGCCGGACCCGCAGCACCGGGTCGGCCGCGACGGCCTGCCCGACCCGCTGCGCGGCGGCCTGGACGGCCTCCTGGTCCAGCGCCGGGTCGAACACCACCGCGAGCAGGCCGTCCCCCTCCCGGTACGGCGCCAGCAGACCGCTCACCACCTGCGGCTCGGCCGCCAGCAGCGCCCGGACGGCCTCGCGCACCTCGGGGTCGCGCACCGGCGGCAGGTACGGCCGGTTCTCCGCCAGCGCGCGCAGCCGGGCCCCGGACAGCTGGTAGGGCACCGGGCCGGCCGGGTCGATCAGCAGGGTGTCCGCCCGCTCGGAGAAGGCGACCGTCGCGGCCTGCGGGGCGGCGACCGGCGCCGGCCGGGCGTCGGCCCGCCAGCGGGTCATCGCCTCCATCGAGGTGAAGGCCGGCAGGGCGCGACGGCCGTCCGCCGCCTCGATCACCGGGACGGCCATGTCACTGGTCTTCTCGTGCTTGTGCCCGTGCTCGTCCAGCTCCACCTCGCCGAGGACGGCGACGATCGGGACCATCAGCCGGGTCGGCATCAGCGCCGCGAGCACCTCCGGCTCGGCCGCGCGCTCCTGCGACCAGCGTGCGAGCGCCTCGGCGAGCGCCGGGTCGGCGGTGCCGTCGTCGGCGGCGAATCCTGGGTTCGGGATGTTCTTGCGGTCCACCCGGCCGACCCTATGCCACCTCACACCCGCCGCCGGAGCGAGGCGGATCGCGCGCCGTCGGGGCGGATCGCCGTCACAGGCCTACCCACCGGTAGTCCGGTGTGGCACTCTGCGCCCATGGCCACGCTCGAAGCTGCTGCCCGCACCGCCGCCGCGCCCTCGCCGGCGGCCGACCGAGCCCGGTACGACCGGGCCACCGCCCACCTGGACGGCCCGGTGGCCGTCGTCGACCTGGCGGCCTTCGACGCCAACGCCGCCGACCTGGTCCGCCGGGCGGCCGGCAAGCCGATCCGGGTGGCCAGCAAGTCGGTGCGCTGCCGGGCGCTGCTGGAGCGGGTCCTGGCCACGGACGGCTTCGCCGGGGTGATGAGCTTCACCCTCGACGAGTCGCTCTGGCTGGCCCGCGGGGGCGTTGGCGACGTCCTGCTGGCCTACCCCTCCGCCGACCGGGCCGGCTTCGCCGAGCTGACCGCCGATCCGGCGCTGGCCGCCGCCGTCACCGTGCTGGTGGACGACCCCGCCCAGCTCGACCTGATCGACGCGGCCCGGACCGGCCCCGCCGAGGTGCGGGTCTGCCTGGAGCTGGACACCGCGCTGCACCTGTTCGGCGGGCGGGTCCGGGTCGGCGCCCGGCGCTCGCCGCTGCGCACGCCCGAGGACCTCGGCGCCTTCGCCGAGCTGGTGCAGCGCCGCCGGGGGTTCCGGGTGGTCGGGCTGATGGCCTACGAGGGGCACATCGCCGGGGTGGGCGACAGCCCGCCCGGGCGGCCGGTGCGCTCACGGATGATCCGGCTGATGCAGGCGAAGGCGCGGGCCGAACTGGCCGAGCGGCGCGCGGCGGTGGTCCGGCGGCTGCGCCGGGTGGCCGAGCTGGAGTTCGTCAACGGCGGCGGCACCGGCAGCGTCGAGTCGACCGTTGCCGAGCGGGTGGTCACCGAGGTGGCGGCCGGCTCCGGGCTGTACGTGCCGCGGCTGTTCGACCACTACCGCGCGTTCCGGGGCCGGCCGGCCGCGCTGTTCGGCCAGCCGGTGGTGCGCCGGCCCGGCCTCGGCGTGGTGACGGTGCTCGGCGGCGGCTACCCGGCCTCCGGCGCGGCCGGGCCGGACCGCTCGCCGGTGCCCTACCTGCCGCCGGGGCTGCGCTACGACCCGATGGAGGGCGCCGGCGAGGTGCAGACCCCGCTGCTCGGCCCGGCCGCCGACGACCTGCTGATCGGCGACCGGGTCTGGTTCCGGCACGCCAAGGCGGGCGAGCTCTGCGAGCGCTTCGCCGAGCTGCACCTGATCGACGGCGACACGGTGGTGCGCACCGTCCCGACCTACCGGGGCGAGCTGAAGACCTTCCTCTGACCTCGCCGGATTCCCCTCCGTGGCACCGCCGTTGCTCTACCGTGGTGCGGACAGGACCGGACGCGACCCCAGGGGGCAGCCGTGGATGCCGAGATCGTGCAGCAACTGGTGACGTCGGGCGCCACCACCCTGGTCGGGCTGATGGCCACCGAGGCCTGGACGCAGGCCCGTTCGCGGTTCGCCGCGCTGTTCGGGCGGGGCGAGGCCGACGAGGCGGAGGCGGCGGCCCTGGAGCGCTCGCGGACGGCCATCGTCCGCGCCCAGGCGGCCGGCGACACCGAGGCCGTCAACGACCTGGCCGGCACCTGGCGCGGCCGGCTGCGGCAGGCGTTGCTGGAGAACCCCGAGGTGGCCGAGGAACTCCAGGGCATTCTGGACGAGTTCAGGCCGCAGCTGCCGGCCCCGGGCGGGGACAGTCGGAACAACACGTTCAGTGGGACGGTGTACGGCAATGTGATCCAGGCCGGCAGCGTCGCCGGGGGGATGACCGTCCACCAGACGGGGCCGCCGCTGCGGAGCTGACCTTTTCCCAGCCTTAAAGAGGCCCGAGGGGACGCCTAACTCCTGCGTCCCCCCGGGCCTCTGTGCTGCGCGTACGGCTACAGTCCGTCAAAAAGTACGCCACAACCGGCTATTGCCAGTTGGTCTAGTCCAATCATACGCTCAGCCCGGGTCCCGCGCGCCGGGCCGGCGGGCCCCGGGCAGGCGTGCCCATCCCCCACACTCTCGGTCCGGAAGACGGTCAAGGAGTCCCCACCCCATGTCCATCAAGCGAAGTGCCCTGTCCCTCGGTGTCATAGGCGCCGCGGTCCTCGCCGTTTCGACGACCGCCGCCGGCACCGCCAGTGCCCACGGCGCCATGACCAACCCGGTCAGCCGGATCGCGGCCTGCTACGCCGAGGGCCCGGAGACCCCCAAGTCCCAGGTCTGCAAGGACCTCGTGGCGATGAGCGGCACCCAGCCGCTGTACGACTGGAACGAGGTCAACATCGCCAACGCGAACGGCAACCACCAGGCGCTGATCCCGGACGGCAAGCTCTGCTCGGCCAACCGCGACAAGTACAAGGCGCTCGACATGCCGCGCACCGACTGGCCGGCCACCCCGGTCAGCGCCGGTTCGTTCAACTTCAAGTTCCGCGTCACCGCCGCGCACGTCGGCACCCAGACCGTCTACATCACCAAGGCCGGCTACGACCCGACCAAGCCGCTGAAGTGGTCCGACCTGGAGTCCACCCCGGTCGCCCAGGTGCAGGTCACCCGCACCGCCACGGACGGGTACTACAACTACACCGGCACGCTGCCGCAGCGCACCGGCCGCCAGCTGCTCTACATGGTCTGGCAGCGCAGCGACAGCCCCGAGGCGTTCTACAGCTGCTCCGACGTCGACTTCGGTCAGCACGCGGTCGCCGCCGGCCAGACCGTCTCGGCGCTCTCCGCGCAGGCTCCGGCCGCGCCGAGCGAGGAGCAGATCACCGCGGGCCAGTCCAAGTCCACCGTCGCCCACCACGGGCACGGCGGCAACGCCAACGAGCCGGCGGGCGCGGTCGTGCCGACCGCCAGCGCCGCCGTCGGCGGCTCGGCCACCGGTCCGCTGCTGCTGGCCGGCGCCGCCGCGATCAGCGTCGGCTGGGCCGGCATGGTGCTCCGGCGCCGTCGCTTCGAGGCTGTTCGACGCGACTCCTGACCGCCGGAGCCTGGGCCGGGCCGCCCACCGACCCCCGTGCGGTCCGGCCCAGGCGAACCCCACCGGGGCGTGTGAACACGGCGGCGGCCCACCCGGACGAGTCCGGGTGGGCCGCCGTACGTGAGCGGAGCAGCGCGGTCAGGTGGTGGCGGTGCCGCCGTCGGGGCCGGCAGCGCCGCCCGGAAAGGCGGGCACCTTGCCGGTGTAGTCGGCGATGCCCTTGACGATGCTGTCCATCACGGCGACGTCGGGCGCCTTGTCGGCGATGTCGAAGCCGAGGTGGACGGAGATCAGCGACTTGCCGTCGGCGGACGGGAAGACCACGGTCTGCACGTAGCCGTCGTTGCCCTTCGCCGCATCGACCTTCCAGCGGACCAGGTAGCCGTCCCGGCCGTCGACCTTGACCGCCTCGGACTTCAGCTCCTCGTGGGAGTTGAGGTCGTTGTACGAGTCCTTGGCCGCCTTCTCGATGTCGGCCTTGGCCGCCGCCTGGGCGTCGGTGCCGCCGCCGGCGATCCGGCCGGTGTTGGCGCCGCCCAGCGAGCAGTTGCCGCCGCCCTCGCAGGTGTAGGAGCCCACGCTCAGCGCGGCGAAGCCGTCCGGGGTGGTGCCGCCCTGCCAGCCGGAGGGGACGGGCAGGGTGATCCGGTTCACCAGGTCGGCGGCGGGTCCGCCGCCCTGGGCGCTCCCGCCGTTGCCGCCCTGGCCGTTGCCGTTCCCGTTGCCCTGGCCGTTGCCCCGGCCCTGGCCGTTCCCGCCGTTCCCGTTCCCCTGGCCGTTGCCGTTGCCGTTCCCCTGGCCGCCGTCGTTGCCGGGGCCGCCCAGATCGGGCAGCCCGCCCCACGGGCCCTCCTCGCCGTACGGCGGGGCCTGCCGGGGAGTGCGGTGCGAGGCACGCGTCTCGCCGTGGTGGTCCATCACCAGGTAGGTGATCCCGGAGCCGGCGCCGAGGCCCAGCAGGGCCGCGACGGTGGCCGCGACCACCAGCTTGGACGGCTTGCGCCGGGGCTTGGGCGGCGGCGGGGCGACCGCGCCGTAGGCGGCACCGAAGGGGGGCGGCTCGGGGTAGCGGACCGTCGGCCCGCTCCCCAGCACCTCGCCCTCCAGCACCCGGGTCTCGGCGGTCGCGTCCGGCCCCGGAGCCCCGGGCGCCGCGGGCTCCGGCGGCGGGGCGTCCGAGGGTGCGGGCCGGGTGTCGGCCGTCCAGCCCTTGCCGTCCCACCAGCGCTGCGGTCGCGGATCGCTGGTGGTGTCCTTCGGGTCCGGGTACCACCCGGCGGGAATCTGCTCGCTCACGACAGAGAATCTAAAGGCAGCCGGATAAACGCGATATCAGCGCGACACCCGATTTCCGGCATTCTCCATGAGATTACGGTGAGAAGGCCCGACGGCACCTCTAGAGCGGGGTCACATAGGCCCCGGCGATGCCTCCGTCGACCAGGAACTCGCTCGCCGTGATGAACGAGGAGTCGTCGCTGGCGAGGAAGGCGACGGCGGCCGCGATCTCCTCGGGCCGGGCGAAGCGGCCGAGCGGAATGTGCACCAGCCGGCGGGCCGCCCGCTCCGGGTCCTTGGCGAACAGCTCGCGCAGCAGCGGGGTGTCCACCGGCCCGGGCGAGAGCGCGTTGACCCGGATGCCCTCGCGCGCGAACTGCACGCCCAGCTCGCGGGACATCGCCAGCACCCCGCCCTTGGAGGCGGTGTAGGAGATCTGCGAGGTGGCCGCGCCCATCCGGGCCACGAAGCTGGCGGTGTTGATGATCGAGCCGCGCCCGTGCCGCCGCATGTAGGGCAGCGCCGCCTTGCAGCAGAGGTAGACGGAGGTCAGGTTGACCTCCTGCACCTTGCGCCAGGCCGCCAGCTCGGTGGTCAGGATGGAGTCGTCCTCCGGCGGCGAGATGCCCGCATTGTTGAAGGCGACGTCCACGCTGCCGTAGGTCTCGTAGGCCTCGTCGAACAGCGCCTCGACCATGTACGGATCGGTGACGTCGGTGTGCACGAAGAGGCCGCCGACCTCCTGGGCGGCCGCCTTGCCGGTCTCCTCGTCGACGTCGGCGCAGACCACCCTGGCGCCCTCGGAGGCGAGCCGGCGGGCGGCGGCCAGACCGATGCCGCTGCCCGCCCCGGTGATCACGGCCGTGCGGCCGACCAGGCGCCGGCAGACCGGGCCGTCCTTCCCGGCCGCGGCAGGCTTCTCGCTCATGGCTGGCTCCTACTCCTCGCTCTGGATGAACACGTTCTTGGTCTCGGTGAAGTGGACCAGCGCGTCCGGCCCGAGCTCCCGGCCGAGACCGGACTCGCCGAACCCGCCGAAGGGCGTCCAGTACCGCACCGAGGAGTGCGAGTTGACGGACAGGTTGCCCGCCGCGACACCCCGGGCCATGCGCAGCGCGCGGCCGACGTCCCGCGTCCAGATGGAGCCGGAGAGCCCGTAGCGGGTGGCGTTGGCCAGCCGGACGGCGTCCGCCTCGTCGTCGAAGGGGAGCACCACCGCGACCGGGCCGAAGATCTCCTCGGTCGCCGCGGGCACGCTCGGGTCGGCGGGGGCGAGCACGGTCGGCGGGTACCAGAAACCGGGGCCGTCGGGCACCGCGCCGCGGGCCAGCACCGGCAGCTCGGGGGTGACGTAGGAGGCGACCCGGCGGACCTGGGCGGCGGAGATCAGCGGGCCGAGCTCGGTGTCCGGGTCGGCCGGATCCCCGGTGCGGACGGCTTCGACGGCGGGCAGCAGCAGGGCGAGGAAGTCGTCCAGGGCCTCGCGCTGGACCAGGATGCGGCTGCGCGCGCAGCAGTCCTGCCCGCTGTTGTCGAGGAAGGACATCGGGTCGGCGGCGCGGGCGAGGTCGGCGTCCGCGAAGACGATGTTGGGGCTCTTGCCGCCGAGTTCGAGGGTGACCCGCTTGGCCCGGGCCGCGCAGCGGGCGGCGACCTCCTTGCCGACCAGGGTCGAGCCGGTGAAGACGATCTTGCGGACGGCGGGGTGGTCGACCAGGGCCCGCCCGGTGGTGGCGCCGTGGCCGGGGACGACCTGGAGGAGGCCCTCCGGAAGCCCGGCGGCGAGGGCGAGTTCGGCCAGCCGCAGCGCGGTCAGCGGGGTGGCCTCGGCGGGCTTGAGCAGCACGGCGTTGCCCGCGGCGAGCGCGGGGGCGAAGCCCCAGGCGGCGATCGGCATCGGGAAGTTCCACGGGGCGATCACCCCGACCACCCCGATCGGCTCGTGGAAGGTGACGTCCAGGCCGCCGGCCACCGGGATCTGGCGGCCGGTCAGCCGCTCCACTCCCCCGGCGGCGTACTCCAGGAGGTCGCGGACGTTGCCGGCCTCCCAGCGGGCGTTGCCGAGGGTGTGGCCGGCCTCGCTCACCTCCAGCGCGGCCAGCTCGGGGATGTGCACCTCGACCTGGTCGGCGAAGCGGCGCAGCAGTCGGGCGCGTTCGCCGGGGGCGAGCGCGGCCCAGCCCTGCTGGGCCTTGAGGGCGCGCTGGACGGCGGCGTCCAGCTGCGCCGGGGTGGTGTCGGGGACGGTGCCGAGCGGCTCGCCGGTGGCGGGGTTGAGGACGGTGCAGGCGGTGGGGCTCTCCATGCCGCTCACATCCGCTCGAAGGACCGGTAGCGCTCCCAGTCGGTGACGGCGCCGTCGTACGCGGACTGCTCGACCCTGGCCATGTGCAGGTAGTGCTCGACCACGTCGTTGCCGAAGGCGTCGCGGGCGAGCTCGCTCTGGCCCCAGCGGTCGGCGGCCTCGCGCAGCGAGCCGGGCACCCGGGTGTACTCGTCGGCGGCGTAGGCGTTGCCGAGGCAGGGGGCGGGCAGTTCGAGCTTCTGCTGGAGGCCGTGCAGGCCGGCGGCGATCATGCCGGCCACGGCGAGGTACGGGTTGACGTCACCCCCGGGGACGCGGTTCTCCATCCGCAGGCTCGGGCCGTGGCCGACCACCCGGTAGGCGCAGGTCCGGTTGTCGCGGCCCCAGGCGACGGCGGTCGGGGCGAAGGAGCCGGGCCGGTAGCGCTTGTAGGAGTTGATGTTGGGCGCGTAGAGCAGGCTGAACTCGCGCAGCGCGACGAGCTGGCCGGCGAGGAAGTGCCGCATGGTGTCGGTCATCCGGCCGTCGCGGTCGGCGAAGGCGGGGGCGCCGCCCGGATCGCGCCCGTCGCGCAGGTCCCGCAGGGACAGGTGGATGTGGCAGCTGTTGCCCTCGCGCTCGTCGTACTTGGCCATGAAGGTGAGTGCGCAACCCTGTTGGGCGGCGATCTCCTTGGCGCCGGTCTTGTAGACGCTGTGCTGGTCGCAGGTGGTGAGGGCGTCGGCGTAGCGGAAGGCGATCTCGTGCTGGCCGAGGTTGCACTCGCCCTTGGCCGACTCGACCACCAGGCCGGCGCCGGCCATCTCGTTGCGGATCCGGGATAGCAGCGGCTCGACCCGGGCGGTGCCGAGCAGCGAGTAGTCCACGTTGTACTGGTTGGCCGGGGTGAGCCCGCGGTAGCCGCCGAGCCAGGCCTGTTCGTAGGTGTCGCGGAAGACCAGGAACTCCAGCTCGGTGCCGATGTCGGCGGCCAGGCCGTACTCGGCGAGGCGCTCGATCTGGCGCTGCAGCAGCCGGCGGGGCGCGGTCTCCACGGGGTGGCCGCCGTGCCGGGCGAGGTCGGCGGTGACCTGGGCGGTGCCGGGCTGCCAGGGGGTGAGCCGGAGCGTGCCGAGATCGGGGCGCATGGCGAAGTCCCCGTAGCCCGTCTCCCAGGAGGAGTGGGCGTAGCCGTCGACGGTGTTGAGGTCGATGTCGACGGCGAGCAGGTAGTCGCAGGCCTCGGCGCCGTGCTCGGCGACCTCGTCGAGGAAGAACCGGGCCGCGAAGCGCTTGCCCTGGAGCCGGCCCTGCATGTCGGTGAAGGCGAGCGCGACGGTGTGGATCTCGCCGGCGTCGACCAGCGTGCGCAGCTCGTCGAGGGTGAGCGGCGCGCGCGGCGGCGCACCCGCGGCGGCGTTGTCGGGCATGGCGGAACCCTCCCCTTCGATCACTCAGCGAGATCAGACGGTCACAGCGAACCGTACGGCCTGCCACTGACAGCGCGGAAGAGGGCGGGCGGGTGTGGCGCGCCGATACGCGTGGTTGACGAGGTATCGGGCGGGGCGGGAGGAGAATGCCCGCCATGGATCGCAGGCCTTTCATCGGCGTCAGCACCTACCTGGTGGACGCGAGTTGGAGCGACTGGCGGGCCCGCCGGGTGGCACTGGTGCCCGAGCGGTACACCGCGTACGTGCGGGATTCGGGCGGGATCGCGGTGCTGCTGCCGCCGGACGCCCCGGAGCGCGCGCCGGAGGTGCTCGCCCGGTTGGACGCGCTGGTCGTCGCGGGCGGGCCGGACATCGACCCGGCGTACTACGGGCAGCCGCCGCACCCGCTGACCGAGGCGGACGCGCCGGAGCGGGACCACTGGGAGTCGGCGCTGCTGCGGGCGGCCCTGGCGGCGGGCATGCCGCTGCTGGGCATCTGCCGGGGCATGCAGGTGCTGAACGTGGTCTGCGGCGGCTCGCTCGTCCAGCACCTCCCGGACGTGGTGAGCCCGGACGTGCACGCCGGCACGCCCGGCAAGTACGGGGAGCACCAGGTGCGGCCGGTGCCCGGCACGCTGCTCGGCGGGCTGCTGCCGGAGAGCGAGCTGACCGTGCCGACCTTCCACCACCAGGCGGTGGACCGGCTCGGCTCGGGGCTGCGGGTGAGCGCGCACGCGCCGGACGGCACCGTGGAGGCGGTGGAGGGGCCCGGGTTCACCCTCGGGGTGCAGTGGCACCCCGAGCAGGGGGACGACCTGCGGGTGATGCAGGCCCTGGTCCGGGCGGCGACGGCGGCCCGGACGGTGCCGTTGGAGGCGGTCGGGGCCGCCGCCCTCGGGTAGTTCCTCAACCGGTCGCGGCGGCGGGCTCGGCGGCCCCGGCCGTTCGGGCTCGGTCGGGCCCGGCAGCATCGGCCCCGGGACGGTCGGCCCCGGCGCGGTCGGCCCCGGCGTGGTCGGACCCGGCGTGGTCGGACCGGCGGGCGGCCGCCAGCAGGCTCGGCAGCATCCGCTCCGCGTGCTCCGCGTAGCCGCGCGGGGACGGGTGCACGCCGTCCGGGCCGAGGAGTTCGTGCGCCCGGTCGCGGAACTCGGTCCCGGAGGACGCCGCCGGCACGGCACCGACCCGCTCGGCCGCGCGGCCCTGCAGCCGGGCCAGCCGCCGGGAGCGGCGACCGCCCCACCAGCGGGCCGGGGAGCGGAGCCCGGGGGCGTACCCGGGGTCGGGGCAGGGCACCACGACCAGTTGCCAGCCGGCTTCGTGCAGGACCCGCAGCAGGTGGGCGAAGCGGCGGCCGGAGCGGCCGAGCGGCACCGGGAGCAGGGCGTCGTTGCCGCCGACGATCAGCACCGCGAGACCGGGCCGCAGCCGGGCCGCCCGGGCCACCTGCCGGTGCAGGCCCGCCGTGGTGGCGCCGACCCGGGCGAGCACCCGCAGGTCCACCGGCCGGTCCAGGCGGCGGCCGAGGCCGTCGGCGAGCCGGCCGCCGAGGGTCTCCTCGCGCCGGCCCGCCCCGAGGCCCTGGGCCAGCGAGTCGCCCAGCATCAGCAGGGTGAGCGGCCGGCCGTCGGCCGGTTCGGCTGGCCCGTACCGGCCGTCGGCGATCGGGACCGACCAGTCGGCGGGCGGGCGGCGCATCAGCACCCGGCTGTAGAGGCGGGCGGCGGTGAGCCGGGCCCGGCCGAGCGGCCCGCCGGAGCGGCTCGGCCGGCGGCCGGCTCCGGCGGGGCGGGCCTGCGGCGGGGCGGTCACGGCGGGGTCGGCAGGCACAGCAGGGTCGGCGGGCACGGCGGGGTCGGCGGGCACGGCGGGGTCGGCGGTCGGGGTGCGGCCGGGCATGGCGGTACTCCAGGGCGGGACGGTGACGGTGGACGGGGTGACGGAACCGGGCAGCGCGGAGCCGCCGCGTGCCCCTTCCGGGTGCGGCGGCCGGACCGGAGCCCGGGCACGGGCGGACGGGCAGCGGACGGGAACGGCGGGGAACGGGGGCCGGGACGGTCAGACGGCGGTCAGGACGACGACCGCGTTCTGGCCGCCGAAGCCGCTGGAGACCGAGACGGCGGCCTGCAGGGCGACCGGCCGGGGCGCCTTGGTGACCACGTCGAGGTCGATCGCCTCGTCCATCCGGTCGAGGTTGGCGGTCGGCGGGATCAGCTGGTGCTGCAGGGTCAGCACGGTCAGGGCCGCCTCGATCGCGCCGGCCGCTCCCATGGTGTGGCCGATCACGCTCTTGTTGGCGGTGACCGGCGGCGGGCGGTGGAAGACCTGCCGCAGCGCCGCCGCCTCCGCCGGGTCGTTCAGCGCGGTGCCGGTGCCGTGCGCGTTGACGTGCCCGATCTCGTACGGCGCCAGCCCGGCGTCGGCGAGCGCGGTGTCGAGGGCGCGGGCGAGGCCGTCGCCGTCCGGGTGGGGCGCGGTGAAGTGGTACGCGTCGGCGGCGGAGCCGTGCCCCGCCAGGTAGGCGCGCGGGCGGACACCGCGCGCCCGGGCGTGCTCGACGCGCTCCAGGACCAGGACGCCCGCGCCCTCGCCGAGGACGAAGCCGTCCCGGTCGGCGTCGAACGGCCGCGAGGCACCGGCCGGGTCGTGCCGCCGCCGGGAGAGCGCCCCGAGCCGGTCGAAGGCGGTCGCCACCATCCGGGAGCGGCCGCTGTCCGCCCCGCCGGCCAGCACCAGGTCGCAGGTGCCGGCCCGGAGCAGGTCGCAGGCGAGCCCGAGCGCGCTGGTGCCGGACGCGCAGGCGGTGCTGACGACCAGACTGGGCCCGAGCGCCCCGAGGTCCAGACTGACCTCGCCGGCCGCCATGTTGGGGATGCTGCGCGGCAGCATCAGCGGGGAGATCCGGTCCGCCCGGCCCTGCTCCAGCCGGGCGTACTCGACCTGGTGGGTCGTGACGCTGGTGGCGCTGACGCCGAGCACCACCCCGACCCGGGCGCCGTCCCACCCGGCCGGGTCGAGCCGGGCGTCGGCGACCGCCTCGCGGGCGGCCAGGACGGCGAGTTGGGCGAAGGGGTCGAGCCGGCGGGCCAGCCGGCCGCCGAGCAGCCCCGGCGCGTCGTACGGGTCGACGGTGCAGCAGAAGTCGGCGTTCAACCCGGCCAGCGTCAGGTCCGGGCGGGCGGTCGGCTCCCCGCCCAGGAAGTGCTGCCAGGTGGCCGCCGCGCCGAAGCCGGCCGGGGTGACCAGGCCGAGCCCGGTCACGGCCACCGTGCGCCCGCTCAACTGAGCGCGCCCGCAGCCAGGCCGGCGTCGGCGAAGGCCGCGAGCTCCCCGAGGGTGCCGTCGGGCCGGATGTCGGCCACGGTGACGCCGATCCGCTCCTCCACCAGCAGCGAGAGCTCGACCAGCGCCAGGCTGTCGAGTTCCAGCGAGGCCAGGGTGGCGTCGGGCCGGACGCGCTCGGGGGCCACGTCGAACTCCGTGATCAGGCAGGCGTGGAGGATGTCGTAGCTCTGGGACGAGGACATGCCGGTGGGCCTTTCGCTAGCGGGGGTGGTCAGTCGAGCTCGGGGACGAGAACGGGGGACGGGGCCGGGCGGCGCCCGGGGAGCCGGTACCAGGCGAGGACGGCGGCGAGCAGGGCGGCCGCGGCGCCCACCCGGGAGGCGGCGGCGAGGCCGTCGGTGAACGCGCCGACGTCCCCCGCCGGGGCGCCGGCCACCGAGGTGGCCAGGACCGACCCGAGCACGGCCACGCCGAGCGTCGAACCGACCTGCCGGGTGGCGTCGTTGAGGGCGGAGCCGACCCCCGCCATGGCCGCGGGCACGGCGCTCATCACCAGCTCGGTGGCGACCGGCGCCAGCAGCCCGGCGCCGAGGCCGCAGATGCCTTCGAAGGCCAGCACCGGAGCGTCCCCCGAGTCGGCGGCCAGCCGGCCCAGTTGGGCGAAACCGGCGACGATCAGCAGCAGCCCGGCGGCCACCGGGACCCGGGCGCCGAGCCGGCGCGCCACCAGCGGGCCGAGCACCGCACCGGCCGCGAGCCCCAGCGACAGCGGGACCATCCGCAGCCCGGCCTGCCAGGGCGACAGCCCGCGCACCTGCTGCAGGTAGAGCGTCAGCAGGAACATCGCGCCGAACATCGCGAAGGACATCAGCGCCAGGCAGAGCGTGGCCGGCCAGACCGGGCCGCCGCGCAGCAGCCGGACCGGCACCATCGGCGCCGCGCACCGCAGCTGCCACCCCGCGAACCCGGCGAGCAGCAGCGCCGCCGCGCCGAAGGCGGCCAGCACCTCGGCGCTGGTCCAGCCGCGCCCGGGCGCCTCGATGATGGCCCAGACCAGCGCCAGCAGCCCGCTGCAGGAGAGCAGCGCGCCCGGGCGGTCCAGCGGCCGCGCCCCGGGGTCGCGCGACTCGGGCAGCACCGGTACGGCCGCCAGGATCGCCGCCACCACCGGGACGTTCAGCCAGAACGCCGCCTGCCAGCCGTACCGCTCGACCAGCCAGCCGCCCGCGACCGGCCCGAACAGCGCGCCGACTCCGGCCACCGCCGCCCAGACGCCGATCGCCCGCCGCCGGTCCGCCGCCGCGGGCAGGACGTGCACGATGGTGGAGAGGGTGGCGGGCATGAACAGCGCCGCGCCCAGCCCCATCCCGCAGCGGGCGGCGACCAGGTGGGCGGGGTCGTCGCCGAGCGCGCCCGCCACCGAGGCGAGCGCGCAGAGCGCCAGGCCGGTGGTGAAGGCCAGGCGCCGGCCGTACCGGTCGCCCAGCGCGCCCGCGGCCAGGACGCAGCCGCCGAGCGCCAGCGCGTAGCCGTCGACGATCCACTGGGTCTCCGCCAGGCTCGGGCCCAGCTCGGCCCGCAGGCCGGGGACGGCCACGTTCAGGACGGTGAAGTCCAGGCCGAGCAGGAACAGCGCGGCGCAGACCACCGCCACCGCCGCCCAGGCCCGCCGTCCGGTCACCGGCGCGCTCTCCCGTGGCGTGCTCCCCCGCTGCACGCCCCCTCGCCGCATTCCCCCGCGCCGCACTCCCCCGGGCTGCCCGCTGCTCCGCTGCACGCGCCCGGCCTCAGACCGGCAGCCGCAGCGGCTCGTCACGCCGCCGGAAGCCGATCCGGTACAGCGTGGCGGCGCCGCGCAGGAACGTCACCTCACTGGCCCGCAGGTACAGCCGGTAGCGCCGGTAGCCCTCCGGGCCGACCAGGCGCTCGGCCTCCTCGCGGGCCCGCAGCAGCCGGGCGGACCACGCCTTGAGGGTGCGGGCGTAGTCCTCGGCCGAGGCGTGCAGCGCGACGAGCGAGAAGTAGGGATCGGCCGCCGCCGCGATCTCGCTCAGCCGGGGCAGCCTGGCCCCGGGGAAGATGTCGCTGCCGACGAACTCCCCCACCGGGCCCCCGCCGTCGACGGCGCCGTCGTACGCGATGGTCTGCAGCGACATCCGGCCGCCGGGGCGCAGCCAGCCGTGGCAGTGCTCGAAGTACTGGGCGTAGACCCCGAGCCGTTCGGCGTGGCTCATCCCGGCGGTGGCGAAGTGCTCGAAGGAACCCATCGCGACGACCGCGTCGTACGGCCGCGCGGGGCGGTGGTCCTCCCAGCTCTCCAGCCGGGCCTCGACGCCGGGCAGGCCGAGCGCCTCCAGGTAGGCGTGCTGGGCGCGGGAGATGGTCAGGCCGGTGACGGCGGCGGCGCGGTCCTCGCGGAGGGCGTGGGCCGGCATCGCGCCCCAGCCGCAGCCGACGTCGAGCAGCCGAGCGCCCCCGCCGCGCCCGGCACCGACGAGGTCCAGGTGGTGGTCCAGCTTGGCCCGCTGGGCGCGGAGCAGCGCGGTGCCGTCCGGCTCGTCGTCGGGGATGCCCGTCCACAGCGCCGCCGTGTACGCGAGCGTCTCGTCGAGCCAGAGCGCGTAGAACTCGTTGCCGAGGTCGTAGTGGAACTCGATGTCGGTGACGCCGGTGCCGGCGGTGGTGATGGTCATGCTGCTCCTGTTCGGCCGGCCGGGCCGGCGAGTGGCGCGTTCTCGGGGGGCCCGTCGGCGCGGCGGGCGCGCGCGGCCAGGGCCTGGTCCCGGCGTTCGACGAAGCGGGTGGCCCGGGCGTCCAGGCGTTCCAGGTGTCCGGCGAGCCGGTCGCGGGCCCGCTCGCCGGCCGGGCCGAGGCCGGTCCGCTCGAAGAGCTGCAGCGAGCGGACCAGCGGGACCAGCACCTCGTCGTGGTGGACCCTGAGGTCGTAGACGCCGGCCACCGCGACCTCGGCCGCCATCCGGGCGAAGCCGGGCATGCCCTGCCCCGGCATGGCGAAGTCGCGGACGGTCCCGTCCAGTACGGCGAGCACCGGGTCGGGGTCGAGTTCCAGGGCGGCCCGCAGCAGTTCGCGGTAGAAGACCATGTGCAGGTTCTCGTCCTGGGCGATCCGGGCGAGCAGCCGCTCGCAGACCGGGTCGCCGCTGAGCCGGCCGGTGTTGCGGTGGCTCACCCGGGTGGCCAGCTCCTGCACGGTCGCGTAGGCGATCACCCCGAGGGCGCCGGCCGGCTCGGGGACGGCGCCGGTGCCGACCTGGGCCATCCGGGCGCGCTCCAGGTCGATCGGGTCGACGGCGCGGGCGGCGTGCAGGTAGGCGCGGATGGATCCGGCGTGCCGGTCCTCCTCGGCGGTCCACCGGTGCAGCCAGGCGCCCCAGGCGCCGTCCCGGGAGGTCTGCGCCCCGAGCGTCCAGTGGTAGCCGGGCAGGTTGTCCTCGGTGAGCAGGTTGACCACCAGGGCGGAGCGCACGGCGGGGCTCAGCGTCGACTGCCCGGGGGACCAGGGCTGCCCGTCGAGCGGGCCGTCGAAGTCCCGGCCGAGGGTCCACGGCACGTACTGGTGCGGGAACCACTCGCGCGCCGAGCTGAGGTGACGATTCATCAACTCCTCGGCGACGGGCTCCAATTCGACGAGCCAGCGGACGGCTTCCGCCGTAGCGATCTTCACGGATGGTGATCGTTGCGCAGCCGTGCGCACCTGCGCAAACCGGCCTCACCCGATCGGGTCAAGCCCGCCGACGGGCTGACGCCGACGGCGTAGCGGGGCCCCGCCCGGCGCCGGCGGCGGGTCGTACGCGGCGGTGGTGCGCCCCTCGGGCCCGGGGGTGACCTGTCCGCGGGCGGCGGCGTTGAGGAACCGACCGCCCGCCCTCCGGCGCCGGCGGTGCACCGCCTCGTTCCGCGCCGGCGGGACGATCACCGAGCCCCCGCAGGAGAGCACCGCCACCGTGAACGCCACCCGGCCCACCGCGCCCGGCCCGGCGGCAGCGGCGGGCGGCGCCCGCCGGTCCGACCGGCTCCCCGGCGCGTCCGCGCTGCTCAGCGGCGGTGCGGCCATACCGGGCGGGGGTTTGCCGCGCGGCAATGACAACGGTCTCCAATGCAGCCTTTGGATCTTCTTTCGATCTGCGGTTCACTTCGACTGCAGGCAGTTGCGTCCCTGTCTCCACCCCCATGCGTCCAGGAAAGGACTTCGATGGCCGGGCACGAGCACTCCCACGATGATCATGCGCATGACCATCGGCACGCCGCCGGCGACCACGCCCGCGGCGGGCACGGCGCGCACGGTCACGGGCACGGTCCCGGCGGGCACTCCCACGGCGTGGCCGCCGACGCCGACCGCCGCTGGCTGGTGAGCGCCCTCGCCCTGATCGTGGTGTTCATGGCCGGCGAGGTGGTGGTCGGCTTCGCCGCGTCGTCGCTGGCACTGATCTCCGACGCGGCGCACATGCTCACCGACGCCGCCTCGATCGTGCTCGCCCTGGTGGCGATGCGGCTGTCCGCCCGCCCGGCCCGCGGCGGCTACACCTACGGGCTCAAGCGCGCCGAGATCCTCTCCGCCCAGGCCAACGGCGTCACCCTGATGATCCTCTCGGCCTGGCTGGGCTACGAGGCCGTCGCCCGGCTGATCGACCCGCCGGACGTGACCGGCTCGCTGGTGCTGGTCACCGCACTGGTCGGGATCGTGGTCAACCTGGCCGCCGCCTGGTGCATGTCGAAGGCCAACCGCAGCTCGCTGAACGTCGAGGGCGCCTTCCAGCACGTGGTGACCGACCTGTACGCGTTCATCGCCACCGCCGTGGCCGGCGCGGTGATGCTGGCCACCGGCTTCGCCCGGGCGGACGCGATCGCCTCGCTGATCGTGGTGGCGCTGATGCTGAAGGCCGGCGTCGGCCTGGTCCGCGCCTCCGGGCGGATCTTCCTGGAGGCCGCCCCGGCCGGTGTCGACCCGGACGCGGTGGCGGACCGGCTGGTCGCCCAGCCCCTGGTGGAGGAGATCCACGACCTGCACATCTGGGAGATCACCTCGGGCCAGCCGGCGCTCTCGGCGCACATCCTGGTCACCCCCGGCGGCGACTGCCACGCCGTCCGCCGGGAGCTCCAGCGCCGGCTGGCGAGCGAGTACGGGATCACCCACAGCACCCTCCAGGTCGACCACGTCGGCGAGGACGAGGCGGGCGCGCTGCTGCAGATCACCACCCCGGCCGGCGACCTCCCCGAGCACTGCGCCGACTCGCACGGACCGGTCCACCGCGCCGGCCCGCACGAACACTGAAACCGGCGGGCTGTCGGCCGGGTACGGCATGATCTGAGACGTGACCGCACCCCGACTGATGCTGCTCGACTCCGCCAGCCTGTACTTCCGGGCCTACTACGGCGTGCCGGACACCCTGCGCTCCCCGCAGGGTGAGCCGGTCAACGCCGTCCGGGGCCTGCTGGACTTCATCGCCCGGCTGGTCCAGGACCACCGGCCCGACCGGCTGGTCGCCTGCATGGACGCCGACTGGCGCCCGCAGTGGCGGGTGGACCTCATCCCCTCCTACAAGACGCACCGGGTCGCCGAGGCGGCCGTGGACGGCGAGGAGGAGGTGCCGGACACGCTCGCCCCGCAGGTGCCGGTGATCGAGCAGGTGCTGGACGCGCTCGGCATCGCCCGGCTCGGCTCCCCCGGCTACGAGGCGGACGACGTGATCGGCACCCTCACCGCCCGGGCCGAGGGGCCGGTGCAGATCGTCACCGGGGACCGGGACCTCTTCCAGCTGGTGGACGACGCCCGCGCGATCACCGTGCTCTACCCCGTCAAGGGGATGGGGAACCTCCAGGTCACCGATGACGCGCTGCTGCTGGAGAAGTACGGCGTGCGCGGCGCCCA